>JAAYCK010000003.1 GCA_012729835.1 Syntrophomonadaceae bacterium
ATTGAAGTCTTTGATAAACAGACTACCGAAGTAGACTTCTTTGTTGACTATCCAGCCAGGATAAGCCTGAGATTAAAAAACGAAACCAACCATAATATTGTTGGAAATGGCATTATCGAGTTAAGTTGGTCTAATGACCCTTATACCAAACTTTTTCCGCAGATAGAGTTCAGTGCTAATAGTTTTGTTAACGGTTCCCTCCCTGATTCCCTGCTGGGTAATTTATGGCCGGGCGGTCATTATTCGATAAAACTGACGGATGTTTTGGACAGCAGTACCTACAGAGCATATAAAGAATACGATATGGCGGATAATGAACTTCCCAAACCAAGGCTGGGCGCTTCTGCTTGGGATGGTACTCTTCAAGCAAAAGAAACTGCTGTATTGGATGTCGGGCATTTTACTCTGAATAATTCACTGCTTAAAACCCATATGATTCTTGACCCTACAATGATCAATAATCCATCTCTCGGAACTGTTTATGTTGATACATATGAGACCAGTGATAATGTTAAACATGTGACCAAATGGCTGGACCAAAGCGGCAAGAATAATCATGCCACAGCACCAGCAGATATGGCACGACAGCCTGTTATCAACGGTAATGCGACTGACAATCTGACCTGGATAACATTTGACAGGACCCATCATCAGATGCTGGAAATTGCTCCTGCGAGCAAATGTGCTGACAATTTCACCATATTCATTATGGCAAAACCAGATGCCAATCAAACCATTGTCCAGCCAGACGAACCCTCGGATACAGGAATCACTGGTACTTCAGGCCAATACTACTTATTATGGCCTGAATGGGGAGGCGGTCAGGGCGGAGATGGCAAATCCCATGCCGGGCAAGGCTTATCACTTGGAACAAATGGTATCTCAAACTATGAACACGCAGATGGTTTTTTACCTGCTACTGCTTTATTCACAGGCAATATGGCACCCTGGCGTGTCATAGCTGTAAAATATTATGAAAAACAGCCATCTATCTATATAAATAGTGTCCAGCAAACAACAGGGTATCAATCCACCAGATCTGGAAGTATTTTTACACCGATACACATTGGGGGACCTGGTGTGGGAGTGTGGGATATCAATGCCAGTTATTCCGGTTCAATAGCAGCAGTTATGATTTACGATACTACTTTGAATGAAGCTAATATGCAATTGGTCAATGATTACCTGCGCGGCAGATTTAATTTACCATCAGGAGTTACTACACCATGAGAAGTTAATTAACACGGGAGGGCAATTAATATGCAGGTTATGGGGAATAAATCCAAAAAACAAAAAGGTTTTACTTTAGTAGAATTGCTGGTAGTTTTAGCCCTTCTGGGCGTAGCCATGGCAGGAGCATTCCAATTCTTCCATTACACACAAACAAGTTATGCCCTGGCCGATACTCGCAGCGCTGTTCTGCAGGAAATCGATCTGTTTTTTCTGCAAATGGAAAAAGATATTCGCTCAGCTTCTGCTCCCAATAGTTCTACCAAGGCCATAGCTATATCAAATGAAGGTAAGGAAATGAATGTTTATTCATCCCGGGAAGCACCTTCTGCCGATAATTCCTCTGTACTAACCAAAGTATTCACCAAAACTTCTTACCGCCTTAATGGTATAGATATACAAAGGGGTTTTGCTTCTACTGAGAATGCCAGCGAAGTAGTCAGTCTGGATATCGATAACTGGCAAACTGTTGTATCCTATATCATACCTGGAGATAAACAGCTTTTTAATGACACACGCAATGATGAAGAAAGCAGCAGACGTCTAATAGATGTTAACATCATTGTGAAGCACCCGAAAATGCCAACCAGTATCAGTATGCAAACTTCCTTGTTAAGTCGAACTGGTAAATCGACTACTTCCATCATAGAGTCTACTGCCAGTAATACCTATGTACCAGTCCAGAGCATTACTATAACACCAGATCCAACCTTAACTTTGTCTAATAGAAATGCTGTAAATACAACCTATAAAGCTACAGTGGTCCCAGCTAACGCAACCAATAAAAATTTGATTTGGTCGCAAAATGTTGGTTCAGCTTTCAAAATATCCTTTACTGTACCGTTAACAACTATAGAATTTACTTTAGCAGAGCCTTTCGTTGAATTTGTTGGGTATAGCTTAATATATGATGATGGAACCTTCGAAATAGATGACATTGACACCAAATTCGATTTGATGTTCGATAGATTTACAACCCGC
>JAAYCK010000028.1 GCA_012729835.1 Syntrophomonadaceae bacterium
AACAAATGATAGCACAAGCCCGAAATGATGTGCAATAATTAGAACAATTAGCTTGTATATATATTATACGGGATCTCAGCATAGTATTATTGTACAAGCAGGAATTAGTAGTGGGTTTGTCTAATAAGCTAATAGTATTCTCGGGAGGGCTTGCCTAAGATGGCCACAAAAAAAACTAAAAAGTTCCGGAAGATAAATATTGATAAAAAGAATGTATTATACGTTTTATCGCTGATCTTTCTTATATTGGCTGGTATGGCTGTAGGCATGTTCGTTTTCGCGGCATCTACACTTCCCAAATGGGACCCCCAGCAGCTGACCGGCATGACCAGCAGTATAATTTATGATCAGAACGACAAGGCTGTGTCCAGTCTGCACGCTGAAGAAAACCGCACCCAGATTGATCTCGATCAGGTCCCGCCGGATTTAGTTCAGGCCTTCGTAGCTATTGAAGACCAGAATTTTTATGATCACCACGGCGTAAACTTCCGTGGTATAGCCCGGGCCTTTTTCAGAAACGTACAATCAGGGGATATGACCGGGCAAGGCGCCAGCAGTATCACCCAGCAACTGGCTCGCAACGCCTTTCTTTCTTTCGATAAGCGCTGGGAGCGAAAACTGAAAGAGATCATACTGGCCTTTAAACTAGAAGCTACTTATTCTAAAGATGAAATAATCTGTATGTATATGAACAAGATCTATTTCGGATCAGGAGCCTACGGTGTTCAGGCTGCAGCCAATACCTTTTTCGGCAAGGACGCCAAAAAGTTGACCCTCGAAGAATGCGCCCTGTTGGCTGGTCTGCCACAAAGCCCCAATGCCTACGATCCCTTCCAACACTTTGATCTGGCCAAACAGCGCCAACAACAGGTATTAAACAGCATGGTGCATTGTGGTTATATTGACGGTGATACTGCTGCTACCGCCAGTGATGCCCCTCTACATTTCAAAAAGTCTGTAAGCGGTAATGTGCGTTACGGTTATTACTTAGATGCGGTAGTAGATGAAGCGGTCGCAATTATTAACAAAACCGATTTATACAACAATCCCAACGATGCCATCTACCGATCAGGCCTGCAGATCTATACCGCCCTGGATCCTGATGTACAGAGCTACGCTGAGGAAGTCTACGCCGACTCAGCCAATTTCCCTGCTGAAAGCAAAGGTGGAGAAATAGTTCAATCCGCTATGGTTCTTTCCGATTACCGCACCGGTGAAGTAAAAGCTTTAATGGGCGGCAGAAACTACACCGTGCAGAGAGGTTTCAACCGGGCGATAAACGCTCACCGCCAGCCTGGTTCTGCTATCAAGCCCATTGCTGTTTATTCCCCGGCCCTGGAATCCGGAATCATGCCGTTTTATGTGCTGGATGATGCACCGATATCATTTCAAGCCGGAGGCACCGTTTGGAGCCCCCAAAACTATGATGGCTCCTTCCGCGGTCCTATCACCATGCGCACAGGGGTGCAGCAATCTATAAACACCTATGCTGTCCAGATGGTCGATAAGATAGGAATCAGGAAAAGCTTCGATTTTGCCAAGTCTATGGGATTAAGTGTAACCGATACCCCGGGCAAAAACGATTTGGCTCTGGCTCCGCTGTCTCTGGGGGGCCTTACCTACGGTGTCACACCTGTGCAGATGTCGGCTGCCTTTGGTACTATCGCCAACGGCGGTGTATATGCCAAACCTCACCTGATAAGAAAAATCATCGATGCTGACGGAGTGGTCATCTATACGGCCAAGCCTAGCTACAATCGAGTAATGCGGCTGCAGACCGCATGGCTGATGAGTGATCTGCTGCGTGGAGTAGTAACCGGAGGTACTGGTACCGCTGCTGCGGTCCCCGGGGTCTATACAGCAGGTAAAACTGGCACATCAGAAGAAAGCAACAATGTCTGGTTCTGTGGATTTACTCCAGCTTTCTCCATGTCTGTATGGATGGGCTATGATAAAAACTACGCCATGAGCAAACAGGTAGGCGGCGGCTATCCAGCCAAGGTTTTTCGGCTAATTATGACTAAAGCTCAGCAGGGCCATAACACCAAACCGATGGTCATGCCTTCCGGCATATACCGGGTATCCGTATGCTCATTGTCAGGTAAACTTCCCTCTGATTTCTGTCCAGCAGATAGCATTATAAGCGATTATTGCACGAAGTATGGGGCACCTGAAGGAACCTGTGACAAACATCAGTCAATTTATATTTGTCCTGATTCCGGCTTGTTAGCCGGTAAGTATTGTCCATATCCTCTGCTATGGGCAAGCTACAAAAGCGAGAACAGCATTAGTGAGGAACAACCACCAACCCAGAAATGCGATATCCATATAGAGGCTCCGTTGCTGCAAAAACCAAATAACGATTATGAGGCTACCACTGGTGGCGAGGTATACATTTGCACCGATCCTCGTCATGGCGGCCGCATATTCAAAGCCTTACTTCCCGGCACCTTACAGGCCGGAGGATGCCCAGACGAATTTGTTCAAAAGGTAGACCTCCCGCCTGGCAAAGACATTCCTGGCTGCGGTCTCTCTGATCATCAGCTTCGAGCCAAAACCCCCCGGGATGTGATCGATAACATAATCAACTAACCCAGGCTATAAATATAGGGTCAGGATATTTTCCTGACCCTTCGCTATTGGCAATTATATTATTGCAATAATCATATATTGTCATGGTCTTTAAGTACTAATAGCAGCCCCGATTATCTCAATTCGACTATGGTTACTCCATGGCCACCCTCGGCCATCATTCCATCTCGGAAAGCCTTGACATAACGATGATCCCTGAGATAGTCTCTGACCGCGCGCCTTAAAGCTCCTGTCCCCTTACCATGAATGATGGCAACTGACGTAAGCCCTACTAGGTTGGCATCTTCCAGGTATTTATCAATCTCAAACAGAGCATCATCTACCACATGTCCCCGGACATCAATTTCTTTGGATATATGCCCTACTTTCTCGAGAAAAGTCTCATTGCGATGCCGATAAGCCCTTTCTTCTGGAGAATCTCCCTTTACCAAGTGTTCCACTTTAACACTCAAACGCATTATCCCGGCCTGTACCATGACTTCGCCCTGCTGATTTGGTCCGTCAAGAACGTATCCCTTTTGATTAATCTCTTTAATTGTTACAAAGTCACCAGCTTTGATGTTCTGAGCCCCACCGATATTCCTGCCGGTTGATTCCGGATCAAAACTGGGCATTTTTTTGAGGCGCTGCCTCTTCTGCTCGATTTCATGCCACTTGGGAGGTTTCTCCCGATCTTTTATGAGCTCTCGCAACTCCTCCACTACTTCTCCGGCTTCAGCTTTTATCTCTTTTAGATAGGTATTGGCTTCTGACCTAATCCGCTGCACTATTTCTTCCTGCTCGCGAATATACTCTTCACGTTCCTGGTCAAAAAGCTTCCGTTCTTCAATCAATTCCTGCCGCCGAGTTTCAAGTTCACGACTCAAATTATCAAATTCCATGCGGCTCTCTTTCAGCTGCCGCAGCATGTTGCCGATCTCCATTTCGTTCTCGGGGATTAATCGGCGAGCCTCGTTGACCAGATCCTTCTTCAATCCCAAACGGGCAGCAATAGCCAGCGCATTACTCTGACCCGGCATACCGATCGAAAGTTCATAAGTCGGGCTCAGACTAACCGGGTCAAACTCTACGCAGGCATTTTGTACTCGCTCATGTCCGAAGGCATAGTTCTTCAGTTCGCTTTGATGCGTAGTCACCACTACCTTGGCTTTCTTTTTGCGCATATCTTCAAGGATGACCCGCCCCAGTGCCGCACCCTCAGTCGGATCAGTACCGGCACCCAGTTCATCTAAGAGAACCAATGATTGGTCATTGGCCTTGTTAAGTATCGAAATAATGTTTTTCATGTGGGATGAAAAGGTGGAAAGCGATTGTTCTATGCTTTGTTCGTCACCAATATCAACGTAGATAGATTTAAAGACAGAAATACGGCTATTCTCCCGCGCGGGTATAAATAGGCCGCTCATGGCCATAATGGTCAGCAGCCCAAATGTCTTTAATACTACAGTTTTGCCGCCGGTATTGGGACCGGTGATAACCAAAGTATCAAAGCTTTTACCGAGTTCGATGTTCACTGGCACAGCATCCGGCCCCAATAAAGGATGACGGGCGCGGTTGATTTCTATGATGCCGCGGTTGTTTACCTCCGGCCTATAGGCATTCATCTTGTAGGCCAGACTGGCACGAGCCATTATAAGATCCAGTTCCGACAATACTTTGATGTTATACTCGATCTCATCAATAAAAATGGCTACCGCCAGAGTCAGTTCACGGAGTATCTTCTCAATTTCCCGCTTCTCCTCCATCTGCAGGCTACGGATCCGGTTATTCTGCTCGACCACCGGGAGCGGTTCAATAAAAACTGTAGCTCCGCTGGATGACTCATCATGTACGATCCCGCGTACCTCATAACGATATTCCTGGCGAACCGGTACCACATAGCGCCCGTCGCGTTCAGTGATCAAAGCTTCCTGTAAGTATTTCTGGTTATTGGTTGAACGAATAAAAGCCTGTAGATAATCCTTAATGCGGATTCGAAGAGTATTTATCTGGCTTCTGATCGACTTCAATGCCGCCGAGGCATCATCGCGCAACTCTCCCTCATCAGTAATAGCATCATGCAACTTACGTTCAAGGTCGGTATTTACTTCCAAGCCGTTAGTTAATTGCCCGAGACGGTTCAGTTTCTTCCCGCTGGTATAGCTTACCGCCTGGCGGCTAGCAGCCAGACAGCGGTAAATATCCCTTAATTCCCCGGCAGACAGCATTCCGCCCGATCTGACCCTGGCCAGGTGCGAATCAAGTATTTTTAGCCCGCTGAGAAAACCTGGTTCGCCAAAGCGCAGCCGTTCCATAGCCTCCTCGGTCTCATCCAGCCACAGTTTTACTGTATCCAGATTACCGGAAGGCTCCAATTCCCAAACTTTGCGCATACCGCCTTCAAATCTTACTAAGGAAGACAGTATATCTTTTATCTTGTTAAATTCAAGTTTGTTTAATGTCTTCTGATCCATTCCCTGCTCCCACTATTTATCCAATATGCCACGATGATAATGATACTTTGAAAAAAGTGAACTGCTAGCCGCCGCCAGCTGTTTCTCATACCATGACAAATCAGGTTTTTTACCCGCTGCTATCACGTCCAGCACCTCACGGTAGATACTCACCCAGTTCTCAACTTGCTTCTCTTTACTTCTTCGGGCTTCGATCCTCATACTCTGCACCCCCAGTTGCATAAGCCTGGGTATTTCATCAACCATACACAGGGTGCGGGAATTGAAGATATAGAATCGGCAGTAATCGTCGCCCGCTATCGGAAATTGATAGCCTTTACTGTCTCTTAGCTCATATTCCTTTTGACGGCAAAAGCGAGGACAGGTGCCCTCCGATTGGCCTAATACGCCTTTCAACATACAATAACGTGAAACCATTATGATCAATTCGCCATGAATCACAATCTCACATCGCCCCAGCGGTCCAAAGTTTTCAAGCTGCGTAAACGATAGTTCCGGCGACAGGCAGGCACCCTCCACCCCCATCTCTAAAAGACTGGACAGGGTGTATTGATTAAAAACATTCAGGCTGTAGTCAGTCCTTACCTTTATCCCGCGATCCCGACACCATTTAATAGCCCCCAGATTACCAACCAACATTTCTTCTGGCAGCGGCTTGAGCAAATGTTCCCAATCGTCTTCTTCACCGGGCATTTGAACCCGAGGCAGCGCAGGCGTAATCCGGCTGTTATAGCGCTGAGCATATGCGGTCAATTCTCCCCACTCACCTGGCCGTAATGTCTTATTCCCTATCGCCTCCAGGGCTAAATATATATGATCAGCTCCGCTTCTGATCGCAGTATAGGCCTCATTTATTCCGCTGACCACTATACTGAGCTTAGGCAACTTGGTTTTTACCGATATCTGTTTCCGATTATTGTTGTAGTTTCTACCCAGGTATTCTGCTTTCTTGTCCCTAAACGAGGCTACCTCCAGTTTCGGCAGTGAGTATTTTCCCAGGTTGGAATCTATCAATTCGTCAACTGCCTGTCGGCGTAGTTCGTTGAGCTCACTGAAGGGTATCATTAAGTCACCTTCACTATCCAGGACGAGATCCCTCAACCAGAATACGGTATTTCCCAGACGACCGACCTTGTCCCGCAAGACGTCAGTATCCAACGGGTGTTTGGAGGCACTTTGGGCGGCTGTCTGTCCGATGACCCTGGCAGAGTTTTGCCTTTCATCACTAAGCATTAACTCCAGAGGCATGCCCTCATGCATAATGACCCGGGCATCTACCGCTATCTTGTTGGTCTGGTTTTCTTTAATGGTTGCAGCGGCACCAGATAGTAACACTTCATCATGGGTTTTGAATACCCGATCACCAATCGAAGCCCGGCCATTAGCTTCAACTTCAACGGTTTGCCCCGCAGCAGCACTTGGTACGCTCCTGCCCTCTGCCTGGATATCGTTTACTACGAAAGCCGGTGATTTTCCGCGAGCTACCCATATTTCAAGTCCATCCCCGATGTTAAGTTCATCCACCAATTTGATCCTGGTGCTGAATGAAGCTTCCTGACTCACAACCCTGCCGAGTAACACTCCCCGATTATTAGGTTTTTGCGTACTTAGAAACCCGGTCTGTGCATCCTGCAGAAAACCAGTAGAAAAATTGCGGTTAAATATTTTCAGAAGACGTTTTCGCGCATCAGCCCTTACCTGGCGATTATCACTATACTCCAAATCCAAGACCTCACGATAGGCCTGGGTTACTACTGCTACATATTCCGGCCTTTTCATGCGACCTTCAATCTTAAGGGAAGTAATCCCCGCCTCGCGTAATGCAGGCAACATATCGATCAGGCAGAGATCAGCCGGACTAAGCAAATAACCTTGTGCCTCTGGCTTATCCTGTCCTGAAAGCAAATCGTAGGACATGCGGCAGGGCTGTGCGCAACGACCGCGGTTTCCGCTGCGGCCTCCAACAATACTGCTGAAGAGGCACTGCCCCGAAAAAGAATAGCATAAGGCGCCATGTATGAATACTTCTAGTTCTACACCCTGTGCCTGAGAGCCTAGTCTGGCAATCTCAGAAAGATTCATTTCCCGAGCCAGGACTACCCGGGCAACCCCCTGTTCCTGCAGGAATTGGATTCCGGCGAGATTATGTACCGTCATTTGGGTGCTGGCATGTATCTTCAAAGCCGGGAACAGCTGCCGGATGGCATGCATCAATCCCAGGTCCTGTACGATCACGGCATCTATATTTTGCTGGTATAATTCTGCAACAAAATCCAGAGCCGATTCAAACTCACTATTGT
Organism: Syntrophomonadaceae bacterium; assembly: GCA_012729835.1. Taxonomy (GTDB): domain Bacteria; phylum Bacillota; class Syntrophomonadia; order Syntrophomonadales; family Syntrophomonadaceae; genus Syntrophomonas_A. The sequence goes on from JAAYCK010000028.1 coordinate 7,346, forward strand.
CAATTAATGTGTTTACGGTCACCAGCACTTTCCGTCGGCGTAAATGAGCATACTCCACTGCCCGGCTGATCTCTCCCAACGTAAAGTTGGCGGCTGATTTCCGGGCACTATAATCTTGTCCTCCGAGATATACCGCATCAGCGCCGTTTTCTATAGCAGCAATAAATGCCTCCCAGCTGCCCGCTGGAGCCAATAATTCCATGGCGACCTCCACAAAATCAGCTAAAAACAGTAATATTATACCACAGACCTCAACCAGCGAAGATAATTACCTTTCCCCTGGCTAATGCTTTAATAAGCCATCGCTTGGTTATTAAAGCTTGGGTTCAGCTTCCTTTTTTACTATCGCTTCCATAACCGTCATCCTGTCGAGCAGATTATTAAGACTCTGCTCTATCCCTTTTAATGTTCCGGTAAGATCCAGGCCTGCTTCCTGGTATGATTCCTCGTGCTGGCTGGCAAAGAAGTCTTTACGTGATATATCGCCAACTGTAAGTATCCGGCTGCGTTCAACAGATTTTAAACCCAGATCCCGCCGTGATACCGGTTCATCATCTTCCCTGATTATAACGCTGAATCCTCCGCAAGATTCCAGAACTCCTTTTTCCACCTCATCGATATCCCGTATCCCCTGTTTGCGAAGTTCTTGGAAAAGATCGTCCACATTAAATTTTTCCCGGGCCAGATTTTCCTTGATGATACGGCCATTATCAATAAGCACAACTGGTTTGCCAGTTATTAAATTAGATAAAGTCTGGTTCTTGAGCGACAGATAACTCATGATATATTCCAATACCGCCAATGTGGATAGGATTATTATACCTTCATAAAATGGAATAGATTTATCCAGGGCAATAGAGACTACGGTATGTCCGACGCCGGTCATCACCACAAAATCGAAAGGCCCTAGTTCTCCCAAGGCCCTTTTACCCAGCAGGCGCACCATTACCAGAGCCATAAAATACATGACTGCTGCCCTGACTACAAAACTCAACATACGCTACTTCCTCCAGAATCACGGTTCGTTGAATTAGTATTCGGCCAGTTTTAGCTGCTTTATTCTTCAATTAGTCATGGATAAACTAAGCGTTGAGTATTTGGAAGGCAAATAAGACCAGATGTTAACTCCGGCGTGATGAGAGATACTCGAATAGGCGGTCCTTGTTCCATGTATTCACGACATCAGCCGGTTCTAACCAACCCCGGCGGGCATTCATGACCCCATAACGCATCAAACTCAAATCTACACGATGATGAGCATCAGTATTGATGACCATCTTAACACCGTACCCTTTGGCTAGCCTGGCTGTTTCTTCGTCGATATCCAGACGATCGGGGTGAGCGTTTATCTCCAGAATAGTTTTGTATTCAGCTGCTGCCTCGATTATTCTCAAGATGTCCAATTCGTAGCCGTAACGACGGTTTAAAAGACGGCCGCTCAAATGGCCTATAATGTCAACATGAGGATTCTGTATAGCCCTTATTAAGCGTTCTGTCTGCTGAACCTTGTCCAGCTTGAAGTTACTATGCACCGAAGCTATAACCAGATCCAAACCGGCCAGGACATCGTCACTGAAATCCAGTGCCCCATCCTTCATAATATCTACCTCTATGCCTTTCAGGATGGTCAGCGGCAAGTCCGCCTGCAAGACATCTATTTCCTTACCCTGCAGTCTCAATCTCTCTTCATTAAGTCCCCCGCTGATAGAAAGTGACTTGGAATGATCGGTCACGGCAATATACTCATAACCCAGAGCAATGGCACTGCCAGCCATTTCAGCGATCCCTTCCGCCCCGTCACTCCATTTGGAATGGGTATGCAGATCACCCCTAATATCCGTCAGATTCAATAAGTGGGGAAGCCCTCCTGTTCTCGCCAACTCTATCTCACCCCGATTCTCTCTGAGTTCCGGAGCAACATAAATCAAGCCCAGGCGTTGGTATATATCAGCTTCTCCTCTGGCACCGAAAAAAAGCTCGGCGTGCTGGTGATTAAAGATGGTGTCACGATGTGCTTTGGATCCGGTGGTGCGCACCAGATTGAAGTAATAGTAATCAGGATCGACCATAATTATTTCAAATTCCATATTACCGGAAAGCAGTCCCTGGATATGTCCCGGCTCAGCAGTCGTCACTTGTTTTATGCCGGGATATTCATTTATAAGGGAAACCACTTTCTCCGGCTGACGCGTAGCCAGCAGGATATCGATATCACTTACCAAGGGTTTTCCTCGCCGGATACTGCCGACAATGGAACCATCCAGCACCGGGCTGGTACTTAACAGGTATCTGAGCAGGTGTTCGGCGAGCGGAAGAGCTTCTCCCAGGGTAACCTTCCCGCGGCTCAGCTTCTGTTCTTCTATACTCTTGATAATGGCAGCTTCAGTATTTTCCCCCACACCGGCCAAACCACGGAGGCGGTGTTCCTGGGCCGCCTGCAGCAGCTCATCCAGGCTGGTTATCCGCAGGTGTTCATATATATTCCTGACTGTTCTGGGTCCCAGGCCGGGAAGGTGCAACATATCGAGTACTCCGAGCGGTACATCCTGTAGCAGTCTCTCATGATAGGCCAGACTACCTGTCCTTAGCAGTTCTTCAACTTTCTCCTGAACAGCTCGCCCTACCCCCGGAATATCGGCGATTCGCCCGGTCTGGTTTAAGACATTGATATCCTCATCGAAGTGATATATTGCGTCGGCCGCTTTTCGGTAGGCCCTTACTTTGAAAGGATTATCATCTTTTATCTGCAGTATTTCTGCTATTTGCCTCAGGATCCTGGCCACTTCCTGGTTGGTCATTAACTAACCCATCCTGTTTTTCTTTTCCTCTTCCATTTTCTTGATCAGTTCGTCATAGTCTTCCTGAAGTTTGTTAAGTTCATCAGCCAGGTTCAGAGCTGTAAGAACTGCAATTTTGGTCGAAGATAGATTAGGATTCCTTTTTTGAAACATTTTCATACGCCGGTCGACATAGGTAGCCAGCATATCGATGTAGTCCGGGTTCTCTTCTCCCCTTACTACATATTCTTCGTTAAAAATCTCGACGGTAACCTTGGTAATTTTATTTTTATCTTCCATACAGGCTCCCCCTCATGATGGTGTGATAAACTATTTCGCTATAAATCTTCCTTTTCCTTCAAAAATATTAGGAGGGGACATATTTAAAGACTATATGCTTTCACTGCGGGCTATTTTATTAAGATCAACTCTCTTCCCATCGACAAGAAATCCGAATGGCTAAGAACCATTCGGATTTCGAACTCCTATGTGCTATTATTAAAGCCGTGGGATGGTGAAGTAGAAGGTAGATCCTTCACCTACCTTACTGTCTACGCCGACTTCTCCTCCGTGATTTTCCACCAGGTGCTTTGCAATAGATAGCCCCAATCCGGTGCCGCCCGTCTTGCGGGAACGAGTCTTATCAACCCGGTAAAAGCGCTCGAAGATCCGCTTGATATCACTCTCGGGAATGCCCTCTCCCTGGTCCTGGACACTTATTTTAACGCCAGTCTCATTTTCATTTAATTCTACCCGGATAGGCTTATTATCCACATTATAGGCAATGGCGTTTTTCGTCAAATTGATCAGTACCTGGACAATTGAATCCCTATCCACTTTAATCATTACTGGTTGTTCAGGGAGGAAGGTTTCTATCTTTAATCCTCGCTTCTCATTTCTCTTCAAAGCTACGCGGACTACTTCGTTGACCAGATCCCTGGCATCAACTTCAACAAGATTCAATTCCGGGGTCCCCGTTTCCAAATTAGAGAGCTTGATCAAGCTGTCGATCAAGCGCCTCAGCCGCTGTGCTTCACCATAAATAATTGAGGAGAATTCATGTACATGTTCATTCTCACTCTGCTCGGCCAACAAGGTTTCTGCAAATCCGCTGATATTGGCTACCGGTGTTTTTAATTCATGCGATATATTAGCAATGAAGTCCTTGCGAACCTGTTCCAGTCGTTTTAACTCGCTAATATCATTGAATACCATAAGCACCCCAGCCGGGACAAATCCTTCGGTTTCTGATATGGGAACCGCATGCACCTCAATGATTTTGCCACCAAGGTCATTCAAAATCAATTCCCCTTTGTATGGGGAGCCGTCCTTGCGTACCTGGTCGATTATGTTCAGCAAATCATAATTGGCAACTGCCTCGAAATGTTTGCGGCCTATGATCCGCTTGTCACTGCCCAGCACTCTCATGGCGACCGGATTAGCATAGGTTACCCGACCATCGGCCGCCACCATAAATATGCCATTAACGGTATTGTCCAGCACCATCTCCAGCCGATTCTTTACTGTAGATATCTCCTGTATATTGGCGTCCAGCCTGGATGCCATCTCATTTACCGCAGTAGACAAAGTCCCTAGTTCATCTTCATAATCCCACAAGACCCTGCGTTTCAGGTTGCCGCCTGCCATATCCTGTACTGCTTCGGTTATAGTAGTCAGTGGGCGTGAGAAGCGGTCAGCCAGACGCACACTGATTATGGCAGTCAGGGCACCGCCCAGAAGAAGGGCCAAAAGGAATAGATACAAGGATTGTCGATACATGGTCTCGATCTCGGTTAGAGGCTGGGCCAATCTCACAACTCCATCAATGCTTGCACTCTTAAATGGCACTGCCACATACAGGGTCTTGGCCATGGCTGTGTTACTGAAGCGAGTCTCGATCCCGGTTTGCCCTTTTAGCGCCTGAAATATCTCGGGACGGTCTTGGTGATTGCCCAGCGTGTTCGGAGCAAACTCGGAGTCGGCCAATACTTTACCGCTTGAGTCGATTATTGTTACCCGGGTATTGGAATCCTCCGCCGTCAGTTTAGCCAGACTGGTTAAGTAATTATTATGCTGACCCTGATTCAGAGCAATACTTTCTGCGATCAGTTTTCCATCAAGCTGCATGCTGGCTTTGATATTATCGAACAGATAAGCCCGTAGACCAAATGTCATCAATAAACCGATAAATACGAGTACTATAAAGATCACCAGTAAATATGTTCCGGTCAAGCGCCGGCGAAAAGAACTAAGCATTGCTGCCCTCCTCGAATTTGTAACCCAGCCCGCGTACTGTTTTAATATATCGGGGGTTCTTTGAATCTTCTTCGATTTTGTCCCGGAGTTTACTGATATGGACGTCTAACACCCTGGTATTGGCACTATCGGAAAAGTTCCATATTACCTCCAGGAGGTAGTCCCTTTTTAAAACCCGGCCATTATTACGTAATAAAAGACTAAGCAATTCAAATTCCTTAAGGGTCAGATCCAGCAGCTTCTCCTTATAGTAAATTTGATAGCTGTCCGGTCGTAAAACAAAGCTGCCCACGGCGATCTCGCGTTCCTGGCCTTCCCTTTCCGGCGTTTCCCTCCCCCGGCGCAGGACCGCTTTGACCCTGGCGCATAGCTCCCGCACACTGAACGGTTTAGTTACGTAATCATCAGCTCCCAGTTCCAGGCCTACTATTTTGTCCACCTCTTCATCACGGGCAGTAAGCATAATGACCGGCGTACTTATTCTATCTGAACGCAATCGTCGGCAAACCTCCAGCCCGTCCTTGCCTGGCAGCATCAAGTCCAAGATAATCAAATCAGGGTTTTCTTCCTTAACCAATCGCAAAGCCTGATCGCCGTCATAGGCAGGTAGCGTTACAAAACCCTCCTTATTGAGGTTGTAACTTATCAGCCGGACTAGTGATTCTTCATCATCTACCACCAGTATCTTTCCTTGCATCTGGTTCTCCTTGTTTCATTTGTTCACTAGTTCTATCGTATACTTTTGTTTCTCAATATAAAAGCTGCTAAGGCTGATTTTTACAATCGCTTAAGGAATAATTTACACAAGCTGAAACAGCTGATCCTATCGCGGGAATATTGAATATGCCATTTAGTAAGCCGTTCACACCTTAAAGCAGCTTCCCCCCATGAATTCGCGCAGTATTGAATTCTGATGTACAGCTATGCCGTCTACCGGTCTGAAGTAACTCAGAAACTTAAGCAAACGTCTGGCCTCAACATGCTCCGGGTGAGATTGATCGATCTCTTTTAACAAAGGCTCTGCCAGTGGCTTCAATACTGCCAGTTCGTAAACCAGCGAAGAATTGAACATCACATCCGCCTTCTCCTGAAAAGGAAAGATGTTCTTCTCCTCTCCCCTTCTTACTGAAGGCCATCTTCTCAACGTATCCAGAGCACCGTAGCTGCGGGTGCGAGCATCCCGCACTATACGCCGTATGAGGCGGCTATCAGTCGTCGGTATGCGGTTAGAATAATCTATATTTATCTGAGTAATGGCACTGATATAGATCTTGAACTTTTGCTGCTGCGGTATGCTGGCAGTCAAGCGGTCATTGAGCCCATGAATGCCTTCTATAATGATAGGTTCCCCCGCGGGAACCCGCATGGGCACTCCAATGGGATCGCAGCATCCATTGCGGAAATTATAGACCGGTATCTCGACATTATCGCCGGCAATCAAACCAACCAGATCATTATTGAATTTATCCAATTTTAGAGCTTCCAAGGCTTCGAAGTCAAATTCCCCGGTTTCGTCGCGGGGAGTAAGCTCCCGGTCAATAAAATAGTTATCCAGGGATACTGAAACCGGCCGGCGTCCATTAACCCTCAACTGGATCAGCAAACGCTGGGCAAAGGTGGTCTTGCCGGAGGAAGATGGTCCGGCGATTAGAACCAGTCTTATGCGGGGATCGGCACAGATCATATCAGCAATAGAAGCGATCTTCTTTTCATGCAGAGCCTCATTGATACGGATCATATCGTTAATGTCACCGAATTCGATCATATCATTTAAGGCAGCTACATGGGGGACCTCCAGCATCTCCGCCCATTCCCGGGCTTCTTTATATACCTGCACCAGCTTACTCGGTTCGTGGTACGGTTTCATTATCTCCGGTTCTGTCTTATCCGGGGTCTGCAGAACCAACCCCGCCGGTGTACCAAACAGGTCAAAGCTGCTGAGAAGGCCGGTATGAGTGACCATGAACCCATAGAAATATTCATAAAAACCATCCAGTTCACTCATATGGACATGGTCCTTATCCCGGAACTCAAAGAGCTTCACCTTATCGAGCTGCCCTTGTCTGGAAAAAATATCCCGGGCTTCTTCCTTGGTGACTACGCTTTTTTTGATCGGCAAATCCATATGGACCAGTTCCCTCATGCGCCTGGCTATCTTAGGTATCTCCTCCTGCTGGCAGGACTGGTGCAGAAATTCGCAGAGAAAACCGTTATTTATGCTGTGCTTTATTACCAGGATACGTTCAGGGAATAGATCGCGACAGGCTTTTATCATAAGAAAAGAAATACTGCGGCGATAGATTCGCATTCCCGCTTCACTAGAAAGGTCTATCAATTCTATTTCGCAGGGGCTGACAAACACGTGATGCAAATCTTTGAGTTCGTTTTCGATAATTATTGCCACAACTTTATGTTGGGGAACTGGATCGAGGCCAGCAACCAGTTCATCAGCTGTGCTGGCAACGGGGACGGTGTAGCTGCCCCACCCCTTAACGGAGATCTCTATCATAATTTTTTCAAGCGGTGATGTCGACAAAAATATAACCCCCTTCAAACTGCCTAGTATATTATACAATAATAGGTATGAAAGGGGCATGGTTTTAAGATCCGAATATATAGCCGATGCAGCTTAGCGCCTGGAAGCCTCAAGCTTGGTCTCCAGGTTCTTTTGTATATTCGCCATACTTTCATTTATCTCATTATCGGTCAAGGTCCGGTCGAAAGCCTGGAACAGGAAGCGAAGCGCCATACTTTTATATCCCGCGGGGACCTGTTCTCCAGTATAGAGATCAAAGACCACAACCCGGCGCAGATACTCGCTTCCAGCCTCTTTAATAACCGAAAGTACTTCAGATGCCTGGCGGGGAGCCTCGACCAATATTGCCATATCCCTTTCCACTGCTGGATAACGGGTTATCTCCTGCATCATTACCTGCCCTTGGCTACATGCAAATAAGGCCTCGACATCCAGTTCCATGGCACAGCAGCGTGGCTTTATCTCGTAGTTCTGCAGAACTGTAGGATGCACTTCACCAATAACACCGAGAAATGTATCACCTGATAGGATTCTGGCGGTGCGGCCCGGGTGATATGATTCATTCTGTACCGGTTCAAAACTGTAATCAATAATATTAATCTGCCTAAACAGGTCCTCCGCTACCCCTTTTAGATAATAGAAATCATAATTGACCTTGTTATGCAACCAATTTATCTCGTTAGTACCGGTTATTATGGCTCCTAATCTCATGTTCTCCTGGGGCAGGCTTCCTTCCGATGGATAGAAGACCGCTCCCATTTCAAAAAATGCTAGATTCTCGTTTTTGCGAGCCAGATTGGTAGCCGCTGTGCCAAGTAATCCAGGCAGCAGTGTAGTACGCATAATGCCCTGTTCCTCAGATAACGGGTTAGCTACCACCACAGCTTTCCGTTCATGCGCCTCCGATGGTATTCTAAGATTGTCCAAATGGGCAGGATTGATGAAGCTGTAAGTAACGATTTCGTTCAGGTTCTTGGCCATCTCGACGCGCACCCGATCGCGGAACTTCTGTACCGCGTTGAGCCCGCCCTGGGTAGTATTGCCTAGCGGAAGGACTGCTTCGATTTTGTCATAGCCATATAGTCTGGCTACTTCTTCTATAAGGTCTACTTCCATAGTGATGTCAGGCCGATAAGATGGCGCCTCCACCTTTAATACTCCGTCAATTTCCTCAATCGGGAAAGTCAGACTCTCCAGATATGATTTGATATCATCTGTTCCTATTTGAGTACCCAGCAATAGATTAACCCGATCCGGCCGTAATGTTATCACCCGGTTGGGTTCCGGAGCCGGATAAGCATCACATATGCCGCCTACTAGTTCACCGTCAGCCAGATCCTGCATTAACGCGGCAGCTCGGTCTAATGCATAGATGACTCCGTTGATATCGCTACCCTTCTCGAAACGCTGCGAAGAATCAGTCCGAAGCGCCAATCGCCGTGAAGTTCGACGGATATTAGGGCCGAGAAACCAGGCGGACTCTATCAGAACATCGCGGGTATTGGTCTTGATCTCAGTGTTGAACCCGCCCATAACACCAGCCAGTGCTATAGCCTGCTGGCTGTCGGTTATTACCAGCATCTCATTATCCAGGGTACGTTCGCTCTCGTCCAGGGTGACAAATTTCTCCCCTGCACGAGCCCGGCGGACCACTATTTTTTTGTTTTCACCCTGCAGCAGGTGATAATCGAAGGCGTGCAAAGGCTGATTGGTCTCCAGCATCACATAGTTGGTTATATCAACAATATTGTTGATAGGCCTGATCCCGGAATTGATCAAGGCCTTCTGCATCCAGTCGGGAGATTCCCTGATGACTACATTCTTGACCAGCCGGGCAGCATAACGGCGACAAAGGTCTGCGTCAGCCAGTTCCACGGCTATATAGTCCTCGATCTTCTCTCCATTCTCCTTCAGGGCCACCGGCGCCTTTCTAATGGCATTTCCGTTTAAAGCTGCTATCTCCCGGGCCAGATTGATCATGCCCAGACAATCCCCGCGATTAGGAGTGAGATCGAGATCCATTATATAATCGTCGCCCTCTGCTTCTACGCCTTCAATGGCTATGCCAGCCATGGTCAGGCGGTGAGCCAGCTCCTCCGGTGTCCAATCGTAATCAACATATTCTTTTAACCAGTTTAAAGATACTCCCATATTAACACCCCTTAGAATTGTTGCAGGAATCTGCGGTCATTATCGAAAAAGAGCCTGAGATCATTTACCCCGTATTTCAACATAGCGATTCTCTCTATCCCCATACCAAAAGCAAAACCAGTCACTTCTTCAGGGTCATAACCGCCATAACGCAGAACATTAGGATTGACCATGCCGGCCCCCAATATCTCCAACCAACCTGTGTGCGAGCAAACACGGCATCCCGCTCCTTTGCACATTACACAAGAGATATCCATTTCAGCGCTGGGTTCAGTAAAAGGAAAGAAGCTGGGCCGATATCTCACCCGCAGATCATCACCAAAAATACGACGGGCAAAAGTCATCAGGGTGCCCTTGAGGTTGCCGAAGCTTATGTTACGATCCACCAGAAGGCCCTCTACCTGCTGGAACATAGGGGAATGAGTAGCATCGTCATCGCGGCGGTACACCTTGCCGGGGACGATGATCTTTACCGGCAGTTCCGGAGCCATCTTCTCCATAACTCTTACCTGACAGGGCGAGGTATGGGTCCTGAGCAGAATCTCCTCCGTTATATAGAAGGAATCCTGCATGTCACGGGCCGGGTGATCCTTTGGTATATTTAATGCTTCGAAATTATAGTAATCAGATTCGATTTCCGGCCCTTCAGCAACTGAAAAACCCATCCCCATGAAGATTTCGCGTATCTCTTCCATAACCAAAGTCAATGGGTGCTTTCCTCCGTTAGCCAGAGGCAGGCCGGGCAAAGTCACATCAATCGTCTCCTGCTCCAACCTGGTCAATAGTTCACGTGACTTCAGTTCCTCGCTTTTGTTATTGATGGCCAGTTCCAGTTCTTCCTTGACCTCGTTGGCGACTCTCCCGAATTCAGCCCGTTCTTCCTGAGTGAGGTCCTTGAGTCCACGCAAGAGACCGGTGATCTCACCCTTACGCCCCAGGATCCTGACCTTCAATTCGTTCAATTCAGCCATGCTGGCTATCTCAACCAGCTTGCTATCGACCTCTTTCTTGATTCCATGCAGGCGTTCCAGCATTCTTACCCATCCTTCCTGGCAGAAAAAATAAAAACCTTCATCCCGAGGGACGAAAGCTAATCTGCATTCCGCGGTACCACCCTAATTAATCAGGTAAACCCTGATTCAACTCTTTGCCATTAACGGTGGCAAACCGGCAGGATCTACTGTTATTTCAATCCCCTGCTCCCAGGTGAATTCACTTCAACCTTCACCCTGGTCGTGCTTTCAGCCTATGGCACCGACCTCCCTGTTAAGGCTACCTGGTAAGCTACTTGTCCTGATCATCGCTTTTCATAAGTATATTAATATTTTAAGGGTAATTTCTTCGTATAAAAAAATCAAGCCCTCCGGCCTGAAATTTTACATCTAATAGTTAATTATAGCTCGCACTAAGGTGTACGAGTTACCTGCAGTTTATACTGCTCCACATGACAAGTTATTCTACTGAGTGATTAGCATCTTATAGAGAAGATAATAGATAATACATCCAGATCCTTCAAAGAGACGCCATAAACTTTCAGCCTGGCTCGTCATATATTAGGTCCATCCTTCCGTAATGATTGACCTCAAACAATAGTTATTATACCACAGCGGCATTATTAAGACAACCGTCCTCAAGACCGCTGTCTCAATGCTTCCACTGCTATTATAGCACAGGCCATGGCTGCATTCAAAGAATCTACTCGGGGATTTAATGGTATTTTGAACTGATGATCACAGAGCTGTAGGATATCAGGCCCAATTCCCCGGCTTTCGTTTCCGACCACAATTATTCTAGCTCCTGTAAGATCCTGGTCAAATAACGTTTCATCCGCTGCAGGCGTGCTGCCCACTATCTGAAATCCATTCTCCTTGAACTCTTGGAGGGTCTCCAGGCTAACATCTTCCTTAACCGGCACATGGAATATCGCACCCATAGTGGCTCTTACTGCCTTAGGACAAAATGGGTCTACACAATTGGGAGTCAGTAAAACCCCCTCTACGGAGAATCCCCAGGCAGTTCTCATAATGGTCCCCATGTTTCCCGGGTCTTGAATCTGGTCCAACAATAAGAGCATAGCGTTTGGTTTAAGCAAGGAGCTAATATCATATTCAGGTATACGGACAAGAGCAGCCACTCCTTGCGGAGTTTGAGTATCACATATCAGTCCCAGCAAACGTTCATCTACCAGATAACAATCGGCTCCATAGATGGCTTCTGCCAGTAGTTGGTCAGATTCAAGCGATGCACGAGTTAAGAATACCTGCTCCAGGACAGACGGTCCAATCAGTGCCTCCCGGAGCATCTTGTGGCCTTCAATGAGATACCGTCCTTCTTTCTGACGGTACTTTTTCTGTTTCAAGCGAATGGCTTGCTTTATGGCCATATTATCTCTTGATGTTATCTCTTTCATTTATAACCCCTGAAAATAAAATAAAAGTATGACCGAAGGTCATACTTTTGATTTTTCTTATCTTAGCAATTTTTCTTAGCCAATTCTGCCAGCTGGGTAAAACCGCTAGGATCGGTAATAGCCAATTCGGATAAGAGCTTACGGTTAATATCCACCCCGGCTACCTTAAGCCCATGCATCATACGGCTATAGGAAATACCATTGTTGCGGGCTGCGGCATTGATGCGGGCGATCCATAATTTCCGGTAGTCTCTTTTCTTCAGTCGGCGATGGATGTAAGCATAATTGCCTGATTTCATGACCTGTTGATTGGCTACGCGATACAGTTTTGATTTACTGCCTCGATAACCCTTGGCCAGCTTCAATATCTTCTTGTGTCTTCTATGCGTAGTTACACCACGTTTAACTCTCGGCATAAGTAATTACCTCCTGTGTGTGCTTAATAGGGGATGAGCCTAGTGATATTTTTGGTTTCCTGTTCGCTGACGAGTCCGGATTTGCGCAATCCTCTCTTTCGTTTGGGGCTCTTGTCACCCAGAAGATGGCTATGGTACGCCTTGGACCGCTTTATTTTACCACTGCCCGTTTTTTTAAATCTTTTGGCAGCACCACGGTGAGTCTTGATCTTAGGCATTAAGCTTCCTCCTTTGTTTTCTTATCCTTGTCTTTATCGGTATCCAACTTGGGTATAAGGACGGTTGTCATGTTTCTTCCTTCGACCTTGGGAGCTTTTTCAACATTACTAATATCGGCCAGTTCTTCAATAAATTTGAGCGAGAGCTTTTGACCCAGATCAGCATGTGTAATCTCCCTGCCCCTGAACATAATGGTCACTTTGACCTTATCTCCAGCACTCAGAAACTTACGGGCATTTTTCGCCTTGACCTGGAAATCATGATCTTCGATATTGGGACGCATTTTGACTTCCTTGATGGAAATAACCTTTTGCTTTTTCCGTGCATCCTTTTCTCGTTTATTCTGCTCGAATTTGAACTTGCCATAGTCCATCAAACGACAAACCGGCGGCTGCGCCGAGGGAGCGATCTCGACCAGGTCAAGATTTTTTTCCAGTGCCATATCTTGAGCTTGCTTCAGTGGAATGATCCCTACCTGCTCACCCTCTTCTCCGACCAGTCTTATTTCCCGGGCCCGGATTTCTTCATTGATTCGCCAATCCTTACTGATGTGAATTTCACCTCCTGAAATAATAAAAAGCGAGTTACAAAAATGGAGCGAGTTACAAAAACTCGCTCCATTGATAACTGACAATAACAACCATCCGCTGTTATGCAAACGCATTATAGTCGGCTATTTACCTTACGAACGCTAGTTGTAAGGTGAGAAGACGAGCCTCTGCTTATTACCGTGGAATAGAATAACACAAAACACCACCCCATTGCAAGGGGATTTCTATAATTAGCCACAGATTAACACAGATACACACAGATTTAATGGGCAATGTCATCTATATGAGTAATAAGGTGACTTCTACAGCGCCTTCGTCCGAATCTCTTCCCGGAGCATGTCTATAAACTCTGTACGGGCCATCACGCCCAGATCTCCCTTTTGACGGTGGCGAACGGCGATGTTAGCAGACTCCTCTTCTTTATCACCAAGCACCAGCTGATAAGGTATCTTCTGAAGCTGGCCTTCTCGGATCTTATAACCGATCTTCTCACTCCGCATATCGATTTCAGCCCGCAGCCCTGCCTTCTTTAGTTCATCGAGAACCTCCAGAGCGTAATGATGGTTGCGTTCGGTTATGGGAAGCACTCTTACCTGTACCGGTGCCAACCAGGCGGGGAAGGCTCCAGCAAAATGCTCGGTAAGTATCCCAATAAAACGCTCGATACTGCCGAATACCACCCGGTGGATCATTACCGGCCGGTGTTTCTCGCCATCCTCCCCAATATAGGACAGGTCAAACTTCTCCGGCATCTGAAAATCCAATTGAATGGTGCCGCACTGCCAGGTACGATCCAACGAATCCTGCAGGTGGAAATCTATCTTGGGGCCATAAAAAGCCCCGTCGCCTTCATTGATCTTGTAGGATAAGCCTTTTTCGTCCAAAGCCTGACGCAGAGCATCTGTGGCCTTCTCCCAATCCTCATCCGATCCCATAGAATCTTCCGGTCTGGTAGATAGTTCAACATGATAAGGAAAACCAAACAAGCTGTAGAACTTGTCAACCAGATCCATAACACCCTTGATCTCATCGATAATCTGATCAGGCAGCATAAATATATGCGCATCATCCTGGGTAAAAGCCCTAACTCTCATTAAACCATGCAGTACGCCTGACATCTCATGCCGGTGCACTAAACCCATTTCCCCCATGCGCAGGGGCAGTTCCTTGTAGCTGTGCAGGTTCTGTTTGTAAACCAGCATGCCGCCGGGGCAATTCATGGGTTTGACTGCATAATTCCCTTCGTCGATAGTAGTAAAATACATATTATTTTTATAATGATCCCAATGACCGGATCTTTCCCAAAGTTCCTGGTTCAATATAATAGGGGTACGGATCTCCTGATACCCGGCTTTATGGTGTTCTTCCCGCCAGAACTTCTCCAGTTCGTTGCGAAGCACCATGCCCTTGGGCATAAATATGGGGAAACCCGGTCCCTCGTCTACTAGCACGAATAAACCCAACTCCCGGCCCAGACGGCGATGATCACGTTTTTTAGCTTCTTCCAGCTTGTTCAGATAGTCATCCAAGGCTGCCTTCTTGGGAAAGGAGGTTGCATATATTCTCTGCAACATGGGGTTTTTCTCATTGCCCCGCCAGTATGCACCAGCCAGGCTCATCAATTTATAAGCCTTCAGCATGCCGGTAGAGGGCAAATGCGGTCCGGCACACAGATCGATGAATTCACCCTGCTGGTAAAGGCTGATGACAGCATCCTCAGGCAGGTCCCGGATCAGTTCAACCTTGAAATTCTCCCCCGCTTCCTGGAAAAAGGCCAGGGCTTCTTCTCGACTTAACTCCTTCCGGTTGAAGGGATAATCCTCCTTGATGATCTTGGCCATCTCCTCTTCGATCGCGGCAAAATCATCAGGATTAAAGCTATACTCGCTATCAAAATCATAATAAAAACCCTTGTCAATCGCCGGGCCAATAGCCAGTCGGGTATCAGGCCAGAGCCGTTTGACGGCCTGGGCCATTACATGGGATGAAGAATGACGATATACCTCCAGGGTTCTGGGATCATCCAAACCCAGAAGTTCTAGTTCTCCCCCGGCAGTAGGCTGTGTATTCAAATCAGTTAAACGGCCATCCCACAGAGCAATGGCGGTCTTTTTTGCCAGCTTGGGGCTGATATCCTCCGCCACCTGCAGTAAGGTGATGCCCTCCGGGTATTCACGAACAGAACCGTCTTTGAGCTTAACCTGTATCATATTAATACCTCCAGTATAGTATTAGCTTTTCAACTGGCGCACGAGCAACAGAATTGAAGTTACTATTTTCCCGAACATCAAATCCACCAGGTTTCAACTAATACTATAAGCTTTCATTACCATAAGAATATATCAAATTCTCTCTCTTATCGCAAAGATAAAAGAAAAGGTGCCCCTTGCGGGACACCTTCAGAAGTAGATATTTAATTATGCAGCGGCCTTACTCCGGTACCGTCACAGCGCTCACATCCCCGGCATTCGATGATCCTTTCCTTGAATACCTTACGTATCATCTGTACGGAATCCGTATTAGGCAGATTAGAACTGTTATGCAATATGATATGTTGAGGCGCAATGGTAATCAATATACTGACCAATACATCATCCAGGCTGATTTCTTCCATAAGCATATCGTCCAGATAGTAATTCATGAATTGCTCATCAATTTGATTGCCGTCCCCATCCCAAAGGTGGAAATTGCCGCCATCCCCCAGCATGAGATTTACTTCCCTGATCCGGGAGGTCTGGGTGTCCACGAAATATCGCAGCAGATTTACAAAATCATTATATTCCTTCTGGGTCCTCATCTCTTCACAGGCTAGTTCCACGGAGAATTTCATCTCATTGATATAATCCCGCAAGCAAAAAGTAACAAATCCTTCTACCACGATCTGATTATTATCATTCATGAAATCAAAGAGCCGGTGAGCTATGCGATTCTTGCGCCCATAGTTCATTATGAGATTCAAGCTGTCATTTTCATGGCACTTTCGCATCAAGCTGCTGGATTTTTCAAATACTTGCTGGCGCTCCTCGTTTGTGGTCCCTCTGCAATTGCGAAGTATCTCTTTCCATAAAAACTCAGCTTCCCATTTATTTATGATATGCTCGGCCAATATTTCGGCCAGTTGATGTTTAAAGATATACACCATGTCTTCGTGCCGAAAAACCCCGGTTTCATTCTTCCCCTGCATCTTGACATTTACCATGATAGATTCGCTGTCCTCGATCCCGTTGGCAGCAACCGAGAATACATAACCACGTTGGGTTATCCATTGCAAACGTTGGTTAAGATCCATCAGAAATGGTTCATAATGATTGTCACTGGCCGTGATGATTTGTATTTCATAGGTCATAAGCGGCCTCCACGCGCAAAGATAATATATTATATGTCAGGCGGTTTTTCATTATTCAGTTGCGGATTCCTTTGGTCGAAGCAATTCCCGCACTCTCAATGTTCTTATATGAAGCATGTATTATTTGTGTTATTATGATTCCATTGGTATATTATTACTTTTTCGGGGAGGAATAGCGGATGGCCGACATCAAGTTTGAAATTGCACAAAGCATCGGTGTCCTGTCGCAGGGATCAAAAGGCTGGCAGAAAGAGGTGAATCTGATCAGTTGGAATGACAGGAAACCCAAACTGGATATCAGAGAATGGGGTCCCGGACACGAAAGAATGGGAAAGGGCGTTACGCTGAATCTGGAAGAGGCCAGATCATTATTGGAATTTTTACTGAAGGCAGATCTTGACAACCTGGGAATCGATTAGATTTCTATCAATCCCATATTCGCAGAGTATCTCCCAACTTGGTCTTGCTGCGTTCGATCTGTCCTTCCGGCAGTTCGATTGCACAATACGCATTTTTTATCACCGGGCCAATAGAACCCGGCTTCATACTCTCTATGGTATGGACCACTCTTCCTGATCTGTCAAGGAATACTACATCTATTACAAATCTCATTCCGATACAATGCACCGCGCTGCAAGGGGTAAGCACCAGAGCTTCTCCCTGAAGCATCCCTTTCTTCCCCAACAGTCCATGTAAACGTTTGAAGAACGAAGCTGCGCGGACAGCGGTATCAGCCAGGGTAAAACCTGTATCAAGATTGATGATGATTATATGGCCGGTCATATTCTTTCCTCCATTTAAAAAGCATCCATGAGCTGAATGACTGCAGGGCCCAGCAATACGATCAAGATGGTGGGAAATATAAATAACAGCAGCGGCAGGAGTATCTTGACCGGTGCCTTCTGGGCTTGTTCCTCAGCTTTCATACGTCGGTTGTTTCTTACTTGACGTGACTGCAGCCGCAGAACATTGGTTATACTGACCCCCAGTTGATCAGCCTGAATGATGGAAGCTAAAAAAGTGCTGACATCATCTACATTTACCCGGTCTGCCATATCCCGCAAGGCCTCCCTCCGAGGTTTGCCCAGATTCAATTCCTGAAGGCTGCGTTCGAATTCATCGCTCAGCGGCCCCTGCGATTTTTCACATACCTTTTGCAGTGCCCCGTCAAAACCAAGACCCGCCTCGACACTGACAGAGATCAGATCCAGTATATCCGGCAAACTGCGCAGGATTGTTTCACGACGAGCCTTCTCCTGCCCTTTTAAATATAATTCCGGCAGAAGGAACCCCAGAAAGATCAAGACGGCAAAACCGGTCGGACTACCCGTCAACAATCCGATCAAAGCGCATATCCCCAGGATTGCGTATTTGAATAGAAGAAATGTTGCAGCTTCCATATTGTGAGGATTTCCCGCATTCTTCAATCTCTGTTCATAGATTTCCTGTTGATTACGTGGCATTTTCCCGGCAAGCTTTAATAGTGAAGGCAATATCATGGCCTTCACCCGGTCCTTTAATGGCTTTTGTAGTTCGGGAGGCAGCGTATCAGGGGCTGTTTCACGATTGATAGCTTCCAGGCGGGCATTCAACGTAAACTGCTGGCGTTTCAGAGTATAAATGATTCCCAATATTATCGCTGTTACCGTAACCGAAGCCAGAATGATCAGTACGCATTCCATTGCTAACGCTCCCTTACCAGTCGATGTCGATTATCTTGTTGATCAATATAAAACCTATTATTTCAAGAACGGCTGCAGTTCCCAGCATGACTATCCCCCGAATGTCACGAATCATAACATTGAAATAATCAGGATTTATGAGCAGCATCACCGCGATCAGCACCAGTGGCAGCAGCCCGATAATCAGACCGGAAAGGCGCCCCTGAGCAGTGAGCACCTTGATCTCGCGCTTGATTCTGGATCTCTCGCGGATAGTACCGGATATATTTTCAAGTATCTCAGCCAGATTTCCGCCCACCTGCCGTTGTATGATGATTCCGGTAATGATCATATCCAGATCATCACTGCCTACCCGCTTTCCCAGATTTAAAAGGGCTTCTTCATGACTGCAGCCCAGATTCATCTCCCGCAAAGTCCAGGCAAATTCGGCTGCAATCGGATCAGGCAGTTCCTTCTTCACCGAGTCCATGGCTTGTTGGAAGCCAAATCCGGCACGAAGCCCGTTGGCCATAGTCACCAGCGCATCGCACAATTGACCGTTTAAGGCCTGCAGACGGGCATCCTGTTTCTGCTTCAGATAGATGCGCGGCATAAAGATACCTACCAGAATTCCTATAGGAATAGCCCAGGGGCTAAAGGTCAGCAGGTACATAACACCAGGCAGCAACACTATCGACAACAGCCAAATAGTCAAGTACTCTTCACCTTTCAGGGGGATACCCGCCCGTAACAAACGGAATTGTAATTCCGGGGTCGCGGACCTGGCCGTAAATAGCCGGGCTATACTGGAAATGACTTTCTTGATCAGGCTCTGCCCCTTCGCGGCGTTCTCCGGTTCCGATACCTTTTCTTCCAGCGCTGCCAATCTGGCCTGATAGGTGTCGTACCGGGAGAAAGATTTGATCACGGCCATTACTATACTGGTCGTCATTCCAAAACCAGCCAGGCATAATATCAGTTCCATATCACCCCTCCTCTCGCTATGCTTCAGAATTGAAGTATTCCACCGGCAGGCTTATTCCCCGGGCGGCTAGCCTTTCCCGGCATTTGGGTATCAAGCCGGTAGCACGATGACGGCCTTTAACCCGGCCCCGTTCATTAAGTCCAGCCTGTTCAAATACAAAAAGATCCTGCAGGGTGATTACCTCACCCTCCATGCCTAAAACTTCGGTGATCTGTGTGATTTTACGGGAGCCATCCTGCAGACGGCTCTGATGCACGATCAAATCGACGGCTGAGGCTATCTGTTCACGGATGGCCCGGACTGGCAATTCCATACCCGCCATCAGAACCATGGTTTCCAGCCGGGATATCATATCTCGTGGAGAATTGGAGTGCCCGGTGGTCAAAGAGCCATCATGTCCCGTATTCATGGCCTGCAGCATATCCAGAGCTTCCCCGCCCCGTACCTCACCTACTACCATACGGTCGGGCCTCATCCTCAGCGAGTTTCTTACCAATTCGCGGATACCGATTTCACCTTTGCCGTCGATATTGGGCGGCCGGGTCTCCAGGGATATCACATGTTCCTGGTTCAGGTCAAGTTCTGCAGAATCTTCAATAGTGATGATACGATCATCACTGGGAATAAAGGACGAAATTATATTTAGGGTGCTGGTTTTACCGGCCCCGGTACCTCCAGAGACTACGATATTTAACCTCCCTTTTACACAGGTCTCCAGGAATTTAGCCATCGGCAGGGTAAGCGTATTGTTCCTGATCAGGTCTTCCACCCCGAGTAGATGTGAGGAAAACTTGCGGATGGTCAGTACACAACCGTTCAGAGCCAGGGGCGGTATTATGGCATTTACCCGGGACCCGTCGGGCAGGCGGGCATCCACCATAGGCATACTCTCATCGATCCTGCGCCCCAAGGGAGAGATGATCCTTTCAATTACCGCCAGCAGGTGGGCATTATCACGAAAACGGGTTCTGGTCATCTGCAGTTTGCCCTGTTTCTCAACATAGACCTGTTCTGGGCCGTTCACCATGATCTCCGAGACACTCTCATCTCTTAACAATGGGGTGATCGGGCCAAAGCCCATGACTTCATCCAGGACCAGGGTGATTATCTCTTCCCGGTCATTACGTTTGAAGAAGGAACCTTCATTATCCATTATGGCTTCGGCCATCTGTCGTATGCCCTCTTCCATGCTGCCCTGAGGATTCCCTTTGGCAGTAAGGGGATAGTCATTACCTATCTCTTTGATGACTTCACGGTGAATAGCGTAAACCAGGTCCTGAAAACGCTCGGCCGGACTTTCATTTAAGGAAACCACGGCCGCAGCAGCGCTGTTGCCGTTGTTTTGCAGCTTACTCAGTAAAGACATTTTCATCCTTCATCCACCGCCTTCATTACCGATAGAATGCCTCGAGAAATCGGGGCACGGGGGCTCATCTTGACGAAGGGTATCCCCTGGTTTATGGAATTGACCACTAGTTTGCCGTCACTGGGCACTTCAGCCCTGATCCGTAATCCGAGCACCCGTTCAACATCTTCCGGCTCGATCCCGGCTACCCCTGTTGAACGATTGAGTACCAGGCGGGCTCGGTCCAATAACTGCAAGGAGCGCAGGATCTCGATCCCCTTTTTTATGTTCTTGATAGCTGGTAATTCCAAGGTGATAACCAGTAATATAAGATCAGAGGATTCCAGAGCAACAAGGGTCGTATCGTCAATAAATGAAGGGGTATCTACAAAGGTATAATCAAAAACCTGCCGGGAGAGTGCAAGCACGTTCTTCACATGCATGGGGGTAACCAGTTCGGCTAATTCAGGTTTGTTAGGAGCCGCCAGTATCTGGACCCCGTTCCTCTCGTAGAGGTATTGTTCCAATAGATCAACCTTTGGTTCATCAATTTCCTGAGCAAGTTCGGCTAAAGTTTTGCGTGGATTGAGGTTCAGCATTATACTTATATCTCCGAACTGGATGTCCAGATCGACCAGTCCCACCCGGCTGCGGTACTCCCTGGCCGCTGTAACTGCCAGGTTGGTGCAGATAACGCTCTTGCCCACACCGCCTTTGGTTCCGAAAATACTGATTATCTGGTGGGCACTGCCAACTTGTTTCCTGGGTTGATCGTTCTCCGGATTTCCCGCGGGAAGCTTGCTGCCCAGCTCCGCCACCTGTCTCACCGCCCGATGTATCTCCAGGGGAGATACTGGTTTGACCAGATACTCTCTGGCCCCGGCGAGCATGGCTCGCTTGATCGAATCTATCTCATCATTCAAAGATATGATGATTACTGAGACACGGGGATAGTGAAGGGTAATATAGCGAGTGGTTTCCAACCCATCGATTTCGGGCAGGTTAAGATCCATAATAACCACCTGTGGATCCATGTTTTTGATTTGATCGATCACTTCAGCCCCATTGACAGCCTCGGCAACTATGTCCATACTGTCGTCCAGTTCAATCAGCTCTTTGATGGTATTTCTGGAACGTTCATTATGGTCGGCCAAAATAAGCTTGATCTTTCTCATATATTTCCCTCCACCATCCTGACTCAGATCATACCCCGGCCGGTCCCAGCAGATTCCTGATCTGGAACGGTGGCAAGGTTTTGGTCGACTTATCTACCGGCGAACGCAGGAGCAGCCTGAGGTTGCCCCGCTCAGAAGCCAGGATCAGAGGCAGTGCATCCTCGACTTTCACTGCCAGGGTCAATGACTTGCTGCCGGCGCTATTCTTCTTATCTGCCAATTCAAGCTTTTCGCCTACTGCCAGTACTTCTACATTCTGCAAGGTCAGTATGCTGAAAGGTCTGGCATTCCCACTGCCCTGCTCATCAGTCGGGACATCAATGGTCGCCACTATATCAACCCGGTCACCGGCCTTTATGTACCCAGCCACACCGCTGATACTGTCGATAGGGATCGATACTGCTCTTTTCTCCGCTGGAACTGCATAAGAGAGTCTTTCACTCTTGTCGGCTGAAGACACCAGCCTGGACATAAGCACTTGTTCTCCGGCTAGAATATCTGCTGCGGCAGTTTTTCCGAGCACACTTTCTATCCGGTGGGGAACCGTGGCATTAACATATTGGGCTGGTATGGCAGCAAGTTTCACCTGACTTCGGGTTATCAAGGTATCCCGGTTTATCCTCTCCCGCGCTACCACCACCTGTACCAGATTATGCGGACTGTAGCTGGCCTTCAGATCGCTGATATAACGATAGGCGAGCATAGCCGTGACCAGGCCGCATATCACGGCTATAAACCAATACTTCCTGCTTCCCTTTAGCACCTGAATTCCCCCTAATCAATAAAACAAAGCCCGTAGTCTATTCAGACAGCTTGGCTTCATATAAGCCAAAATCTCCCGCACTCTCACTGCCGGTTCCCGGTATGACATAACGAATAAACGATCCCTGTATTTCATTCTTATTACCGTTTCCTACGTACTGGTCTACCAAAAAAGCCCCAAAGCCCAGCACCCTGACGCTGACAACGTGTCCTCCTGAGCCTATTTCCTCTATATTAATAATTGGGATTATAATGATGCGGGGACACCCATCCAGATAACCACAAATCGAGCAGGATGGCGTATGTTGACACTGGTTGATCCTGTACTCGATCCCTTTCTTAGTAGGCCCTGACATATTACCGGCTTCAATCTGGATAACATCACCAATTTTGACCTGACCGCCATAGCCGTATCTAACATTATGCAGATAAACACTCGCCCCCGTCCCTCCTAAGCTCAATGCGCCGAACCACCCAGCATAGAAGTTATCTCCCGCACCTTCCTTAAGAACCACTACATCCCCAAAATTATATTCGTAATCCAATACTCCAAAGGGAGCTATACCGTTAACTGACGCTATTGGGCTTATCTGTGCACGTGCTGTAGCCCGCACATTGGCCTGATCGACTCCTAAGACTCGGGCGAATAACATCCCCACCCTTCGATGGGCGCTACCACTTATCGAGCAGTAGTCACTACTCACCGCAAAGTCGGCTTCGCCTTCCTGCATACCATTCAACTCAGCATATTGCTGAGCCATATCCAGGGCCAGCTGCGGGTTGGCAGGTAATTCCTGAGCACCAGCTAGAACAGCACTGTCCAAACCGTTCTCCAATCTGCCCTGGTTCATAAATATCAAGCCGGCATCGGTCACCAGCGCGGTAAACCCGGCTAAAAACACCATGGCGAATGCCATCAACACAGCAACGGTACCCTTTTGTGATTTAAATATTTTCAGACCGGAGTTCATATTAATAACCTCCTGCCACTTATTCGATCCGCATATCACATTTGGCGCTGATGGGAACCGGGTTGGGCAATATATGCGAAAAAACCGGAGTCATAAGGTCAACCGAATAATCGACCTGGATATCCAGGGGTTCGCCCTTACGGCGATCTACAAAGGCTGGATTTATATATACGACTATCCGTTCTTCATCCAACCAGGTCCTCTCCGATAGTATCTGGTTCTCGATCTCCAGGTCATTATGTCCCACCACGCCGTACCTGGCACCTTCCCGGGCCAGATTGTTAATCACCATGTAAGCCCCGAGGATACGCCCAAACTCACAAATTCCAACCAAAAGCAAAAGCAGCACTGGTATGACCAGAGCCATTTCAACCAGAGCCTGCCCCCTCTCTCTTCTGATAAAGCCTCTCAGTCCAGCCAATCTAGTCACCAGCCTTTGAAATAACTCGTCAATACCCCCAGGGCGATCGCCAGTGCATAGGGATAATAAATACTGAATTCTTTCCTGCTGACAACATCGCCGAATGAACCAGCACCCATTCCAGCCAATAGTAGACCTCGCCCCAGGCGTTGGATGGTAGCCACCAGTTGGCCTTTGATCAATAGCAGGACTATCGCCATGGCCCCACCCCACAAGGCCATCCATAGAAAAACACTAACCGAAAAGCTGCTGCCTTTGAAGGCTCCAATAACTCCCAATAATTTAACATCACCGGCACCCATACCTCCAAGCAAAAATGGGACGAGCAAAAGGGCCAGACCTACTCCCAATCCCTTGAGCCCAAATGCCAGACCTGTAATACCCTGAGTATAATAGTGACCTGAGAAAGCTATAAGCAGTCCCCCACCGATAATCAAATTCGAGATGCGTCTGTATCTCAGGTCCGTATACACTGCTATAGCTATCAACACAAGAAGACAACCATCAAGATACATAACCATCTCCCTCTCGTTTGCCAGCAGGTGGCTTGCTAGTAATACTTCAGTAAAAAGAAGCCCTACTTGATCAAGTAGGGCTTCTTGCCGCAATCACTACGGCAATATTTTGTCAAAAAGCCCGGTCAGCCTGCCTCCCAATGCAGTTATAGCTACCATTACTACTACCGCAATACCCGCCAGAATCAATCCATACTCGGCCATCCCCTGACCTTCTTCATTGATAACTAATCTTTTTGCTACCTCTAACATTTAAGGCCACCTCCAGATTCTTTTAGCAAACGTTTCTTTGCCTGGTTACAGCATAACGTGAAATTATCGACAAATTAATCCACTATATGACACATTTTATCTAATTAATATTTCGTGTTATTTTATTAGGCCTTTAGTCCCTATTTGCTGCTCTTTTTAGGTCTTTTGTCCTTGTATTAGCCTGATGATATAATAACATAAAAAAACAGCGGAGCTACATATATCTCCGCTGTTTAGGGGTTAGTTTCGATCAGAATCATTCAACTGCGACTATACAATCCGGCTTGTCGTTGGCCACTGAATTGACCAGCCGGGAAACCGGATAAGCTATCAGATCCTCAACTGGGCTAAAAGTAGACAACCAGCCTCCGATATCCTGCCCGGTCATGTTCATCGTGTCATCCAGCCATTGTTCTTCCTTCTCAGGCGGGAGTATAAACGGCATACGCGCATGTAATTTGCTGACCGCAGGTGCTGCATCGGTCGTGATAATAGTATAAGTGGTCAGCTTTTCTCCATCGGCACCAATCCATTCATCCCACAGCCCGGCCAGGCCGAATACCTCACGTGAGGACATAATGATCCGGTAGGGATGCTTCTCCCCGCCAAGCTTCTGCCACTCATAGTAGCCATCCGCGGGAATCAGGCAACGCTTACGCCGCAGCAAATGTTTGAATGCTGGCTTCTCCAGCAGGGTTTCCCAGCGGGCATTGATCAGGCGTGAACCGATCGAACTCTCTTTCGCCCAAAAAGGAACCAGTCCCCATTTCAGAAGATGCATTTCATTCTGTCCTTGATTATTGATGACGACTGGAGCCATTTGCTGAGGGGCCATATTATAGCGCGGTCCCTCTGACTTCTGTATCACAATACATCCAAAACGCTCAGATAATTCATCCGTATCTACAGTAATGGTATAACGCCCGCACATGTTGTATCTCCCCTGCTAATCGGTCTGTATTTGCCCGATCTTTCCATAGGTCTTACTGACATCTTTGATTGTCATGTTGACCCGGTCACCCAATGCTTCGCGCAATTTTGGCAGTTCCCTCCGCGGAATTATTATGGTCAGATCCAATCGATCAGTGCCGTTGATCCCTTGACCCCGGTAAGTGGTAACCGAGTAGCCCATCTCACGCAGGGAATCGGCCAGAGCAATACCCTCCCGGGGATGCTTGTATATGTTTATCTCGAGAATGCCCAAAGCCAGCTTCTTCTCAAAGTGATTACCCCAGTAAACACCACACAGACGTCCGAGGGCGAAGGCCAGAATACAAAAGACCCCTGAGAAATCAGCAATAAACTTTAAGGTAATTGCGCAGACCATTGCATCAATAAACGTAGTAACGTAAACTGCCCTCGTGGCAGCACCTTTGGTCAAAAGCATGGTCTTTAGATTACCCAGCGTGGTGCTGATAACATTCAAGGTAAAAATGATGGCTAGATTGACCATCAGAGTTTGATTGGTCTGCAGAATGGACCACACATTATCCCTTACCATACTTACACCCTCAATAATACTATAGACAACCATCATCTTCACCTCCCAAAAAATAAAGAACCGCCAGCACACACATATTATTGATGCGCTGGTCGGCCCGCGAATTCATAGATTCACTTAGAATACTCAATACAACGGCTTCTATTCTTGCGCCCTTTCCATAATACTCCTGATAAACTACAGACGTTACTAAACACTTTTTGGTTCCAGTCTCTTATCTTCCTGGCTATAATGCAACTGCGCCGGAATTCCTCCTGGCGCAGTATGTTTATTATTCTTTCAGTTGATTTAAACCTTTTATTCAGGTGGTTCTTTATTTGGCTGTTTATCCGGCAAATGTTCGGAATAACCTGCAAACGGGTCCGGTGGACGGTCTCCTTTGGGATGATTGGGGTATTTGTCCTCTTTGCTCATTATTCAAAGCCTCCAATCGGATGATATGTAGCTTTTAGTATGGCTTTTCTGTGGAGTATTATGAGCTTAGAGCGCTTCCAATATAGTAGCCATAGCCGGACCTCCGCCAGCACATAAGGTAGCACATCCAAATTGCTTTTTGGTTCTGCGCATTTCATTAATTATGGTTAATATCAAACGGGCTCCGGTCATACCGACTGGATGGCCCAGTGCGACCCCTGAACCCAAAACATTGATCTTATCAACATCTATTTGCAATTCACGATTACAAGCAATGACCTGAGCAGCAAAAGCTTCATTTATTTCCCACAGTTCGATATCATCTATGCGCATTTGAGCTAATTGTAAAGCTCGGCGAACGACGGGCACTACCCCGATTCCCATGATGGAAGGATCCACCGAAGCCGAAGCAGTGGCAACTATCCGAGCCAGCGGCTTTATTCCCAATTCCTTCGCTTTTTCTGCGGCCATCATTATTAGGGCACATCCCCCATCGTTTATGGCAGAAGCGTTACCAGCGGTAATGATTCCATCCTTTTTGAAGGCCGGGCGTAGTTTGGCCAGAGCCTCCAGGTTAGTATTAGGGTTAGGATGCTCGTCGGTGTCAAATAGCTCTGTTCCCTTTCTAGTTGTTATCTCTACCGGTACAATCTCCTCTTTGAACTTTCCTGCGGAAATGGCCAGGCAGGCGCGCTGGTTGCTCATAAGGGCCCATTCATCAGCTTCCTGACGAGAAATACCATACTTTTCGACCAAGTTCTCGGCAGTCACCCCGGCGTGGTAGTTATAAAAGGGGTCAATAAAGGCATCATACATCATGCTGTCTTCCAGGCGTTCTGCCCCCATGCGGTAACCCTTGCGGGCGTTTAGAAGCAGGAATGGAATATTAGTCATACTCTCATGCCCTACTGCAGCACCAATATCGATCTTGCCTAGCATGATCTCCTGAGATACTATCTCGGTCGCCCGCATGGATGAAGGGCACTGTTGATTGATGGTAACCGAGACGGTCTCCACCGGACAACCAGCGTGGATGGTAACCTGCCGAGCCGGGTTTCCCTTACAACCCGCCTGATAAACATGTCCGGCCGCTACTTCTTCGATTTGTTCAGGTTTTACACCAGCCCTCTCCATGGCTGCTTTCAGGGCTATAGTCCCCAATTGGACAGCACTGAAGTCCTTGAGTGTACCTAGAAAATCACCAATTGGGGTCCTGGCCCCACCTACGACAACTACCTCCCGCATAAAAACTCCCCCCATAATATATATCTATAATGGTAATATCATCGAAAGCTTTAATATTTTACTTCAATTATTTCAGTAATCATTGATCTTCGGCAATCGCTATCCCTATACAAACTCTTACACTTATTGTGCAAAAAATAGTAAATGAGGGGCATAATAATATTGCAAATAGATTTATTTGACTTTATTTGACCTTTGTCTTATAATCTAAGTGTATAATACTACTTTAAGAAGGGGGTAATAACATGTTTGATCTGACGCCTTTTAGAAGAAGACGTGATGAGCTGGTGGGTGGAGATCTGGGCCGGGCTCTCATGAGAGAGTTTTTCGACCGGGACTTTTTCGATTTGACCCCCAGTTTTCGTGCCGACATCCAGGAAACCGAACAGGAGTATATTGTTGAAGCTGAGCTTCCCGGCATGAAAAAGGATGAGATAGTACTTGAGCTAAGAGAAAATACTTTGACTATCTCTGCTCATAAGAACGAAGAATTTAAAGAGGAAAAAGAAAACTACATTCACCGGGAGAGAAGGACCGGCAGTTATCGCCGCAGCTTCTATGTTGACAATGTCGACAATGCCGGCGTACAGGCCGAGTACACCGACGGAATCCTTAAGGTGCATCTGCCCAAGCTTAAGGAGATCCCTCCGGAGAACTACCGAATCAGCATTAATTAACCTTCTCCAATGATTAAGGCACCCGCAAGGGTGCCTTTCTTTTAACTAACACTTTTCTATCGGCTGGCGCAGAACTGTCTTCAATTTATCCGGCGAAGCCTTGCGGGGATCCGACAGGTAGATCTCATGATGCTTACCTCCTCGGTAGAAGGTGTCCCGATAGCCGTTCTCCGCCATGTATTTCTCCATCAAGGCAAGCGTCGCCGGCTCGCTTGAATAAGGCCCGATATGCATAACCTGCAGGCAGAGGCCTTCAGTGAAACTCTCCAGCCTCGCCTTCTCAAGTCCGGCAGCTTTTTTCTTGCGTACGGCTTCATCGCGGGCCCGGTTAAAAATCTCTTCGTCCACAAAATCTGGTTGACGAATCATCATGGTCCATAACCAGTTATCCTTATCCTCAAATGAGAAGACCTCGCCTTCATGAATCCACCACAAACCTTCCAACGGTGGTACTACATAATCATAATAGCCTTCCGGCTGAAACCCCTGGCGAGGCATCATCTTGATCCCATACGACAACGCATACAGGATCTGAATCGCTGCTTCATAAGCAGGATTACCGCCAGGATAGCCCTCGCCATCGACCATGACAAATTTCATCTTGGGAACGGTAACCACCACCGGTTGGTTGGGCGGTTGGTATAATTCTTTAAATGCCTTTTTAAAATCAATTGCAGCCATACTGCCACCCCCATGTCGTACTTTCATCGATAATAAAAGATTCCCCCAGGATCATGGTCAAGTGTTTTCAGCAAGTTTGATAGGTATAACTTACCACATTAGCAAATATAGATGCATGATGTCCTACTGCCTCCTTATGCCTAAACAGCTTTTACATGCCATTAAAGTGGAATATTTTACAGCTAGCCATTTAATTCTAATCTGTCATAGATTAAGGACAAGGGTAACCCAATGGTTCACTAATTAGGAATATGATTATTAGTATACTTGAGAAAAAGAAAACATTCTCTTTGTGCGAATTTTCCGACATTTTGGTTGACGCCTGACAGGTTCAGATTTATAATAAAAATACCAGGAAGGGATTGATGTTCCCAACCTGAGTCACCCTCATAACTCAGACCGAAACGCAATAAGGTGAATCGTACAGGAAAGTCGGAATTGAAGTTGTTCAATTGCGTTAAATACGCAAAACTGCCGACTAAACAAGACGATAATCCCGAAAGGCGGAATGAGGAAGGAGACATAGGGGTGAACATATCCCAAAGGAGGTACTGAATGAACAGTACTTCAAAACACAGGTAGAAGGGCTTGCAGAACCGAGTAATAAATGCAAGCTCTTCTACATTTCTGCATCTTAATCTCCCCTTCCTTGCCGACACTTTTCTCACCACAATCTAATATGGTATCATTTGCTTATTATATACATTCCAAATACAAAAAATATTACTTGGAGGTATCATCCGTGCAGGTTAAACCCGACTGCATGCCTTGCTACCTGGTGCAATGTTTATCTGCCCTGCGCCAAGCCAATATTGATGAGAACAAACAGCAAGCCATACTGCGACAGATAACCACCGAACTGGTCTTATTATCATCAGAGAGCACCCCCAGCTACAACTCCAGCCTGGTATTATTACGCTGCTATGATCTGGCCGGGGTGGAAGATCCTTTTGCCCGGATCAAGCAGGCATCAAACCGCCATGCCCTGCATATCCTTGATGGTTTTGCCTTTGAACCTGAGGAAGAGGGCGCTCTAATGATTGCCTTAAAGCTGGCCTTGGCCGGTAATGTCATCGACCTAGGTATCCAGTATGACTACGATATCGAAGGAAATTTATCGGATGTTTTGCAAACTGATATAGATGCATCCGCTTTGCAGGGATTCACCGCATGTCTGGAAAAAGCCCAGCATATTCTGGTTATTGGCGACAACAGCGGCGAGATAGTATTTGATACTGCTTTAGTCCGGGTGCTGCAGCATATGGGCAAAGAAGTAGTCTATTCCGTAAAAGGCGGTTCTATATTGAATGACGCAACCCAACAGGACGCCTGGGAAAGCGGCATGCAAGATCTGGTGCCGGTGATACATACCAGCAATCGTTTCCTGGGGGTAGAATGGAGGCTTTGCAGCGATAAATTCCAGCAGCACTATCAAAAGGCAGATCTAGTCATCGCCAAGGGTCAAGCGAATTATGAAAGTCTGGAAGGCTGCCAGCACGCCGGTGATAAAACCTTTTTCCTATTAAAAGCCAAATGCCCGGTGGTGGCGGCTCACCTTGGAGTAGAGCTAGGTGACTGGGTACTGCGCAGGAACCAGGTAAGATAGAAGAGGCCGGAAGAATCCTCTCATCCTTCCGGCCTTGTTATTAATAGTTTATTTCTTTAACAAACGCTGGTCAATACTGGCACCAAACCTCTCCATCGGGATCTTGAATTCAGGCATACCAGTAGAATATGGCGCTATCTCATATTGTGCAAAGTAGACCACTATATAACCGGGTATCAGGTAATAGGTACGATTATCCCCAATACCGTTGAACCCTTCTTCTCCCTCAAAGAATCCGTCCGTATATTTGGCGATCTCTTTTCCCACCTCGTCATCAATAATGCTCTGATAGGCAAAACCTGGAGTGAACAGATCCTGCAATGCCAGGAATTCGCCAGTATTTAAATCTATATTGAAGGGCAGCCGCTCCGTCCCGCCGTGGGCTCCGCCGGTGAACTGGTAGTTGTCGATAGTCAGGCTGAGAATGCCATTCTGGTTATAGTGAACAGTATAATCTACGACCATTTCATACTTCCAGAAATGATCGCCGGTCTTTGTTGTCTCCTCATAGAATGCCCGAGCATCCTGGGTGTTCTCGCTAAGGAGTTGTAAGCTCCGCTCGGCCAATGCCTTATTGATAGATTTCTGTATTTCTACATTCTTCATACCGCTGATCTGCGGTATCCTGAGATTAGTACTTATAGCTGCTTCATCGTTCTTTGTAACCTCGGGCAGAACTCTTACCGCTTGGATGATCTGATCCTTTTCTGGTATCTTTACCTGCCCGGGCGCTTTTACCTGGGACGACTTCTGTTCCGATGGCTTCTGTTCTGACGGCTTTACACAACCGGTCATGGCAGTAACCATGACCAAGAGCAATGCTGCCGTCAGCAAGACAACCAGACTTCTAAGCTTTTGGTCTGTTTTTACTTTATTGATTCCTCTCATCTGTTGTCCTCCCCGTGAATTCGTTAATACTTGTTATTCAAAGATTCGGCAAGATCTACAATAATCCTGCCCCCTTTTCTCTCAATCCAGCCGTCTAAATTTTTAATCGCTTGACCTTACCCCTGGGGTAAGCTCGTATACTAATATCGCACCGCTGCAAAGGAGTGTCTTAGAATGATCTTGCGGTAACCCCTCCTGAGTAGCTGGTTACCGAGATACTAATTCCCATCAAATAGACTCTAACTCTAAGAGGGGATAACTACATCTCCTCTTTAATATTTTCCATATGTATAATCCGGGTCGTTTTGTTAACCCGGATTATTATATTCTTGTATTCGTTTTTATCATTTTCTACAGATTCTGTAGCCATTCCTGGATAGCATCGGCGATAGCATAAGCTGCTTTATCTCTAATTTCCTCTTGCGCCAACAGTCTCTCTTCTTCAAGATTATTAATAAAACCGATCTCAACCAAAGCTGATGGCATGTTGGTATGGTTCAGCACATAATATGGTTGATGATCCTTTACCCCGCGGTCGACCAATCCAAGTCGGGATATCATATTGGTTTGGATCAGTGTAGCCAGCTTAGACCTCTCTTCGCGTTGAATATATAGCTCCGGAACATCAAGAGGAGCGTAAAAATAGGTTTCAGTGCCGCTAGGCCCCACATTCGTACTGGAATTACAATGGATAGCCACAAAAGCCGTGGCATTAATCGCGTTACCCACTTCCACCTCTTCACTCAGTGACATGGTAGTATCATCAATACGAGTGTATTCTACCTTAATGCCCCTCTGCTGTAACAAGGCACCTACTTTCAATGCCACTGCCAGGTTGACGTCTTTTTCCTTCAAAAAAGTCCCGCTGGAGCCGGGGTCTGTTCCACCATGACCGGGATCGAGAACTACGACCTTTTCTCCGGTCCGCACCATCTTCTTCATGAGTACTATATTCAAGTCTTTATTGCTACCACTGTTGGCAAAGCTATACCGGCCAAGATCATTGGTCTTTATCGTCAGCAGAACATCCTTGCCGCTTTCACTCATTTCCAGGCTGTTAAAAAGCGTCCCTTTGGAGGTAAACTTGTATCCCGGCTTTATCTTGACATCTGGTATCTTGATCACCAGATCGCTCCCGCTTAGAGTTCCGGTCTGTTCCTTGATAGGCCCCAGCGAGTGAATTATCAGGCGGTCACCTACCGAACCAAAATCGGTTTTTGTAATACTGCTTATGTAATTGGGTATGCTTAGCGTATATTTTTTGTCGTTGAAAGAACCAAGTTCATATTCTATCCAGGAGGGAAGGGTAATAGTGATTGTATTATCCTCTCCGGTCACCGTTTTTTTAATCGTGATCTTGCCATCTGCAAAACTCTCATCCAGATTAGCAAAGGATGCCACAGGAAGCTTGCCCAGCTCATACTGTATCTGACCGCTGGATTCCTTGACTTCTGGTTTGAAACTCTCATCAGAGCTCAGTGTGATAACTATTCCCTCGCTGTTACTTATCTTGGTCAGGCGCACCATGTCTGCCGGCTCAATCACCGAAGGGTTTCCCGAAGAATTATTAATGGTCCCGGTGCCATTGGCACCTGATGGGTTATCACTTGCGGAGGCAGCCTCCACCAACCAGGCAGCCACCCAGGCGGTGGTGCCGCCACGGCTGACCTGATACCATCCATCCCTTTCATCCAACACAGCCAACGCTTCACCGGGATGGGCAACACTCATGGCATTTGCGGAACCAGAAGGCTGTTCTCGCAGGCTGACATCCTGGATCTTTGCAGTAACCGCGGCTGGTCTGCCAGTACTATAATTGCCCGAAACATTACTGTTGCTATTGCTGATGTTAGTGCTGGTAGTTATAGCAACCTTAAGATTTGACTGATCCCAGTCCACCTGCCCGCCGAAGGCCTCTGCGACAAAACGCAGCGGCGCCAGTGTCCGTCCGTTTACGATCTTAGCCGGAACCTCCAGAGTATATTTCTCCCCGTTTACGTTCGGGCTGGTAGAATTCAACGGCAAAACTACGTAATCGCTGCCTTTGCTTGCAGTGACCGTTCTGGTTTTCTCATCCCAGCCAACTACAGCGCCCATGGCCTCAAAGATAGCCCGTAACGGCACCAGAGTGCGCCCGTTCTCAATGATTGGTTCTACTTCAAAGCTCAATTGCTTGCCGTCAAGAAATACGCTTACAATATTGGCAATATTACTTGAACTATTGGCATTAGTGCTGCTGGCACTGCCCGAAGGGGCTGACGAATTAACGGCTGCCGCTGCGGTCCCGGTGTTGCCCGGCTGTTTTACTTGAGTAAGATAGCCTGCTACATAACCCTCCTGTCCGCTGGAGGTCAGTATATGGCACCAATCACCGTCTTGGGAAAGCAGGGTGAAGCTTTCGCCCTTGTCGGCCTTGCCAATAGCAGTATAATTGGTCCCAGGCCCCGACCTGATATTGACCCATTCACCCGTTATCACGATATCGCCGATACCGATAGCATTTATATATTGTGCGGCGACCCATCCGGTGACCTTGCCAAAGCTGATCTTCTTCCAATCGCCCTGGGTCTGGAGTACGGTGACCTGGCTGTTTTTAAGGATCTTTCCGTCTATTTGATAGTTGGTACCCGGGCCGGAGCGAATATTGACCACGTCATAATTGATCAAACCCTGGCTGGCCTCGGCATCCAGAGTGGCAGCGAACAAAAGGACAAATGCCAGTCCCAGGGATAGTGACAGGTATCTCAAGATATGTATAAAATGCTTACTCACGAAGAATGCTCACCTCTCAGCATCGATATAATCAGCCATACTTCAACAGACACCGCCAACTCAGCCAGCGATATTTGCGAAATGTGTCACTATAAGTATATACTACCTTGAAGAGCTTTTCTTGCACAATGGTGTTTTTCGGCAGGAAAAAATGGTACTGAGGAATAATACATGGATATATAAGACAGTCAGGAGTGATTATAGATGCCCGCATTCAAGGAATTCACCAAAGAAAATGTAGCACGTCTGGACCCCTATGTGCCGGGTTTCCAACCCGATCCCAATGATCATGTTCTTAAACTTAATGCCAATGAAAATGCTTACGGTCCCTCACCGCGGGTGTTGGAAGCCCTGCGTTCGCATATCAATGGTGATCTTAGGCTTTATCCCAACTCGAAGGCTATCGATCTTCGGCTCAAGGTAGCTGAGGTGTACGGAGTAAAGAAAGATCAGGTCATCTGTGCCAACGGTTCGGATGAGATTATTTCCATGATCTTTCGCACCTTCGTTCCCGATGGTGAAGTAGTGCAGTTCACCTATCCGACATATACCTATTATAAGACCCAGGCAGATATCTATGATGTACCCTATCGCTATCTGGAAACTGGCGACGACTTCCTGGTGGATATGGATGCCTATCTGGAAAACCCCACTCACCTCAGTTTTGTGTCCAATCCCAACTCGCCGACCGGCACCCTGTTATCGGCCGCCAGTATTGAAGACTGTCTAAAGAAATACCCGGGACTGCTGGTAGTGGATGAGGCTTATATTGACTTTGGCGGTGCCAAAGAAAGCGCTATACCCTTGATTGACAAGTACCCCAATCTTTTGGTGCTTCGTACCTTTTCAAAGTCTTTCGCCCTGTGCGGAATGCGGGTGGGTTATGCCTTCGGTCAGTCACACCTTATCGCTGCTCTGGACAAGACCAAGGACTCGTATAATATTGCTCATCTGAACCAGATCGCCGCCATCGCAGCCCTGGATGATTACGAATATATGCTCTCCTCTGCCCGTAAAATAGCGGAGGATCGTGAATGGTTTGCATCAGAACTGGCTAAAATAGGCTTTACCCTGCTGCCTTCACTCGGCAATTACGTTTTTGTCAAACATCCCAAGATGGAGGCTGAAACGATCTACCAAAATCTTTTAGAGCGCCGGATCCTGGTGCGTTTCTTCAGCCAGCGCCGGGTATCCGAATACATTCGTATATCAATTGGTACTCACGACGAAATGGAAAGGGTCCTTGCGGCCATTAAGGAATTGCTGGCTTAAAGTTTGGATAGGGAGAGATGAAAATGATAGCAGACAAATTAAAAAATGATATCAACAATGCTTCTTGGATAAGGGCCATGTTCGAAGAAGGCGAAAAACTTCGCCAGATCCATGGGGCTGACAAGGTCTATGATTTCAGTTTAGGCAACCCTGATTATGAACCGCCGGTAAAGGTCCAGGAGAATCTCAAGAAACTCATTGCTGAAGATACTCCCGCCCTGCATCGTTATACCAGCAACGCTGGTTACCCGGACGTCCGCTCTCTTATTGCTTCACGTATTGCTGCTGAGACGGGTGTTCCAATCACCAGCGAGCATATTATCCTTACCTGCGGTGCGGCCGGCGGTTTGAACGTGGTTTTGAAAACCATTTTGAATCCTGGTGATGAGGTGATCATTATTACTCCATATTTTGTTGAGTATCACTTTTACATCGACAATCATGGAGGGATCCCGGTCCGGGTGCCCAGTGGACCTGGTTTTATTCCTGATATAAAGGCCCTGGCTAATAGTATAACGCAAAAAACCCGGGCAATTATCCTGAATTCACCAAACAATCCCACCGGGGTGGTGTACAGCCGCGAGGTGCTGGAACAGATCGCTGAGGTCCTGAAGCACAAAGAACAGGAATACCATTCCGAGATTCTGGTTATATCAGATGAACCTTATAATAAACTTGTTTACGACGGTGTTGAGGTCACGAACTTTATGTCGGTCTTTCCTCATTGTGCCATCGTTAATTCCTTTAGCAAGTCGCTGGCTCTGCCCGGCGAAAGGATCGGCTACATCGCAGTCAATCCATCCATCAGCAGTGTCGAGCTGACCATGGCAGGTATGGTATTCACCAACCGCACTCTGGGTTATGTCAATGCTCCTTCTCTTTTCCAGCGTTTGATTTTCTCCTGTCTGGATGAAGGTCCGGATACGCTTGAATATGAGGCCAGGCGGGATCTGATATATAATCACTTAGCCAGCCTGGGCTTTTCCTGCGTAAAGCCCCAGGGAGCCTTTTACCTCTTCCCGCAGTCGCCGATAGCCGACGATGTTGAATTCGTTAAACGCGCTCTCAAATACAATTTATTATTGGTTCCGGGAACTGGTTTTGCGGCTCCTGGTTATTTCAGAATAGCCTTTTGCCAGAGCCAGCAGACCATAAGAAACTCTTTTGACGCCTTTACCCAACTGGCCAAGGAATTCTTCTAGAAATCTTTGTCTTGACCTGATCAGACTAAGATTATAAAATTATTATCAATATAACAAAGGGGAGCTGGAACTATCCGGCTGAGAGTGGACTTAGTGCAGTCCTGACCCTTGAACCTGATCTGGGTAATGCCAGCGGAGGGACTAGATGGTATGATAATCTTCAGCCAGCCGCTTTGCCCCTTTCGGTAAAGCGGCTATTTTATTGAAAAGGAGGGTTTACTATGGCCAACGCCAACCTGAGTTTGCAGGTTTTGCCCCGGGTATCTGACGACCAAATCTATGGTGTTGTTGACCAGGTCATTGCCATGATAAAGGCTTCTGGGCTCAATCATGAGGTGGGACCGATGGAGACTACCATAGAAGGAGATCTGGATGAACTGCTGGAACTGGTTCGCCGGGCTCAGCAAGTTTGTGTCAATGCAGGTGCCAATCGTGTAATGTCAGTAATCAAAATAGATTACAAGCCGGATGGAGTGTCCATTGATGAGAAAATCGGCAAATATAGGTCTTAGGCTTGCTCCCTGGCTGGTATTCGTTCTTCTTCTGACTGTCTGGGAGATGGCAGTCAGGATATGGTCGCTACCTCTTTGGATATTGCCAGCGCCAAGCCGGGTTCTGCAGACAGCAATAAGCTCCTTTCATCTGTTGCTAGATCATACCATGGTTACACTGGGAGAAGCTATGCTGGGTTTTACATGCTCGGTAGTTCTGGCATTTTTGCTGGTCTTTTTCTTCAACTTGCTCCCCTGCCTGCGGCAGGCTCTTTATCCATTATTGGTTATATCGCAGACGATCCCGCTGATTACCCTGGCAGTCCTGTTTACCATCTGGTTTGGCTGGGGATTGCTCCCCAAGGTGCTGGTAGTAATCCTGGTCTGTTTCTTCCCGATAGCTATTAGCTTGATCCGGGGTATAGACGGTGTAGATCCGGAAATGATCGATCTCTTTCGCTCAATGGGGGCCAGCCGCCTTAAGATCTGGACCATGGTGCAGTTCCCCCTGGCTCTGCCCTCCTTCTTTGCAGGACTGAGGATCTCAGCTACCTACAGTATAATGGCAGCGGTGATCGGTGAATGGATGGGAGCACAGCAGGGGTTGGGCTTCTATATGACCCTGCTGCAAAAGAATTTCGCTGTTGATGGAGTCTTGGCCGCGGTATTGATCATCTGCCTGCTCAGTCTCCTGCTGGTGAAGCTGGTCGAGCTGGCTGAATACCTGCTGGTGCCCTGGCAGCGAACTAACACTATCCATTATTAATAATCATCATTATATAATCTGAAGGAGGCTATTCATGAAAAGAATCCTACTAGCCATTACCTTGACCGCAGTCATACTATTAAGCTTGGCCGGGTGTGCCCAGCCAGACAAGAATCTTCCCCAGCATAGAAATACCGAGGTGAAGGTGATCCTGGATTACGTTCCAAACACCAATCATGCAGGCCTTTATGTGGCCCGGGATATGGGTTACTATGCCAAACAGGGATTGGCTGTAGAAATAATTCAACCTTCTCAGACCGGTGCCGCTCAACTGGTCGCTGCCGGTCAGGGCGATTTCGGGGTGAGCTACCAGGAAGAAGTAACCACGGCTCGTTCAGAAGGCATACCCCTGGTAGCGCTTGCTGCAGTAATTCAGCATAACAGCTCAGGCTTCGCTTCTCCTGCCGCTAAAAATATCATGACCCCCAAAGATTTTGAAGGTAAAACCTATGGCGGATGGGGATCACCCATGGAAACTGCGGTGCTTAAAGCTTTAATGGCCAAGTATAACGGCGATTTTTCCAAGGTAAATGTCATTAATATCGGGGAAGCTGATTTCTTTACCAGCGTACAAAAAGATGTTGATTTCGCCTGGATCTTTCGGGGCTGGGCCGGTATCGAGGCTGAGTTAAAAGGGATAAAAATCAATTATGTCGATCTCAGCCAAGAAGATCCGATATTCGATTATTATACTCCGGTCATAATTTGCAGCGAGAAGCAAATCGCACAGAATCCCGACCTGGTTAAAAAATTCCTGACTGCTACCAGCCAGGGATACCAGTATTCCATTGCTCATCCAGCCGAAACAGCTGATCTCTTTGTGAAAGCAGTCCCCGGATCCGATCCCGAACTGATCAAGGCCAGCATGAAATTCCTGGCGCCCCGCTATCAGGACGATGCCGCCCGCTGGGGAGAAATGGACCTTAATGTTTGGAAACGATACGCCGATTTTATGTATAACAACCAACTGATGAAGAAGAATATCGACCCGGCTAAAGCCTTCACCAACGAATATCTGCCGAAATGAGATGAGCTCTATGGAATTAGAAATCCAAGATATATCCAAAAGCCTTGATCGGATATATACCCTGGACAAGGTATCTATCCAGGTAAAAGACCAGGAATTTGTTGCTGTGCTGGGTCCCAGCGGATGTGGCAAAAGCACTTTGCTCAATATCGTCTCCGGCCTTATCCCGCCTGATCAAGGCCGCATCTTGATCGGTGGAGAAGACTGGACCGGACGTACCGGACGAGTAAGCTATATGCAGCAGAATGACCTGCTGCTGCCTTCCCGCAATATCCTTGATAATGTGATCGTCCCATTGCTGCTCAAGGGTATCAAGAAGAACCGGGCCCGTGATGTTGCCCACAGCTTTTTTGCTGATTTCGGGCTGGAGGGCTTCGAAGGTTACTATCCCGATCAATTATCGGGCGGTATGCGACAGCGGGCAGCACTCCTGCGCACCTACCTTTTCGCCAGCGACATCCTGCTGCTCGATGAGCCATTTGTTTCCCTGGATGCCATAACCCGGCGCAAGATGCAATTATGGCTGCGGGATATCAGGATAAACTACCCCAGTTCAGTATTGTTTGTAACCCACGATATCGACGAAGCTCTGATCCTGGCTGATCGTGTCTATGTCTTTTCCGCCCGGCCTGCCCGGGTCATCTACCAATTGGATGTGACTGCGATCAGGGGTGATGAACATTCCTATAATTCAGCCAAGCTCGAGATCCTAAACAAACTGATGTAACTTGGGCGGAAGCAGTAACCGGCCCATTTATCGTTTTATCATCCAAAAGGCGGCTCCATGGCGGGTTACCCAGGGCAACAATACCCATAAAGGGTTTAATACGCTGCTTAATTCCCGGTCTTGTGCAATATAATTATTGGCCAGCACCACCTCCAGACTGCTGCCCTCGGCCAGGAGATACGCGGCAAGCAGATATTGTTCCGAATAGTACCTGCTACTCCAATCGGGTGGGTAATCATCCGGCCAGAAGATATCGTGAATGCCAACAAAAACCCCGGGCGGCAAGTTGGGCAGGATATCGAGGAAAAACACACTGGCATCTGAATTCATCAGGGTGTGGTGGGACCCATCCATAAATACTATGTCCCCGGCATACAGTTCTTGAAAGATCTGGAGGTCTACATCCTCCAGGCGTTCGCGGATGACCGTATCACACAAGCGGTCGATCGTAGCTCTAGGTTGTGGGTCGATGGAGGTTATCCTGGTCCTGATCATATAATGCTGAATGGTCTCCCTGGCAAACTTGGTGGTGTTGCCTGAACCTATCTCTATATAGTTTCTCGGCCGATTATGATTTATCAGACCACAGAGCGAAATAAGGTCGAAACCCGATATCCAGTTATTGTGCCAGGCCGGCCGGAGATTACCTTCATCAAGAACCGGGGCAATGTTTTCAAACAGATCGTAACAATCTAGAAATTTTCCCAGCCAAAAGCGGAATACTTCACGT
Source organism: Syntrophomonadaceae bacterium (assembly GCA_012729835.1). GTDB lineage: Bacteria > Bacillota > Syntrophomonadia > Syntrophomonadales > Syntrophomonadaceae > Syntrophomonas_A. The sequence goes on from JAAYCK010000028.1 coordinate 48,094, forward strand.
CTTTTCCCCAACAATTCATTGAGCCTCTTATGAGGCGGGCTACCATAGCCATAACGCGGCCTGGAATCCAGAGCACAGTTGATAACGATCTGTTTGTCAGCCATTCAAATTGCTCCTCTCCGTCCAGGTCAAATAGAAACCTGCAGACCCGTACCCTAATTCCACTTTATTGGTATATCTTCTTCATCCATTCTATGGTTTCCGGAATACCCTGAGCCAGAAGTATCTTCGGTTCATATTTTAAATCCCGGCAGGCCTTGCGTATGTCCGGGATTTTGACCCTGGTAGTGAATTTTTCTTCATTTACGTAATTGACCCGGGAATCTTCCTTGCCGAGGTACTCAAGTATCTTATCCGATACTGTCTTCATGTCATGCAATTCGGCGCCAGCAATATTGTATACCTCGCCGGCCCTGAAATCATCTATGATATTGGCCAAAGCGGCAGCACAGTCGCTGATATAGAGTGATGTTCTTTTGTGATTGAGGTAAACCGTATACGGGAGATCATGCAATGCTCGATAGGTAAAAAGACATATTGCGCTGCGATACGGATGATAGTATTCTCCGGGGCCGTAAGTATTGAACAACCTCACCCTGACCACTTCATTGCCATGCATGGCTTGTGCATTCATGATCTGCAGCTCGTTAGCCCATTTGGAGATGGCGTAATCATTCATCTGCCTGATCTCTAATATATCCATGACTTCTTCCAGCATAGTAGCTTCATAATCGCCATACACCTCAGAACTGCTGGTGAAAACCATTTTGAAACCGTACTTTTCCTGCATTCTAAGCAAATTCTTGGTGCCCACGGCATTGGTCAACCACAAGTCTTCATAGTAATCCTCCCCGTTCCATCGCCCGAACTCAGCAGCCAGGTGGTAGACATAATCGAAGTTTTGTTGTGAAAATATGTCCTCGAGCTGACGATATTTACTTACATCACAGCGGAAGTAATTGGCTTCATAACTATGCTTAAGATCACAGAGCCAGACCTGGTGTCCCCTTATCTGCAGTTCCTGCACCAGGCTGCCACCCACTGCTCCTTTTCCACCGGTAACCAGTATCTTCACCACAACACCTCCAGGCAGATATACCAACAACATTCCTCACTTATCTTATGAAAGCTGAATCAAAATGGTTTCTCCTTATAAGCCGTTATAATCGCTTTATCAACACCACGAACCCGGTCTGTTCAGGGTGCATAAGGTATAGCAAACTAGCTGCTCATAGAGGAGATGATGCTATGTCAGAAGTCTGTGTTGTGGGTATGGGTTACATTGGTCTTCCCACCGCTATTTTGATGGCACATGCCGGTCACCAAGTAACCGGAGTCGATATCGACATTAAACGTATTAATAAATTGGATTCTGGCGGGACCCCCATCGACGAACCCCATCTCCATAACCTTTTGAAAAGGGTCACAGCTTCGGGTAATCTGCGCTTCGCCACCCGACCAGAGCAGGCTGATGCCTTCTTTGTCGCTGTGCCTACTCCTTGCGATGATCATCATGCTTGTGATCTAAATGATGTTATCACGGCTATTGATTCGCTTATTCCTTATCTCCGATCCGGGAATCTTATAGTAGTGGAATCGACAGTCCCGCCTGGAACCTGTGCAAAAAAAATTAAGCCCCTGCTCGAAAAATCCGGTTTCATCGTTGGGCGGGATCTCCACCTGGCACATTGCCCAGAACGCGTATTACCGGGAAACATTCTTTATGAACTGGTTAACAACAACCGAATTATTGGTGGTTTCACTCCCCAATGCTCAGAACTGGCTGCCGGATATTATCTTGGCCTGGTTAAAGGAGAATTGCTGATTACTGATTGCGATACCGCTGAAATGACCAAACTAATGGAAAACACTTACCGGGATTTGAATATCGCTCTGGCCAACGAGACTGCATTGATATGTCATCAATTAGGACTGAATGTGCTAGAGGTGATTAAGCTGGCCAATCAACACCCCCGAGTCAATATCTTAAACCCTGGCCCTGGGGTGGGCGGCCATTGTTTGGCAGTCGACCCTTACTTTATTATTGAAAAAGCCCCGTCAAGAGCCCAATTAATCAGCATGGCCCGTAAGATCAACAGTGAAATGCCAGCTTATATCTCCAGGCTGGCCGGTGATCTTCTGTCAGGAATCAATGATCCCAGGATCGTAGCCCTGGGCGTTACTTATAAGGGCAATGTAGCCGACTGCCGGGAAAGCCCCGCCCTGGAAATTATCGATCATTTACAGCTGGCTGGATACGATGTAGTAGTTTATGATCCTTATGTAGAAGCGTTTAACCGCGACCTGCTGGCAGCGGTGCATGGCAGTGATCTTATGCTGCTCCTGAGTGATCACAATGATTTCCTTAAACTAGATTATTGGGAGCTGACCAGAGCTATGCGAACCCCGATGATATTCGATACCAGAAACCTGCTGGACCCTGCAAACTTTACCAGTTCTTCAGTAGTATTTTATAATCTTGGCAACATACCCGTTCATACCAGACCATAATACTGTTTGCTTGCTTCAGATATCAGTATTAATTGAGGCCGTTTGTCTCTTTCCGGATAAACTCCGCTGGCGAAAGCCACCAGATTGTCATGTTTCTCATCACCAATAATGATTAGACCATGGTTTTGCATAGTCCCATCCAGCCATTTTTGCAGCAGGCCGCTTATCTCAAAAATTACATGACCCTCCCACCCGGCCGGGATTATTACCGTGTGACCTGCATCTGAAAACGGGGGCTGAATATTCCAGTTTACGCTGTACTGATCCCAGTGGGCCATTATTGGATGTATCGCGGCTTCTATCGTTCCTTTTTCGATATGGTTACGATATATGAATAACTTCAGGTAAGCAGCCTGATAATTTTGGTCAAGCGTCAATAATTCGAGGTCAAATTTCAAAAGTGAGCGAAAGGCATCACCCGGATTTTGATAACGGCTAATATATAGAGCCGTTGGATCGGTCCGGCGAAGGATATCGCTATGGTTCCACTCTGATATACTGCTGAATTGGCAGGGGTTAAAGACTATTTTGCCCATGATACACCTCGTATTATTTCTCTAATTGACCCCAATAGCGGCCAAGGTTCCGTATGACCCGGTCCTCACGTTCTCTAAATAAATTGGCATTATATATCGTTTCAGGGCCATACCATTGATCATTGCTGTACCGATGATGATACAGGTGGATGGTTTGCGCCTGGGTAAGACAAACAGAGCAGCCGTTTTTCTCCAGACGGGAAATCAGATCACTATCATCGTAACTGAAACCGATGAAATCTTCATCATAACCCCCTATTGAAAAGAACTCAGCACTCTTTATAGCCATGAGAAACGGTAAATTCATGTTAAGGCGCGGATAATCGTACAAGTAAGTCTCCTCATCATAATCGCCGCCGTTGGCTTCTACATACTCCAAAAAGCTTGCGTCCTGATCATCCATCCCGATAGCAGTGGCCAGGATCTTGCTATTTATCATTACCGGGGGTACCAATTGGGCAATAGTATCATTAATATGGTACATCTCTGCGCAGGAAATAATCAGGACCTTGCCTTTAGATAACTGGGCCCCGATATTTAGTGCAAAACCAGGCACCCGATATTTCATATCACCTTTAAGGTTTCTCTGGCCGGTAAATACATATCTTATCGGCAAACGCCCCTTATAGCTATTACAGAGTTCTTCGGTTCCATCGGAAGTACCATCATTAAGCACAATCACTTCGTAGGAGAATGGTATGTTTTGACGGGCCAGGGTGAATAGGTTCCATTTCAAAAGATGAGGCCGCTGATAGCTGGTAATGAGTATCGAGGCTTGCAGCAAATTAATCCTCCTTACATAAATCCGGTCATACTTATCTCTATGCCATCTGTCGATACTTGGTTCCGCAGCATTTTATTAAATATTTCCAGTAACAAAGCACATAGCGGGTTAGTATTTTATAACAAAACCGGAAATGGAGCTGGGAATGTGCCGGTAATAGATATTGGTCGAGCACCACTAAACCTCAATGCTTCATACCATGCTCAGTCGGTCAATCGCCTGAGCCACGGAATCAGGCGCGGCAATCCTGCAGATAATATATCGATCCATCGTGGATTGAAGGGGATCATGAAGATGCCTGATATCGGTGTCTCAGTTATTACCTGCGTTCATCGTTCAAACTATATCAACAGAGTATTTGAAAATTATATTACCCAGGAATATCCCTATAAGGAACTGATAATCGTACTAAACAATGATAATTTGTCTTCGGTGGAATGGGAGACCAAGGCTTCACTATACCCTGGCATTAGGGTTTTTCGTTTACCCGAGGGTACCTCGCTGGGCACTTGTTATAACTTCGGTATAGAGCAGAGCCGTTACGATTATTTGGCTAAGTTCGATGATGATGATTACTATGCTCCCCAATACCTCTTAAGTTCGATGATGGCTTTCAGAAAAATTGACGCAGATATCATTGGCAAGAACGCACGATATGTATATTTCGAGAGTCTGTCCGCTCTGGCTTTGATGGCTCCTCTTGGCGAGAATGTTTCGGTGCCTTATGTGGTAGGCGCAACCCTCATTTTCAAAAAGGTTGTCTGGTCCCAGGTTCGCTTCCGCGACATAACCAGCGGCGAGGATAGTGAATTTCAGAGCGATTGCCTGGATCGGGGGTATAAAATATTCTCAATCGACAGATTCAACTATGTCACCATCCGCCATCCTGACACAGTCGAGCATACCTTTGTTATTGACGATCTTTCCTATTTTGCTCTGGGCGAGCTGGTAGCCAGGACCGATGATTTTAGGCCGCTAGTTATAAAGAATCAAGCCTACTTCCTCTAGTTCATGTTCCTTGCTCCCCTCTTTTTCTCATGTTTTCAACCATCCTGAAAACTTGTGTACTACAATTGCATTTTGGGCTTAGACCAAGGCGCATATGAATTTTCAATCACCTTCGGTGCCCGCTTCCGGGGTCTTAAGGGTCTGTGTTATAATTAGGCTCATATGATGCAATAATTATGATGAGTTACAGCATAAAATGTTCTGCGGATGGGACAAGAGGAGGAACATATAATGAGCGAGGTCGCTCTTGAGTTTCTTAGGCAACATGGTATTTGGGGGTTGGTATTCACTGCTTTTGCTGAGTCATCGTTCCTACCGGTGGCACCTGATATCTTCCTGATTCCTCTGGCGTTGGCCCTGCCCCATCGTGCCTTTCTTCTAGCTCTGGTTTGCACGCTATGTTCGGGGGCGGGCTCACTTTTTGGGTATTTTTTAGGTGATAAGATTGGACATCCCCTGCTGATGAAGGTCACTTCACCAACCACTATGGACAAGCTGGAGCGGATGGTCAACAAATACGGGGCCTGGACCATATTTTTGGCTGCCCTGACCCCTATGCCTTACAAGGTATTCACTATATGCTCAGGCTGTTTTTCCATGAATCTACCCCGGTTTTTACTAGCCGCTCTACTCGGCCGCGGAGTAAGGTTTTTCACCGAGGCCCTATTGATTTTCACCATGGGCCGTCAGGCTATCCGCTTTGTTCAGGATCATTATGCCTGGATTTCCCTTGTAATCGTGATAGTCGTTGTTATGGTCTATTTAGCGGTTCGTTATGTACCATCACTCGCAATTGAAAAAGAAAGCTAGAAATCCAGCCTGCCCCGGCATATTTTATGGCCATATTAGCGCTTATCATTCGCCACCACGGTTACGTCAAAATCGATTTTTAGTCTAGGCCAATCTGGCTGCCAGGGAAGTCTCCCATTTTTTACAGCGGTCACCCCAGTAGGCTATAGCTTGGTTATCCCGTTTTATGCAAACCACTTCGCAAAGATTGGGACAGCCCGAGCATTCATGACTACGGCTGGTAAACTCTCCTCCATTGATATATGTCTCACCATTGAAGGTAGTCAACTGCCCATTGGAGGCCATCATCTCTTCTGCCAGTATAGCTGCACCTATTGCCCCCATCACCTCGTGGTGGGGCGGAATTTGCACCGCAGTCCCCAAAACCTTTTCAAAGGCCTCTTTTATTCCAATATTGGCAGCTACCCCACCCTGAAACACTACTGGAGCTTCTATCTTTTTTCCCTTACCGACATTGTTCAAATAGTTTCTGACCAGAGCCTCACAAAGACCCATCATTATATCTTCGACTGGATAACCCATCTGTTGTTTGTGGATCATATCCGACTCAGCAAATACCCCGCAGCGGCCTGCTATCCTCACCGCTTTATTCGATTTTAGCGCGCGGACCCCAAAATCCTCAATATTTATAGACAAACGCGAAGCTTGCTGGTCCAGAAATGAACCGGTACCAGCTGCGCAAACCGTATTCATGGCAAAATCATTGACTATCCCATCGCGCATTAAGATAATCTTGGAATCTTGACCACCAATTTCTATGATGGTTCTGACCTCAGGAATCAACGAGCAGGCCGCCACCGCATGCGCGGTGATTTCATTCTTTACCACATCAGCTCCCAGCATGATATCCGCCAAATGTCTCCCACTGCCTGTGGTACCAACCCCCTTAATTTTGACAGGTCCGGGCACAGCAGCACAGACCTGCGCAAATCCTTCCTTTATCGCCTGGACGGGATTGCCCTGGGTACGCAGGTAGACCTTCGCGGAGAGCCTTCTTCGGCTGTCGAGCAGAACAAAATTACTGCTGACCGAACCTATATCTACACCCAGATAATAGTACAAAGCCATTCCTCCTTAACCCGATGCCATATTGGCAAGACTTTTCTTGCGCTGTAACATATCAATGAATGCTTCCAGCCTGGTATATACTCCGGCTGGTGCCGAATGCTCATCAAAATATATAGTCATGCAGGGAATTGCTTCAGTTTCACTTACCCGTCCCAACACAGATTGCGCAACGATCTCCGGCATACAAGTCAATGGGCCGATCTGAATGATCCCATCATATCCGCTGCGGGCGAATTCAACTGCATTGCCAACTGTCTCGCGGCCATGCCCCCCAACATGATAATTGAGGTAAGGGCGGGATGACCGCAATATCTGCCGATGATTTGAGGGCTTGATCAACCCTCCCACCAGATGATCATTCACCCAGTCACTGATGTAAATGGAGCGACTTACTTCTGCCCCGATTCGGCCAAGACATCGTGCGACATGGCAGTTAGTACTCGGTTCCAGGATGGTATATATCTCCCCGATCAAGCCTATCTTGAGAATGCTCCTCTGGTGCCGGGCAAGACTATCCATGTGTTTGATTGTATCCAGGCGAACCATTCTTACAGAAGAGCGATCCTCGGCTTTATCGATTCCCCTGACTCCTGCTTCATATATTTGCTCTATTTGATTCTGATCAATAACCCGTGGCAGCAAATATTCCAGTCTCTTTTCCAGCATTTCAACCTCGCCCAACTTGAACCAGGCGAATTTTATTGCCTGATAGGCCTCTTTAAGTGTTGCGTTTTCTCCAATTCCCTTGACCTGTTTAAGTAATTCCGACAGCTTGGAATCCGGTGCTTCCAGCACTACCATATCAAAGCAGTAACCCAGATCTCTAAGTATCTCCCTTTCCACCTGGGCATAATAGCCGAAACGGCAGGGCCCCCAACCCCCGGCCATCACGATGGTGTCGGCACCCATTTCCATGGCTTCGATAAAGTTGCCAACATTTATTTTCAAAGGAAGGCAAGCGCATTCGGGTGAGTACTTAACCCCCAGTTCCAAAGTTCGAGCTGTTACTGGTGGCGGAACCACCACATCAACATGGATTCCTTTAAGGAGGGCATTTATCGGTATAAACATATTACCCATATGCGGGAAACTGACTTTCATCGACTCGCCTCCTTCGTCTCAACATATCACAGAAAGCCTCGAGTCTTGTCATCATGCCGGCTTCACCGCTATGTTCATCAATGGTCAGCAGCATAAAGGGTTTGCCCGTAGTATATCGTTCCGCCATTTCACCGATCATAGAATCCGGACCGCAGCCAAAACAAGCCAGATAGATAATTCCATCTATTTCTTCACGCTTATTCATATTTATGACTCCGCCCATTATTTTGCGCCCCAGGGTCCAAAAGACTCGTTTGGGCATGGTTGCGGCCTCCATTTCGATCCTTTCGGCGTCCAGGCTTTCCAGCAGGTGTACCTTGCAGCCCAGCTGGCGTATTTTGCTGATCAATCCCATGGACAGGCCCTCGTCGTAAAGCGAGTATCCATGTCCCAGGAGTCCTATAGAAAGATCTCCTGCCTCTGGTGGCTCCAATAGATTGCCGTCCCAGATTTTTATCGCTTCAGCCATAGACCACCCCTGGCTGGCAATCTGTATACAGCGCCGGTTTTCTTCCAATGCGTGCTGAAAAGCTTCCTGGATTGCGCTCTTTTTATATCCCAGCATCCTGCCCACTTTTATCAGATCTTGCTGCAAATAGCGGTCGCTCCTGGAAAGATCGACGGTGATATCGATCAACTGCGGTAATCCAGGCACCTGTGCCCTTAACATATCAGGAATGCCCATGAACTTAGGACAAATATAGGATCTTGGTTCGACACTCACCAATCGGGGCGCAAATAGATAATCCAGGTCTTGTGAGCATAATTCTCTGACATGGCCGTAATAGACCTTTACGGGCAAACAAGCCTCATCTACCGCCAGGGCGCTTCCTGCATCAACAGTCAGCCTGCAGGTGGGAGAAGAGGTTATCACCTCGGCCCCCAGGTCAGAAAAAAAGGTCTTCCAGAGTGGATAGTAATAAAAATAAAATAGGCCATAAGGTATCCCTATTCTCATGCCTGCCTCCTTAGCCCTTGGGATTGAACAATACTGCTGTTATATAACCAAAGATAATAGCAGCCGCGATCCCGGCGGCAGCCGCTTCCAGGCCACCGCTAAAGGCCCCCAGCAGGCCTTTTTCTCCGACTCCTTTTATCACACCTTCGGTCAGCAGATGCCCAAAGCCGCTAAGAGGAACCGTGGCTCCGGCCCCACCCAGTTCAACCAGCGGTTTGTAAAGTCCCAACCCGCTGAGTATGGCTCCGGCTGAAATATAGCCAACCAAAATATGTCCGGGGGTTATCTCCGGTTTAGTCAGGTCCATGATCAATTGTCCGATAAGACACAGGGTTCCGCCGACAAGAAAAGCCATATACAATGGAACCATATATATGCTCCTTCCGTATTTCAATGCAATTTCAAATAGGGGAATTGCTATCCGACCACCTCAGTCGTTCGTTTATCCCATTTCTATCGCTACTGCGTGTGCTATGCCAGGAATGCTTTCTCCCTGGAAACTGGTCGTTGGGCTCATAAGTGCTCCAGTCCCCACCAAGAGTAGCTTGTTGATCTCGCCACTCTGTATCTTGGCAAGTAAAGGACCGCAGAGCATGACCGCCGAACAACCGCAACCGCTGCCTCCTGCATTGACCCCTTGCTGTTCATCATACAGCAGCACCCCGCAGTCACTGTAATAGGGTGCTGGAACCAGTCCGTCCTTCACCATCAACTGACCGGTCAGAGCCATTCCGATGATCCCCAGATCTCCGGTAACGATCAGGTCGTAGTAATCGGAGGGGTAATTAAGATCTGCTATATGCATCTTAATAGTATCTGCCGCAGCTGGAGCCATAGCACTGCCCATATTGGAAGAATCGGTCTGACCCAGATCCACAACCTTACCGATAGTAGCAGCAGTGATCCGAGGTCCGCTGCCTTGAGCCTCCAGAACTACCGCGCCTGCTCCGGTAGCAGTCCATTGAGAACTCGGTGATGGCTGCACACCTTGCTCGGTGGGAAAGCGAAACTGTCGTTCCGCTGTATAGTGATGGCTGCAAGCAGCCGCTACCAACCGTCTGAAAAATCCTCCGTCCAGCAGCATAGCTCCGATAATCAGGGATTCGGCCATAGTAGAACAGGCCCCGTAAAGACCCAGAAAGGGAGTTTTTAACTGCCGCGCCGCAAAATTCGAGGATGCCAGTTGGTTTAAGAGGTCTCCAGCCAGCAGCAGTTCTGCATCCTTCGCCAGCAAATTGTTTTTCGACAAGGCCAGTTCTACGGCCTCTTGCAGCATCTTATTCTCTGCCTTCTCCCAGGAGGCTTCTCCGGTCAGATAATCGCTTAAAACCCGATCAAAACTGTTTCCCCAGGGGCCTTCACCCTCCTTCGGTCCAACAATTGAAGCCCAGGAAGTAAGAATCGGAGGGTTAGTGAAAACCACGGTTTGCAGACCCTTTTTCTTTTCTCCCGCCGTAACAACCACCTCGATTCCCTAACTTGCCACAAAGACCCTGATTAGTCCGATCAACGTTGAAACAGCAAATCCAAACACCAGGGTAGGACCGGCAACAGCAAAAATACGTGCACCCACCCCGAAGATGTACCCTTCGCGCTTGAATTCCAGAGCCGATGCCACGATAGCATTGGCGAAACCTGTTATGGGAACAATAGTCCCAGCCCCAGCATACTTGGCTAATTCGTCATAATAGCCCAGTCCTGTTAAGAGAGCCGCCAGGAATATCAAGATAACCGCAGTTGACGCAGACGCATCTCCATTGCTCATTCCCTGCAGAATCAAGGAATTATTGATTATCTGGCCTAGTACGCAGATCAGACCACCGGCCACAAAAGCCCAAACAGAATGTTTGAAAACCTGGGGTTTGGGGTTGACCCTTTGCACCAGAGAACTGTATTCCTGGATCTCGATCTCGTTTAGTTTTTTCTCATCAACCATGCTTAATAGCCTCCTGATAGCATATTATGGGCATCTTGCCCGGTTATTATGCGGTTTAAGCGCTAAATTTACCATTATTCTGTAAGAGATGATACAATACAAATAGTTTACCCAGGGAGGTAGAAGGATTGGGAAACAAGGTCGGATTATTCTATAACCCGGTCGCCGGTGAAGGCCGCTTCAAATTCAAACTGGACAAAGTTATTCACAGCTTCCAGTCACATGGTCTGCAGCTCGAACCATTTAGAATTATCAATAATGCGGATATCTCTAAAAAAATGTCCCGCCTTACTCCCGACGATTACCATACCATCGTGGCAGCCGGCGGCGACGGCACTATAAATGGGGTTTTGAGCGCCATGATGAAAAGCGGTGTCAATGCTCCCTTGGGTATCTTCCCCGAAGGCACTTCTAATGATGTGGCCAGTTATCTGGGAATACCCCGAGAAGTTCACAGGTATTGCAATGTTATCACTAGGGGAAAGCTTATGGGCTGTGATGTAGGGAAGGTAAACGAATCCTACTTTGTAAATGTTGCCTCTGCCGGTTTTTTAACCGAGACCGCCCATGAAGTCGATTACCGTCTAAAAAACTCTTTGGGACGATTGGCTTATTATCTAAAAGCAGTGGAAAAACTCCCCTGGCTCAAGCCATTCACTATGCATGTCACTATTGATGGCAATGACTATCAACTGGAAGCTTTGCTCTTTATTCTTTTAAACGGTGGTACTGCAGGAGGTTTCAAGGATATCCTGCCAGCCGGCAGCATGAATGACGGTTTGATGGATTTTCTGGCAATTAAACCCGCACCACCGCACAGTCTGGGGCGTATTCTGCATAGTTTTTATCGTGGACGTCTGCTGGAAGATGATGATGTTTTCTACTGTCAGGGGCAAAGAATATCGGTCCACCTCAATCCGGATACTCCAACCGACATAGATGGTGAAATCGGGCCTCCATTGCCATGGGAAATAGAGGTACTCCCCTCGGCTATCCAAATCCGTGTTCCGTAAGGTATTCTACAAACCTTCGCAATCATAACCAGATACAGTGAATCAGCCCGCTGCCCCAGTTATCCCATCCGGCAACTTATCTTTGTACATATAAAAGCAGGCACGGTCCTTCTTAAAATCCGTGCCTGCTTTTAGTCTGATTATTCTACGAAAGCTATCTTAACGTTAGCCTTGTATTCTACAATACGATTGTCACTGCAGCTGGCGGTCCAGTTGTAGACCTCCACTCCGCTAATGTTGCGACAGGTTTTACCGGCCTCAAACACTGCATTTTCGATGGCATCCTGCCAGCTACGAGTTGATTCACCCACAAATTCTGCTACTTTAACCTGCACTATATTACCTCCTTGTATTATTAATTGAATTTCAAATATCTTCTGTTGGTTATAGCGCTTTTATGCAAGTACTCTTCGTCACCATAACTCCTTTATGCACATATATTTAATTAAATACTATTGTGCCTATATTCAAGCTAGGACAATTGCCGGCAAGGAGGACAAATGGTTCAGATCCGTATTAATGCCAACCAAACCTCAATTAAGCTAGGCCACTCACCCCTGGTCCATGCCGCCGCCCAAGCTCATATATCTCATGCGGAACCTTCTCCTCAAACTCAGAGCACTCATGTAAACATCCGCATCAACCCCCGGCCTAATCAGGTTTCGCCTCAATCACCACCCGAGCCTCAGCCGGCATATCTGCCCGGGATTTCTATTCTGGTCTGCACTAACCGGCCAGAGTACATTGATCGGGTGCTCGGAAACTATTCACGGCAGAACTATCAGGAAAAGGAATTGATAGTTATCCTGAACAACAATTTAATGGGAATTGAAGAATGGCGATCACGCAGCTCAGGCTATAGCAACGTGCAAATTTTTCAGCTGGATGAAAGCCTGTCGTTGGGTGAATGTTTGAATGCCGGCATCCCTTATTGCCGCTATAATTTTGTAGCGAAATTCGATGATGATGACTACTACGGCCCCAACTATCTGCGGCGCCAGATGCAGGCAATGCTTTCTGCTGATGCTGATATCGTTGGCAAATCAACCTGGTATCTGTATTTTGAAGGGAGCCATACTTTGGCGGTCTTTTCCAGGCACCCGGAAAATGATTTTGTGAACTATGTTACTGGCGCTACCCTGCTGGTTAAAAAGCATATATTCAATAGCATTCGCTTTTCTGCTATGAATGTCGGTGAAGATGTGGATTTTGTTGCGGTTTGCAAAGAACACGGGTTCCGGATATATTCGACCGACCGGGCTGATTTCGTGGGTATCAGAAGAGCCCTGACCTCCAGTCACACCTGGCAGGAGAGCGATGAGCACATCCTCAATCAATGCCAGGTAATTGCCCATACCCAAAACTATATAAGCTGGGCTAATTCATATTAATGCTAAGTCTATAAAAAGCCAGGGGCAGCTGCATAGTAATCGGCAGCTGCCCCTTTTTCCATTACGTGATCATACCGGACTAAGCGTGATCTTTCGCCTGGCGCCTCCTCCAGCTGCGTTATAACTCAAAGTAGTGACCTGGGCTCCGGCATTGATTGATATTCTCATGCGTCCACCCTTCTTCAGCAGTTTCACGATCATAGGAAACATATTGTATTCGTCAAGCACCTGGTTGCGGGCAGCCCGGATAGCCTCCAGCGAGTTTTCATATTTATTGCTGGCAATACAGTTTTCAATAGTTGCAATAGCAACCTCGGGATTATTGACATCGATACGGGTAAAGGCATTCGGTGAAAAATAATCACGCAGATTAGGACATCCGTAATAGATGGGATATGCACCGGCCAAATAGCTGTCGGCTAGCTTTTCCGTCCAGTAGTGCGGAAGGTAGCTGTTCTCCAGTGCAATATGATACTTGTAATCAGCGAGAGCATCCCATTTATCTTCTATTTCCCTTACGCCCTTCCCGTAAACATCAATGCGGTCACCAAAATGTTGTTTCAGACGCTCCACCAACTCAAGTCTTTTTCTGTGCCCGGGAGTATGCGTTTTGCTTGAGGTCACCACTGACAACAATTTCGATTTATCGAAGTAATACATGTTTTTAAAATCGTCATAGGTTTTGTTGACGATACTTTGACGTTGTTCAATGTCGGTAAGAACACGTCCTGCATGCCAGTTAAGACCTGGTTGGTTCATAGTTACTCGAGGATGATTCAGATTCTGATGAAAGGTTATTACTCGTGCAAATTGGCGGATAAACTCGGTCTTATAGCCCCGGATCCCGGGAGGCTCAGCCGTTATAAAGATAGTATTCTGAGGCGGACAACTGGTGGTTTCCGGGCGGAGAAGGTCATTATACACCACCCAGTAATCACATTCACTGACATCCTGGTTGATTATGAACTCAAAATCCCCCCAACGGCCTGAAGAATTGGGGGTTTGTCTTTTGATGGGTTCATACGGAAAATCTGTGCTGAGCTTAATTCTTATCATGGCATACCTCCATTATTTCCATTATTGTTCGGGCCGATAACTGGCCATTTATATTCAAGAAACCACCGCCAGGTGTTTTCAATACCTTCCTTTAAGGAGATGCGTGGTTCCCAGCCTAACGCTGTGATCCTGTTGCTGTCCAGGAGCTTACGCGGCGTGCCATCCGGTCTGCTCGTATCAAATACTATCTCACCGGTATACCCAACCGTCTCCTTGACCAATTTCGCCAGTTCTGCGATGGTAATGTCTTTGCCGCTTCCGATATTCAATATTTCAGGCGTGTTAGGATTTTGCATTACATGCCAGCAGGCATCGGCCAGATCATCTACATGCAGGAATTCCCGGCGAGGCGTCCCGCTTCCCCATACCTTTACCTCATCCTCCCCAATTACCCTTGCCTTATAGAAGCGATGGATCAGTGCCGGCAGCACATGAGCATCATTGAGATCGAAGTTGTCATTAGGTCCATACAGGTTGGTCGGCATAACAGATATATAATTGGTACCATATTGGCGGTTATAGGCCTGGCACATCTTGATGCCGGCTATCTTAGCTATCGCATAAGCCTCATTGGTCGGCTCCAGCCAACCGCTCAAAAGATCCTCTTCCTTTATCGGCTGAGGCGCCATTTTGGGGTATATGCACGATGACCCCAGAAAGAGCATCCTTCTGACCTTATTTTTATAGCAGGCATCAATGATGTTATGCTGGATGGCAAGATTATCGCGGATAAAGTCTGCTGGGTAGGCTGAATTGGCAGCAATGCCGCCGACACGTGCAGCGGCCAGGAACACATATTCAGGTTTGATCCGGGCAAAAAATCCTTCAACTGCCTGTTTATCCCGGAGGTCTAGTTCCGCCTGCGTGATACATACTATGTCGCTGTAATCTCTGGCCGCGAGATTCCTGACAATTGCTGACCCTACTAATCCCTGGTGACCGGCAACATATACCCGTGAGTTCTTATCCAATGGCCATCCCCCTCGACACTATCCGATGTCCCGCATCACGCAGGGTTTTTTCCTGGCGCGCAAGTTCTAAATCGCTTTCGACCATCATTCTCACCAGATCATCAAAGTTGACCCTCGGCTTCCAGCCCAGAACATTCCTGACTTTTACCGGGTCCCCCAACAGGAAATCTACCTCGGCAGGACGGAAGTAGCGGGCATCTATTTCGACGTACTCTCGCCAATTCAACTCTAAAATAGCAAATACAGCTTCTAAGAACTCCTCGACCGAGTGGGCCTCTCCGGTCGCCACCACGTAATCATCCGGTTTTTCCTGCTGGAGCATAAGCCACATCGCCTCAACAAAATCACCGGCATAACCCCAATCACGACGGGAAGCTAGATTTCCCAGGTAGATTTTTTGCTGCAAGCCCAGCTTGATCCTGGTTGCCGCTCGGGTGATCTTGCGGGTAACAAAGGTTTCCCCACGGCGGGGAGATTCATGGTTGAATAATATGCCGTTGGCGATGTACATACCATAAGCTTCACGGTAATTCACAGCATACCAATATGCTGCTACTTTCGATACCGCATACGGACTACGCGGGTGAAAGGGAGTCACTTCTGACTGTGGCGGCAGGGATGACCCGAACATTTCCGAAGAGCCCGCCTGGTATATGCGGACCACGCTTCCGGTTTCATCCATGTAATCACGCACAGCCTCCAATAAGCGCAGGGTGCCGGTCGCCACAGTATCAGCAGTATATTCAGGCTGATCAAATGACACCTTAACGTGGGACTGGGCAGCCAGATTATATATTTCATCCGGCCTCACCTTGTGTAATATCCTGCGCAGTCCTGTACCATCAGTCATATCCCCATAATGGAGAAAGACCTGGGGATTGTTTTCATGAGGGTCCTGGTAAATGTGATCGATGCGATCCGTATTGAAGAGCGAGGTGCGCCGCACAATGCCATGTACCTGATAACCCTGTTTAATGAGGAATTCCGCCAGGTATGATCCATCCTGGCCGGTAATGCCGCTTATCAAGGCCCGACGGGGGCAAGAAATATCGTTGCTCATATACTCATTCCTTCTGAATGACACTTTATTGGGTAATCATGCTGATATAGTCCGGGGTATAGGCGACGATCTCGCAGTATTTGAGATACTCTGCTTCGTCCACCTGCCAGGTATGCTGATCGGGATTGCCGCGAATGCAGACAAAGTTAAAGCGATCACCGGAAAATATCGCTATGCCTTTTGCAACACATTCCTGCAGGAATAAGGAGTCTTCTCCGAAATTAGTTACATTAAATCTCACCTGAGTGAATACCTCTTTGCTAATTATCATAGTCGCCCCCGCTACCCCGCTGACTGGTATGTTCTCGTTTCCAGGGAGAGCAATAGCCAGGGTCTGACTCCCTTCAAAATACACAAACATACTGCATTTACCTACGATCCGTGCACCAGTCGAGGAAAAGAGCGGCATGAGCTCCGCAAGATACTTGGGGGCATAGTAATCATCATCGTCACATTTTGCTACATAATCATATCTGGCATGATCCACGCCATAATTCAGACACTCCCCTAAGGTGTGATTGCTTCCCAGCTGAAGTATGCTTATATCCGAATGGTCTTCTGTTCGCCTACGCCATTCATTTACATCGATTCCATCGTTGTTAACCACAATGACCAGTTCACGCGGTGAATATATCTGCCGCAAATAATTGGCCAATATGTTCTCCAAGCTGTCAGGCCGGTTGGTGCACGTAATAACCGTAACTCCCGGACCTGCCTTTTCTTGGCCCCATGCCGCTGATCCGCGGGACGACGCCATTATCTGATACTGTCCTCCTTTTCTGGATATGCGAAATGTCGGCCGCCCGGAGCCGATTCTCACTCCGCCCAGCCCGGTGATTCGTGGCGATCCCATTCCCGGCCTAAGTCCTCCCACGATAACCGGGCCTCCCACGGATAGTCTGATCCCTCTTCTGGCCTTCATGAATACTCCCCGCTCCTATCGATATTTCTACTTATTAATGATTCAGTATTACAATACTGAAATGCATAGGTTTTTGTTACAAACGTACCTTTTGGATGCCTTTTAATTCCCGGAATAATAAAAAAAATCTGAAGCCAACCGGCCTCAGACTGCACTATTTTATATATATGTATTGTATTGGTCTAAATTAGATTAATACTCCACGCAATTTGGTTATGGCTGCTTTTTCGATCCTGGATACTTGCACCTGGGATACCCCAAGTTTTTCGGCAATACTGGATTGAGTTTCATCCCGAAAGAAGCGTGCCAAAATGACCTGTCGTTCACGTTCGTCCAGTTTACCCAACGCCTCCCGTAATGCCATTTTCTCCAACATACTAGCACTGGTCTCATCCCCGGCCAGCTTATCGAGTAATGAGAGCTGATCCTTGTCATCCCCCGGCATTAGATCCTGCATATAAGCTGGAATCTGACATGCTTCCATAGCCAGGACGACTTCTTCACGTTCCATTTCCAGCAGACTGGCTATCTCATTAATCACAGGTTCTCTGCCCAGATCCGAACGCAGTTTCTCCTGAGCCCAGCGAATTCTCGAGTAGTTTTCTTTTACTCCCCGCTGGACCTTGACTATCCCATCATCACGAAGAAACTTTTTAATCTCTCCAATAATCATGGGCACTGCATAGGTGGAAAAACGCACATTGAAACTGAAATCAAACTTATCAATAGCCTTCAGCAATCCTATGGAACCTACCTGGAACAGATCTTCATATTCATAGGAGGTGTTTTTAAATCTTTCCAGCACCATGTAAACCAGTCCCAGATTGCTCTCAAAAAGCAGGCTACGGGCTTCAGTATCGCCTTCCTGTGCTCGATGTAACAGGTAATCATTGTCTTGATAGGTATTCAGAGAGGACATGGTCCACCCCCTTTAAGCGTATGCCTGCTGCTCTCGCAGAAGGAAACTGCGTTTGAGCCTTACGCTGGTTCCCTCGTTTGGCTTGCTGATGACCTCCATTTCGTCCATAAACGATTTCATAAAGGTGAATCCCAATCCCATACGGGCAGGATCACTGGAGTAGGATGGTTTCATGGCCTGTTCAAGATCTTCGATGCCGCAGCCGTAATCAAGCACTGTTATTTCAATGGTCCGGTTATCATAGAGACTCGCCTCGATTACTACCCTGCCGTCGCGACTCCCTCCATATCCGTGAATAATGCTATTAGAGACCGCTTCCGAAACCACCAGTTTGATCTCCTCGATATCTTCCAGAGTGCAGTCCAGTTGTGCCGTAAATGCACCAATACATGAACGGGCAAACGACACGTTTTCAGCAATACCAAGGAACTCCAAGCGGGCATTGTTCTTAACGTTCATAATAATCCCAGCCAGAGGCTGGTCTTCACCTCCCTTTAAATACTAATTATATCTTGTTCCTGGTTATATATCGGCACCAGCTTGTTGATCCCTGAAAATAACAGTATCTTCTCTACATTGTTGCTGGCCCCCACGATATACATCCGCCCGCTGTTAGCGTTCATCTTCTTGTAGCGTCCAATGATCAGCCCCAGACCCGAGCTGTCAATAAAAGATACCCTTTCCAGGTTAAAAATCAGGTTTTTGAAAGTTTGCTCTTCCAGTCTTTTATCGATCTCCTTTCGAAGGCGGTCAACTATCAACATGTCCAATTCTCCGGTAAGTTTGACCACCAGTGTATTTCTAACCTGTTTCAACTCATAGCCCATGTAATAACCCCTCCCTGTTTGACCTTATAGGTATTCAACAAGGAGGGGCAATAATCCTTCCACAAAATTCCATTTATATAAGATATGTTTCGGCAAAGACCTTCAATATCTCCTTCATCAAACTGGCTCGTGGCACATCTTCTGATGCCACCAGATTGACCTGCTTTGCCAGCTGCCCATCTTTATATACCACGTATTCACCTAATTTCTGTCCCTTTACTACCGGAGCATCTATATAAGTGAACAGGCTTTTGCTGGCTTTTATCTTTTTATCTTCACCCTTGGGTACTATGGTACCAACATCCTCTTCAGCCACTGCCTGCACTTTGTTCACTGTGCCTTTTCCCACGCTTATAACTCCACATACACTATTAGCTGCTGAGACATTTTTATAGGTGTAGCGGGCAAAACCATAATTGAACAATTTCATAGCTTCGCGGAAATTACCGTGATTTTCCGGAGCGGCCATGACCACAGCGATCAGTCGCAAACCGTCTCTTTTAGCAGTAGCGGTAAGACAGTGTTTAGCCTCGTTAGTCCAGCCGGTTTTAAAGCCGTCAGCTCCCTGATACCACCATAAAAGTTTGTTGGTATTATACAGCTTGAATTTTCCTTCGCGCAGGTTATATTCTTTGATAGAGGAAAGCTCCAATAGTTTGGGGTGTTTTAAGGCATGCCTGGCGATTATGGCCATATCATATGCACTGGAGTAGTGATTGGGATCAGGCAGTCCATAGGCATTCACAAAATTAGTATCCTTTAAACCCATATGCTTAGCTTCATAGTTCATGCGACGAACAAAGTCCTTATGGCTGCCATCTAAGTGTTCGGCCATAGCTACGGAGGCATCGTTGGCTGATCCAACCGCTATAGAAATAAGTAAATCCTCGGCGGTCATCTTCTCACCCGGTTCAAGATATATCTGTGATCCGCCCATTTTGCATGCCTCTTCACTGGCCTGCACCTTGTCAGTCAAAGCAAATTTTTCCTTTTCCAGATCCTTGGCCGCCAGGGTCATAGTCATTAATTTGGTCATGCTGGCAGGAGGCAGTCTTTTGTGTTCGTTGTGAGCTAACAAGACCTTGCCGGAATCTGCATCCATTAGGATATAAGCTTCTGCTGTTAGTTCCAGATCATCTGCCTGGACTGCGCCGGGAACTCCAATAACTAATACAAATACCAGTAATAGCGTCCAAATCAAGTGTTTTCTCCTGGCCATACTATTCATACCTCCCAATATAAACCTGATTCTAATAAAAAGGACCTCTATAGTGATTTATATTGGTGTACATGCTTAAATATACCAGTCTATTGGGTAATTCTTATTAAACTATTGAATTTTATAGGCTTGGAGCAATTGTGGCAGAATCGACTGCACACGCTCGTGATCATTGCCATGGATTATTGCCAGGATATCATCTTTCTCTACGACGTCGCCGCGTTTCCGACACAGCTCGATTCCCACAGCGTGATCAATCACGTCTCCTATCTTTTCACGGCCGGCACCCAGCAGCATGGCACTTCGGCCTATTTCCAAAGCATCCAGGTCGATTATCTGACCGGAGCGCTCTGATCGTAACAAGTATCTTATCCGGGCAATCTCCATGCCATAGTTATCAGCCTGGTAATCCAAAGTCCCGCCTTGAACAGTTATCATCTTTTTAAACCTCGCCAAAGCCTGGCCTGAGACTATAAGCTGACGCGTAATTTCGAGGGCTTCATCTAACGTAGCTGCCTTACCACCCAGCATAATCATGTGGGCGGCCAGGGTCTGGCAGAGTTCACTAAGGTCTTCCGGCCCCTTTCCCTGCAAGGTATCGATGGCTTCCCTGACCTCCAAGGCATTTCCGACCATACGCCCCAGCGGCTGATCCATGTCACTCAACAAAGCGATCACTTTACGCCCTACTCCCCGACCGATTTCCACCATGGTATCAGCCAGAATCTGTGCCTGGGCAGCAGTCTTCATAAACGCCCCGCGACCAACTTTCACATCCAGTAAAATCGCATCAGCCCCTGCAGCTAGCTTTTTACTCATAACGCTGGAGGCTATCAAAGGTATACTGTCGACTGTTCCAGTAAGATCCCGCAGCGAATAGAGCCTTTTATCGGCAGGCACCAGATTACCCGACTGAGCTATGACCGCTGCTCCCACCTGGTTTACCTGATCCAGGAACGCCTGATGAGACAAGTGAACCTGAAAACCAGGAATAGACTCAAATTTATCAATAGTGCCTCCAGTATGTCCCAATCCCCGTCCCGACATCTTGGCTACCGGAATTCCAGCCGCTGCCACTATCGGAGTAACTACCAGGGTGGTCTTATCACCTACCCCTCCAGTACTGTGCTTGTCTACTTTGATTCCTGCAATTCCCGAAAGATCAACTACGTCTCCTGAATAAGCCATAGCCAAAGTAAGATCCCGGGTTTCTTCATCACTCATACCTTGAAAAAACACCGCCATGGCCCAGGCCGCGACCTGATAATCAGGCATGGAACCGTCACTGATATTCTTAACCAGGAATTCTATTTCATCTTTGCTGTGCTGGTGACCATCTCTCTTTTTTATTATAAGCTCCTGAAAATCCAAGTTCTCACCTCCGAGGGGAATGTAATAGACGCAGATTTACGCAGATCTTTATGATTAACGCGGTTTTCTAAAAAGTCTTGGAAAACCTGTATTGATCTGTGTTAATCAGTGTTAATCTGTGGCAAAAATTCGTTGCCCCATCCCTGGCTAATTCGTCTCCTTGATCAATTTCAGAAAGCTTTCACCTGGCAGCCCGTGGGGGTCGATACCCAGATAATCGGCAAGTGTAGCGCCAATATCTGCAAAGCTGGTTCTGGTGCCCAGATCCACTCCAGCTTTTAATTGTGGTCCGTATGCCAAGAACGGCACATATTCACGGGTATGGTCGGTACCGGGCATGGTAGGGTCACAGCCATGATCGGCCGTTATCATCAGGCAGTCTTCCGGACGTAGCCGTTCAATGATCCGCGAAAGCCCCTGATCGAACTCCTCCAGAGCCCGCGCATAACCATCTGGATCGTTGCGATGGCCAAATGACTGGTCAAAATCCACTAGATTAGCATATATCAAGCCTGGCCCGGCAGTAGCCAGCGCTTTCTCCAATCGTTCCATCCCTTCCCGGTTACTAGCGGTGGGATAAGATACTGATACCCCGTGACCAGCAAATATATCCGCGATCTTGCCTATTGCTATTACCTGCTGCCCGGCTTCGATGATACAATCCATGATATTATTGCCAGGTTCCAACGAATAATCATGACGATGAGCCGTGCGGGTAAATGATCCGGGCTGCCCGATAAATGGTCTTGCTATTACGCGACCAACCCTGTGCTTTCCAGTAAGCATCTCCCGGGCTATGATACACATGCCATACAATTCATCCAGTGGAATGACCTCTTCATGGGCAGCGATTTGAAATACACTGTCGGCAGAGGTATAAACGATGGGATACCCGGTATCCATATGTTCACGCCCCAGCTCTTCAATAATCACCGTCCCGGATGCCACGGTATTACCCAGCGTCTTGCGTCCGATTTTGTTTTCAAATTCTTCGATAACTTCCGCAGGAAACCCGTTGGGATAAGTAGGAAAGGCTTGTTGCTGAACCAGCCCCATCATCTCCCAATGTCCACTGGTGGTATCCTTTCCCCCCGAGCGCTCGGCCATCTTGCCATAAGCCCCCTGAGGATGCGCAATCTCACTGACTCCCTCGATACTCGCGATATTACCCAAACCCAGGGATTGCAGGTTGGGAAGCCGTAATCCTCCCACCGCCCGGGCCGTGTGCACCAGGGTATTGCAGCCTTCATCTCCAAAGATATCAGCATCGGGCAGGGCACCAATCCCGACACTATCCAAAACAATAATAATCACTCTTCTGGCCAATGCCATGACCTCCCATTTTTCACTTTTACAATTTACTACACTGATTATTAATTATTCTAATCTGTGCTTTTCTAAAGCCAAATAAACATAAGCGCCTATTATCCTTCACAATAAATAACAGACTGCTAATTCTAATATTCATACCTCAAAGAAAATCTGTGTCCATCTGTGTTAATCTGTGGCTAAATAGCCCCCGTAAACCCTCCTAAGCCCGGGGATGACAGTGCTGATATACCTCACGCAGCCGGGATTTGGTCAAATGGGTATAGATCTGAGTTGTAGATATATCTGAATGCCCCAGCATCTCCTGCACAGCGCGCAAATCGGCTCCATTTTCGAGCAAATGAGTGGCAAAGGAGTGGCGCAGGGTATGCGGGGTTACATCCTTTTTCAGTTCGGCCTTGTCAGCATAATTGCCTAATATCTTGAAGAACCCTTGCCTGGTCATCGGGCGGCCATGGGCATTGAGAAATAAAGTCCGTCCGCTTTGATTACGCAGCAGACCATTCCTGACCCGTGCTATATAACGCTGGATCCAATCCAGCGAGGTTTGGTTGACCGGAATTATTCTTTCCTTGCGACCTTTACCGAAACAACGCAAAAAGCCTGCAGTAGGATTGACGTCCTCAATCTGCAGGCTCAGCATCTCCGACACCCGAATACCTGTACCATACATGAGTTCTAACATTGCACGATCTCGCAGGCCCAGAGGCAACATGACATTCGGCTGCTCCATCATATGATCGACTTCTTCTATCGTTAGTACTACCGGCAATTTGCGTTTTACCTTGGGCGTTTCCAGATCCTGAGTAGGGTTAACGCTTACATAATCCTCCAGGATAAGAAACCTGTAAAAGGTTTTAAGGCTGGACAGGCTGCGGGCCACCGTTGAAAAAGCCGCGTCGTGATCCAACTGCCAGGATAAAAATGACAAGATCTGCTGTTTGGTGATCCCCGCTGGTTCAACCGGCAGTTCTTTGAGGATCAGGAACTCCCGGAGCTTCTCCAGGTCACGCCGATAAGCCGCCTGCGTATTGGCAGACAAACCCTTTTCAAAATTAAGATAATCCATAAAAGCAGTTATCAGTTTTTCCATCGTACCCCTCAGTCGCGGCTAAGCATTTACTGGTGCTGTCAGATTAATTTGACAGTTGGGGCACTTTTTCCTGCAAATTATTCTTCGTAATAAAAGTCCTGGAGTTTTATGACGAACTGATCCATAGTTTGATCAAACTTAGTACTGCCAACACTTTTGTCATTGACCTCTTTTTTCTGCTCAACTCTCATCGGATTTCCGCTGGGATGTTCATCTTTGAACCATCCGCTGACCGGAGTACGGTCATAAAATTTACCGGTCAGAACCGGCACGGCTGCAGCAAAAATACCAATAACAACTACCAATAATACCAGACGGGCGACTTTGCGCTTCCAGTTGCCGACAACAATAATCATTACCTTTCACCTCACATAAATAAGTTCTATCTGCCTGTTAAAGTAACATCTCCAACAGCCAGGGTGCCAAATAGGCCTCTATCAATGACCCTGCTAAGGTAAGTAATATAAATAATGACATAATAAGCGTGTAACCCATCATGCCACGACCCAGGGAGATACCGGCCGATGACCTGCTCTTTACGATAAAAACAGAGAAATTCACAGCAATTACCGACCAAATTATGAGCAAGGGAATATACACCAGATTTTGTGGCAATACCGACACCAGAGCAATCCAAAGCCCGGCATAATTTTGATCCTGTGCCAGAAATGCCAGAGTAAAGCCTAATGACAAACCTCTGAGAAATACTACACCGAGAATCAGCGGTAGGCCTAGCACGGTAAGACCCAGAAACCAAATGAGCAGCATGGTCGTGCTCTGGGTAAGAAATGCCACCCAGATGATTTCACCACCAAACGCTCCCTGTATGCTGCTATGCAAGTAACCATTTATCAAACCAGAAAGATGGCTCTGCACAGTCATATCCAGGCCGCCAGCCTTATAACCGCCAGTAATTGCCCCGGCGATAAATACCAGAACTATGAGCAGGTATTGCACCCGATTATCCCTTAGATGCTGTTTTATCATAGATCTGATGCTCATAGGAGTTCTCCTCACCGGCTGTATGAAGTTTGGTGGGGCCTGATCGGGCAAACCTCCTCAGCCCTGTCCCGAGACTAGTCAGTAATAAACCGAGGATTGGACGCAAGGAAACGCCCCGGGCTATGTAAAATAATATTTGCCGGGCGAATAGAATATGCCATTCCTGACTATATGACAGGTATTGACAAAGCTTGGGGTTATTGAGAAAGAGAGGTGAGAAGCAGAACACGTTGGGGGTTCCAGGGATAAGTGAGAACCTTGTTTCTGGTTCGTTTATCTAGCCTTCAAATTTGAAGGTTCCAGGGTGTCGTTAAAGTGCTAATAGGAAAGGATATTATTAGCTTTAAGATTGCCACGCCTTCGGCTCGCAATTCTCACGCGCTGCGCGCACCACAATAAATGAATACTTCTTGCGGTTCTAATGCATAATTTTACCACGGCACGAGTTCGATTGTCATTGTCACTAAGAGGTCGACTCGCAATATGAAATTACCCCTAACAATGACAACTAAGCTATATTAGATTCTCAAATATTATTACGGTTCATTGGCATGAAGCATTCTCATAGTTTTTCTTTACGCAATACCTCATATATTACCGGCACTACCTGCTTCTTGCGCGACATTATCCCCTGAAGAAAGACACTGCCATGCAAAGGTCCCTGACCGAAAGCCTGTTCAGCCACGACATGCCTTTCCCCTGCTACCAGTAGTTCGGTGCCTTCCTTCATGATGTCGGTGACCATAAGACACATAAAGGCATAGCCTTTTTTATTGCATAACTCATCCATGGTTTGCAGCAATAGTTCGCGTCGCTGGCTGATACGAGCGATATCAATGGTCTCTATCTGCGAGATGGCAAAGGTGGTTTCCCCGCTCACATACTCTTTCAGGTCTTCGCAGAGCAATTCTTCATCACTCTGGTTTTCTCCGGGCAGGCTCTTTTCGAAAACCTGGCGTCCCCAGTCAACCGGTTTTAATCCGGCCAGGCTGCCCAGACTTTCTGCGATCCGGCGGTCCTTACTGGTAGTGGTCGGTGATTTAAATATCATGGTGTCGGTAATTATGCCGGAAAATAACAGTCCAGCAAGACTCCGGGACAAAGTGACCTGATTGGCGAGAAAGCTTTCTGCCACCAGGGTACTGGTAGAACCCACTGGCTCATTGCGAAAATATATGGGGGAAAGAGTCTGCAGATCCCCGACACGATGATGATCGATTATCTCAATGATCTCTGCTTCTTCGATTCCATCAACAGCCTGGTTTTTTTCATTATGGTCCACCAGAATCAATTGCTTGCGTTTCATCTTTAGCAGGTTATACCGGGAAATCAAGCCTAAAAATCGGTTCTTTTCATCCACCACCGGGTAGTTGCGAAACCGGCTGGCCAACATTTGATTACGCACTTCATCCAATGGCTCGTCCTTTTCAAACAAAACCAGGTCCCGTGTCTTCATGATATCAGCCACCCGCCGCTGCAGAATATCGCGCAGGATATGCGGACTGTTCTCAATATTGTCAGTCGTCCCCAGTTCATTCATAAAGATCATAGCTACATCGCCGATGGTCAGAAGTCCCAGGAAACCGCCTTGCTCATCCAGCACCGGGACTGTTTTTAGCTTATGTTCCCGAACCATGGTTCCCAGCTCGATAAGATTCATATCTGCTTGGACATGTATTAGTTCATCTTCCTCCAGCAGATCTTCAACTGTAGTGCCCACGCTGCGAATGATGGCGGGAGGCTCCAAACCCAGGTAGTCCAATATGAAATTGATCTCCTGACGTAAGTCGCCGGCAGCACCCGGTATATATGTACCATTATCGGTTAATTGTTTGTACTCAGCATAGGCGATAGCAGCCGCAACGGAATCAACATCCGGGTTCTTATGCCCAATGACATAGATCGGTTTCATGGTTGTGCCCCCTTACTTCAGCGAAGTCCCCTGAATAATCATATTAGCAACAAATTGAGCGGCCAGGACGTCCTCCATGGAATTGCGACTGGCGGCGACAATGGCTATACCGGAGTAATTATCGTTTAATTCGTGCAGGGCTCGCTTTACGGCAGTGGTGGCTGGTTCTATACCTTTTTGTCTATAGGTACGGGCTACCGTACCTATAAGCGCCCGCCCCCCCGCGGTCAACACAGCATCATAGGCTACTCCACCGGTATCGCTTACTGCTACTACCACACGCTTATTCATGTCCACCAGTTTTGGCGTCTCCGCTCCTACATTGGTGACAATAGCCTCGATCAGTCCCTTTTCCATTTCGACGCCTCTTATCAACCGCTGACAACGGGCGAGCCTGTCTTCTTCACTGCCAACCCGCGGCTCGGCAGCAATGATTATTCCGGTCCCGGCCTCACGGGCCAATATGGCAGCCTCTCTGCCTCTTTGCTCAGGCGATACCTCCACCGGTGCCCGGGATAAATCAGGACTGGCTCCCAAAACCGCGTATGCCCCGGCATCCAGTGCACTCTCCAATGTGGTAGACATATCAATTACATCGACGATCATTACCAGCATACCCTGCAATGCTGCATCGCGGGCCCCACTAGCATCACTCGTGACGATTATGCTTTTTGACCTTACCATAGCGACCTCCTCCTCCGGGTATTATCTCCAAGCGTCCCAGCCTCATAAGTCCGATCATGGCTGCAGTTTCCGGGTTGCTGATCCGGGCTATATCGTCCAGACTAGCCTCCTCAGCTATTTTTATCTCATCACCAAACACAGCTATCAACTTGTTGAGGTTCTTGGGCCCCAGACCAGGCAGCTCCTTGAGTGGCACCCGGTAATGATAGGGAGGACGGCCTATCGGGTGCTGGGGTTCATCATAATCACGAATAGCCATCACCCGATCCAGCACCCCAGTCACCATATGATGCCCTCCGCAAGCCGGACACGCCTGTACCGGCGGGCTATCCTCCACTATAAGGTCACAATCGTTGCAATAACTCCGGTGATATTTGCCCAGGCGCGGGTCCATACCATAGTTGGCCATTACTCTCCGCTCATGCCGGTTCTCCAGAGCATAGCGAAGCTCAGTGAAACTCTTATCATTCATACGGAACAAGTTGTATTCTCTGCCGATATTCGGTGAAGAATGGGCATCCGAATTGGAAAGAAAGGTAAAGCCCCGGGTCTCTCCAATGCGGTCTGCCATATCGGTATCCGCACTCAGCCCCAGTTCAAGTGCTTTTATGGTGGCCGCCTCCCTCCCCAGCAATATGGATAATCGCTCCGTGAGCGCACCGTAGATACCTTTATGGGGAGTAAAGGCGTGGGCTGGGCAGAAGATACCGTCGAGCAATACCGTCAAATTCATTATATCCGCTACAGAGGCCTGCGCTTTTTGCGTGGACAGCGTCAGATTTTTTATACGCTTTTTCATATACTGTCCGTATTTTTTCAAGCCTTCCAGGGTGGGCAGGTAAATGATCACGTGCACTCCCTCGCGAGTCTCTAGCTCGCAACCGGGAATAAGTAAAACTCCATTAAGTGCTTGCAGGCCTCCGCCAGGTAATTCCTTGAGACGTCCCTCATTCAGCATTCCCTCGATCTCGGCCAATACCAGGGGACTTCCCGCATCGACTACCCCAACCATCTCCAATCCCTTTTTGGGCGCATCGATAAATAAAATGGTATGCAGGTCCATGCGGCGGGAAGCTGTTATTTTGACCGGTCGTCCGCCGGCACTGCCAATGTGTATATGCAGATCACCAAAAATCCTGCGCAATCAGGTCCTCTCCATTCTATAGTAGGCATATTGTATTCCTATAATACTCTTGCCATCACAAATTTGACCCTGGAAAATCATATGGTAGGCCTGTTCCAGCGTTATATCAACTAACTCCAGGAATTCGTCTTCATCCGGATTCTTTTCTCCGGGGTATAGATCGCGGGCCAAATAAAGATGGAGCACCTCATTGCAGAAACCCGGAGCGCTATAATATGAAAGTATCTTCTCCCAGTGCCGGGCCTTTAACCCGGTCTCCTCCTCCAACTCACGCCGGGCGCAATCAAGCGGGTCCTCTCCTGTTTCCAGGGTCCCAGCCGGTATTTCCAGCATTATCATCTCCGCGGCTTTTCGGTACTGGCGTACCATCTTCAGACGTCCTTCGTCATCCAGGGCTATGATCGCTACTGCACCGTTATGTTCGACTATTTCACGGGTCCCCTGGCTGCCGTCTGGCAGTTCCACCGTATCAACCCTAAGCCGAAGAATTCGGCCCTTAAATATTTCCTTCGAATCCTTGGTAACCTCTTTAAGATCCATAAATGCACCTCTTAAAATTATCAGCCACAGATTAACACAGCTTTTTGTTTGTATTGCATAATATGCCCTGGTCATGCATAAACTGGCAGCGAGGTGATAGTAATGAAAATGTTTTATCAAAAACACGGGTTCATTTTCAGCGGCAAGGCTTCTGATTTGCAGAATCTATTTAAAGATTATCCAGCGGGAATTACCTTGCTTCAATATATAAACCTGAACCTAAATTGAAACCCACAATGTAAATCATCTGTGTTCATCTGTGCCTGCCGAAGGCATCTGTGTCCATAACTCCAGAGTGCAACCCATGCACCCTAACGGGTGCTATTAATGACGCTGTGTTAAATTACGTAGTCCTTAGGCCAACCCAATTGTCTGCAGCTCTTCGCCGTTGATTAACCGCCGGGCTGTCCTGGCACAGGCAGCCAGGGTAAGAAAGAATTCTTTTTCTGCTTCCAGCCCTCGTCCCATAGTGGTCATCTTCAAACCGCTTTCTTCCAGGAGCCTGAGATCGGCTGTACCATCCTCCAGACAGATCCGATAACGATCAATGATCTTTTCCCTAAACAACTGTTCCATGATCAGATCCATCTTATCTCTTTCCAGCTGAGGTAGCGGAACAATAGCATTTACCCGGCATATCCGCGAAAGAACCGTTAGAGTATGGTGGCTTATCCCACGATGGCGCACCCGGGAATCGGCAAAACTGATACGAGGTATAGCGATCGCCTTGCCCCCCAGGGTATCTACCGCGTTAAGTATTTCTCCCTGTTCCACCCCGGAAAAACCCCAACGGGTACCGGTCCCCACAATTCCCGGGCCCATAGCGACTATGATAAGATCAGCTCCTGCTACCTTCCTGGCCGCCAGCATACCGGAATAGATGTTGACTGCTTCCAAATCGCCGCCGAAACTATGGCCGGTAGTCACCGTAGTTTCCAGCAAACCGGCCTGCTTCAGCCATTCAACATTATTGCTAAAGGAGATGGGCAGGGCTGCTCCATCGGTCATAACATAGACTATCTTTATTCCAGAATCACGCAGGTATATACAAAGCGGGGCTAACATGGAATGCAGGGTCCCCACCAGCACAGGTATTCCCTCCAGCGAATCGGCTTTGACCATCTCTCCGTGATGTGGGCTGTCTTCCTCTTCCACACTAAGGACTTTTAATTGCAGCGGAGTATACCGAAGCTTCATGATATGGCCACCGGGCTGCAGTTCACGGTTATAAGCGTCCAAATTGGCAATTACATAATGATAGCCACCTGTTCCCAGCCCCAGGGTCTGGGCAGTGGTATTGATAAGAACTTCCTGCCCGGGTTCAATCTCGCCCACCAACTCAGGATAGGCTATACAGGGTTCTTCTTTTCCTTCAAAAAAGGCAGTAAATCCTTTTATACCCGGACGAGAGAACAGTTCCTGCTTGATGATGGCACGTTTGAATTCGATCATTAGACTACCTGCGTCCACTTTCTTCCGGCTTGTTCGATAATAGCCAGGACCAGTCGGGCATCATCTACCAGGTCTTTGACCAGGATGTATTCATCTGTAGTATGAACTGAATTCATGCCGGTAGCCAGATTGGCGCAGCGGATGCCAGCGCCGTTCACCATACTGGCGTCGCTTCCTCCGCCGGTACTGACCAGCTGGGGAGCTAGTCCTATACTTTGGGCAGCGGCAATTGCCAGTTCAACTACCTCTTCAGCTGGGTCCAGCTTCATCTCCGGATAGAGGAACTTGATTTCCACTTCCACCTGAGCGCCATTGGCTTCAACCGTATTGGTAAAGGTTTGCACCAGTTCATCGGTGATTTTGTCAAGATATTCCCGCTGTAAACTGCGAGCTTCTCCTTTTATACGGCAGGAAGGAGCTACAATATTACGGGCAACTCCTCCTTCAATGGTTCCAAAATTGCAGGTGGTCTGAGCGTCGATCCTTCCACAGGGCATGACCGCCAAAGCTTTAGCCGCGACCTGAATGGCATTCAGCCCTTGTTCAGGGCTGATCCCGGCATGGGCCGCTTTGCCATAAACGGTGTATTCTATCTCGTTTTGACAGGGCGACCGGACTACGATACAGCCTGGTTCCCCTCCTGAATCCAGCACATAAGCCAATCTTGCTTTCACCCGGGTGAAGTCAAAAACCTTCGATCCCATCAAGCCCTGTTCCTCACTTATGGTAAAAAGGTACTCCAATGGCGGATGCGGCAATTTGCGCTCCCGTAAAACCTCCAGGGCTTCGAGCATAGCGGCAATTGCGGCCTTGTCATCTGAACCCAGGATGGTTGGGCCGGCACTGATTATCCGGTCTCCTTCAACTAAGGCTTTGACCCCGGTTCCTGGCTGAACGGTATCCATATGCGCCACAAAGAGCAGTGATTCAGTATCAAGAGTTCCGGGTATGTTGACCAACAAATTACCGGAATCGCCTCCCACCAGATCAGCAGCTCCGTCTTCCATCGTCCGGCAGCCCAAACGTTCAAATTCTTCGGCCAGGAGATCCCGAAGTTTCCCCTCCTGCCCTGATGGTGAATCTGTTTCCACCAGCCTGATAAAACGCTGAAGCAGTCTTTGCTCATTAATCATAGCTGTCACTCCAAATCATAATTGTAGCAGACCCGAATCCGGCTTATTATACCGACGGTTCTCTAATCCTCTGAGGAAACTGCAGGTTTGGGCCGGCCCCACTGATCAAGTGCCCGCAGCCATGCCACCTTCTCAATAGTATTGCTCAAAGAATATTTTTCAGTATAGATGTGCATGGCGACCAGGAACAGCAAAAAACCGGCACGATACCAAAACGGCAGGAAAATAACCGCAAAATAGCCCAGGGACAGCCCCAGCACGTTGGATCCAGCATCTCCCATCATGGTGCGGGCACCTAAATCAAAACGGAAATAGTATAGAACTGAACCCAGTAACGGTGCCACCAACATCCAATCCACTTTGCCGGCTGCCAGGCCAATAATGACCATCAGAAAGAAGAAATAGCCTTTGACCGCTCTCCCCGGCCGCAAATCCAGGAGATTTATGAGATTGGTGAACAGTGCGATGAGCAGCGTATTTATGATGAAATCCGCTATGGCAGGTGAATGAAAGTAAGCCAAAAACATGGCCAGCGCAAAGCCACCACTAGCCTTTAAACCACCGGTGGTAAGCCTTCCCCGGAGCAGAGAACCAATGTGTCCTTTGAAGCCCAGGGTATCTCGCTGCCCCAGCATATCGTCAATAAAACCAAGAAAGGAGATCGTCATCAGACCGAGTATAAAAAGGTCATACGAAGATAGATAGCGCGAGAAAAGAGCGGCCACCATATATGCCAGCAACACTGCTGCGGGAAAACTAATTCCTACACTAACCGGGATACTTTGTCCAAGATAATTGGGCCTGACCGCCCCGTTATTAGTCAGCATATCCAGTAAATAGCGCAAAATCAGGGCTTCGGCCATTACTCCTACTATCAATGCCAAGCCTGCTACCACCAGAGTGTTCACCTCTTAACCCTCCTCATTTCGCGCAAAACCTGCAACACATTAAGGAATTGGCGGCCTCGGTGAAGAAAACCCTGTAAATCACGTCCAGTTTCATTATGAGTCATCGTAGTGGGTATCTCTAAGACCCGCAAACCCTGCTCCAGTGCTCGAATGGTCATGCCCAGTTCCACTCCGTAAGCCTCGTGGAAGGGGGTGACTGCTTTCAGCGCTGCCGCAGTCATAGCCCGTTGACCGGAGAGTGGAGCAGTACTATCAGACATACCCGCGCGCCGCAGCGCTCTGGCGGCAGTGCCCTTTACCAGACCGAAGCCTCCCTTTTTACTGGGAGGGGGAAATGCAGCTATGGCCAGATCACAGCTACCAGTTAAGACTGGTTCTATGAGCTTGGCTGCTTCTCCGGCTGAGTAACCCAAATCAGCATCCAGAAATACAATCACATCAGCATTTAAGCGAGGCAAAACTGCGTTCATGGCTCCACCTTTGCCTCTATTGGGTTGGAGATCAATCACTTCAGCGCCTGCCTTCCTGGCAAGTGTTGAAGTATTATCGCTAGACCCATCATTTACCACTATTATCTGATCTACCAGCGGAATATCACGAATAGCCTCAATAGTACTGACTATACGTTTCTCTTCATTGTAAGCCGGGACCACTACTGTTACGTTGGGCATAGATTCCTCCCTAGGTCTATTCGCCACTAACGGCGCCAAGTGTGAGTGAAGGCATGAATTTCTGAGCTGTGGGTTTCATGCCGTAATTTCCGGGTTCTCCTTCCATGGCCAGGACCAGCGAAACTTGCCCGGGGCTCAGGTCAACGTCATCTACTGTCGTAATGTTTTCCTTCTGATAGTTCTCCATACACGAATAGGTTACCGCGGAAGTCTCCACTCCGAAGGCCTTGATGCCCTGGTTGGAAAGGTAGCTGATCAATCCCCGATCAAAGCTGTCCGCATAATAGGCACCCAGATTATTGGATCCACCAAGCACTATTACACCGTTGACAGGCATGGAGCTATCTCCGGTGAATCTGACCAACTCATTCGATTGTAAAAAGGTTCTAACCTCTGGTTGCGCCTGGCCGATGATTACAGTTCCTACACTGGCAGCTATATATCTGCGCAGGGTATCGGATGATGTCTTAGCATCCAGATTATAGTATTCCAGAAGAGCAGCTTGCTGCTCAGTATTCTCTAACTTCATTTTAGCCAGCACTACTGTTTTGGAAACCACCTGTGCTCCAGCCATGGAAAGAGCATTCTGCAGGCCGGCCGGCACATCGCTGTCACCGCAAACCACCAAGGCTACCTTATAATCCTTCAGGTGTCCCTGGATCAAAAGCGGCTGTACTGCCTGGCTATAGTTTTCATATTTGTTAATAATATTTGACTTATATTCATTATCGCTGGTAAGCTCAGCCTCCCGCGTCCGCAGAGTTTCAAACTGCTGTTCCAGGCGGTCGATAACCTTCTTTTGTTGATCGACCAGAAGATCGTCTCCGACAATGGTGCTCCCAATCAGAATACCTAGCCCCAAAGCCAGGAAAACCGCTACAATAGATGCAATATGATATCGTATGTCGATCATTTTTCCACTCCTTTAACGGACGTTGATAAAATAGACGCAGATTAACGCAGATTTTTATGATTAACGCAGTT
Organism: Syntrophomonadaceae bacterium; assembly: GCA_012729835.1. Taxonomy (GTDB): domain Bacteria; phylum Bacillota; class Syntrophomonadia; order Syntrophomonadales; family Syntrophomonadaceae; genus Syntrophomonas_A. Next base: position 82,407 of record JAAYCK010000028.1, read on the forward strand.
TTTTATTATGCCGTCATTGCGAGCAAAGCGCGGCAATCAAAAAGACAAGGCAGGGGAAGATTGCTTCGCTACACTCGCAATGACAATCTAACAGCTACTGTACCATATCGCATAATATATCAATTGCGAAATTTGAGTTATTAAATCTGTGTTAATCCGTGTTAATCTGTGGCAAAAAAACCCATGGTTATATGTTAAATAATAGCTTTAGCTGCAGTGAAAGCAAACGGAAAAATGGTTTGGTGGCTGGAGAAACTATGAGAATAATCGCGATAGGGATCATGGCTGCCAGTATTAGTTGAAAAAGATATCGTTTCTTGATGCTTTGCTGGTAGAGCTGGCTTACCCCACGAGCATCGACCAGAATAGACCCCACCTTCATCCTAACCAGGAAGGTGCTGCCCATTCCCTTGCGCCCTTTTTCCAAAAAATCTATCATATTTGAGTGCGCTCCTACCGCTACTATCAAGCTGGCTCCATATTCCCAGGCCAGTATCATGGCCAGGTCTTCACTGGTTCCCGGCAGAGGGAAAACGATAGCTTGTACCCCCATGGCTTCAACCCTGGATAATCCAGGTGCCGCACCATCGGCATAGGCATGCACCACGATTTCCGCCCCGCATTTCAAGGCATCATCTGATACGCTGTCCATATCACCGACAATGATATCCGGCACCAGTCCGAATTCCAATAGTGCATCGGCACCGCCATCGACCCCAATCAGGACCGGGCTTTCATCCTGAATATATGAATGGATAGCCTTAAGATCTTCTTTATAACTGCTGCCCCTGACTACCACAAGGACATGACGATTCAACATATATGTATCAAGATTGGGCACCTCTATATTGCCCAATAAGATGTCTTTCTCTTTCAACGCGTATTCCAGGGTGTTTTCAACGAAGCGCTCCAGTTCCTGCCCGGCGTTGTCATTGCCCTCCTTCATCTTATCAATGACATCCTCCAGGCTGAGTTCCCTACCCATAGTAATACAGCGTTTCCCCTGAACTACCTTATTGCCCCTAATCTCAAGCTGGGAACCCTCTTTTATCTCATCAAATACCACACTCCCCACCTCATCCAGGATGGGTATGCCTGCCTTGAGAAGTTTATATGCGCCTTTGGCAGGGTAACGTCCAGTAATCGAAGGCTGTACATTGATGATGGCTTGCGGCTTTAATTCTATCAGCGAATTGGCTGCGACTTCATCGATATCATCATGATCTATGATAGCTATTTCGTTCCTTCGGAGACGTTTAACCAGATTCTTGGTGCGCCGGTCTAGTCTGACCCGGCCTTTGGCCAACATTTCTACTCATCACCTCGGTATTTATGGGGAATACTCTTTACTCGCCTCTATATTACCATATAGTAGTCTTTTATAAAAATCTAAGGCAGATAGCGGTTAATGACTAATCCTTTCGCAAAACAAAACACCTCCTGCTGCCTTTTTGTTACGCTACAGGAGGTGCTGATAAGAACGATTTTAACTGACTTTGGATTCCAGTCTTAATCTGTCGGCAATTATAGCTATGAATTCTGAGTTAGTAGGTTTGCCCCTTTCGCCGCTGATGGTATAGCCGAATACCTTGGTTATCTTTTCGATATCGCCACGATCCCAGGCCAATTCGATAGCATGACGGATGGCGCGTTCTACCCGGCTGGGAGTCGTTTCATACTTGGTGGCGATAGTTGGATAAAGTTCTTTGGTAACAGCACCCAGGTAATTGATCTCTTCCACCACTAGCATAATGGCATCGCGTAGATACTGATAACCCTTTACATGTGCCGGTACTCCAATCTCATGGATCACCTTGGTAACCTCGACCTCCAAATTTTTGGGTACAGCAGTCGGACGGGCGAATACTGAGATCGGTGTGGAATTCTCAGAACGGCTCTGTTGAATGTCACGGGCTACCTGCCGTACGCGGTCGCCTAACACCTGTAGGTTAAACGGCTTGAGTATGTAGTAGTCAGCTCCCAATTGAACCGCCTTCTGGGTAATGTTTTCCTGTCCGAAAGCAGTAAGGATAATGACTTTGGGGCGTTTTTCCAGATTGAGATGGTTCATTTTCTCTAGTACACCTATACCGTCCATATACGGCATGATCAGGTCGAGTATAAGGACTTCGACTTGCTGTTTTTCTACAACTTCTAATACTTCGATGCCATTGGCACATACTGCGATCATTTCAAAATCTGGATCATTGGTGAAGTAGTCCTTTAGGATTCCGCAAAATTCCCGATTGTCATCTGCAATGAGTACTTTGATCTGCTTGGTTTCCTCGAACATACTAATTGTTTTCCCCCCATCCTATAAAAATGCTTCGCATCTATTTCTAAAACGATTTTCGACGGCACAGCCGGCTTTTCCTTTTTTTATTCGTTATCAAATTAACCTATTATCTATCAGGCCTACCCAAAAAGATACATGTTTATACAAGATCATATATATACATTTATTATTATTTATAATCAGAATTCAGTTTAAATGCTAGTTTGTTTATACCAGTGACCGGATTTTTTGTCGAAAATATTTTTGAACTGATTTTATTTTGCTCTATTTCCGACAACATATTATCCATAAAAATGCCGTAGCCGTGTTGGGGATCATTGAGAAAGACATGCGTTACCGCACCTATAATTCTGTTATTCTGGACAATTGGGCTTCCGCTCATCCCCTGTATTATACCTCCAGTTAGGCTGAGCAATCTTGGATCATCAACCTTTATAACCATGCCTTTTCCGTTTTGCCTCTGCGGGTAAACCTTTTCAATAACAACTGAGAATTTTTCGATTTGATCTCCATTAATGACCGTATATATTTCAGCATGTCCGGTCTTGACCTGATGTGCATATCCCACTTCCAATGGATAATCGTTTAAGGGATTAGTGATATCAACTGACGTGGTGCCGAAGATACCATAACCTGTATTTCTGCTGATATTTCCTGCTACCTGTCCGCTATTATTGAAGACCCCTATCTTTTCCCCCGGTTGTCCCGGGCTCCCCATCTTTAAGGTCTGAACAGAAGCGCTTACAATTTTGCCTTTTAATACTTCTACGCCCTGCCTGGTATCAGCATCCAGAATTATATGGCCCAATGCTCCATATTCTTTGCTCTCTGGATCCCAAAAAGTAAGGGTGCCAACCCCTGCTATACCGTCACGTACAAATAGCCCGATGCGCCTGCGCCCGGTTTCCTGGCAGGGAATAGCCTTGATCGACCGAGTCAAAAACCTATCCTGCCGTTTTATATTAAGCACCAACTGCCCATCCCCCGTATTATCTACTAGCCTGGCCAGATCGTTCTCGCTGGTTACCCTTTTCCCGTTAACTTGCATTATCAGGTCTCCGATCTGCACCCCGCTATCCCTGGCTGGATATTCCTTCGTCCCATTTTCTTTGGTAATCGGTGCAAAACCCACCACCATAATTCCTCGGGACTGTAGCATCACCCCGATGGAATGCCCGCCGACTACCAAGCGCCGGGGCGGTAAGGTTTTAACCGCAATCGACTTTACCGGGATATACCCCAGCAGCGTGAACTGCACACTGGTCTGTCCCGGTTTTAGGGCAACGATTTCATATCCTTTTGCATCACGGTTGATAGTCACAGCAGGATCTACTGGATTGGAGAATACGCTGTGAGTCGGTTTTGTGACCTGCATAACCAGCCGGTTTTCCAGTTGCTGCGGTAGGTCCAGATCGATATGGCTCGATTCCCCTACTACCATTTGTTGATATTCGGGTAGGCTGAGCAGAGTACGAACCTGTGGATTAAAGCAGAAAACCGCGATCATAAGAGCGAGGATAACCCCGCATACCGGACGAATCTTAGGCAAACCATTCACTCCCAGCATTTGCTGGATAGTATTGTTTCCTTTTATGGGGAAAGTATACCAACTTTGAAACTATTCGCGTCCGGTAGCCGCTGATAAAGAAAATTCTACAAATTCATTTTGCTTCATATCCTATAAGAGATGGCGTGATTCTAAAATAAAGGAGGGACTCACGGGTGAAGAAATACTTGATTCTGGGCGGGGTACTCTTGCTGCTGATAACATCAGCTGTAAGTATCTACAATACGTCAAAGCATACCGATTGGCTGACTGAGCGCCGCATTGAGCTGCTGGAGACTGCTCTGGCTCCGCGAACCCCGGATCTAGCCGCCTATTCATGGGCCGAGGCTATCAAGACCAGAAACGGCGCCTGGCAATATGCTATAATGAACGATGAATTGCGGGCACAGTACCTGGAACAATTCGAAGAGACCAACTGGGTGACCGGCGTTTCCAGCCCGTGGGTGGAAAAATACCGGGTCACCCGCGAATCAGTAGATGAGAAAGGCGATGTTACTTTCAAGGTCGAGTTTGACTGGTATACCAGCGCCGGATATGCCTATTCTAACAGCGGGATACTTACGGTGAGCAAATTTGAAAACCCAGATCGCTGGCTGCTGACCTATTTGAAATTCACTTATGAACCTGATCAGGGTAAAGCTAAGTTGAAAGACGTGTAAGCATCATAAGATTATAACTGCCCTCCGACTATAATTCTCAAGCACAGCACAAGCTGTGCTTATTATTTCGAGCAACGCACCGAAAGAATCCCCATAACAAAATGCACTTTATCCTTCGAACCCTTACTTTTCCTATGACTCCAGAATATAGTTTAATGTTACTATTATATTAATGTAAAACGCTTACAGAGATTAAGTTGAACAACAATAATTCTAATTGGTCAAATCACAAGGAGGTCATGATGAAACACTATGCACCGCTGAGCATTGGTTTGTTGGTATTGCTTTTTCTCTTCACTAATATGGGGACTGGCGGAGTGTGCTCAGCGATCGACGTACAGGTCAGCAACAACAACGCCAAGGCCGGCGATACCATTAGTGTTTCCGGCACCACCACCCCGGGTGATTGGGCCGCTTTGCGCGCCATTGACCAGAATGGCAGCATCCTCTATTTTAACGCCGTAAAAGCAGATAATACTGGTCACTATACCGATACTTTCAACGCTCCGGAAAATTGCACCGGCACTCTCCAAGTAACGGTCGGACAAGGAAATGATTCGGCAGTTACCAGTGTTGTCGTAACCAACCCATCATCCCCAGTCACTAATACACCAGGTGATAGTGGAGGAAGTTCCAGCTCGCCTTCGACAGGAAATCAGGGCAGCAAGCCCTCCGGCGAGAACAGCGAAGAGATCAGTGATAAATTACCTATCCCTCAACCCCAGCCTGAATTGGTTTCTCCTGGTGATATTGCTGGCCACTGGGCTCGGGCAAGCATTATTAAGCTAATCAAGGCCGGTGTTATAGCGGGATATCCCGATGGCAGCTTCCGTCCCAATCAGACTATTAATCGTGGGGAATTCACCGTAATGCTGGTCAAGGCATTAAAACTGGAGGCCAAACCCGGAAACTACTACACCGATACCGCCTCCCATTGGGCCAAGAATAGTATAGCCATCGCTAGCGCTTATGGCCTCATCGCGGGCTTAGGCCAAAACACTTTTGGCCCCGATAACCCCGTCACCCGCGAACAAGCAGCGGTAATCATCTCGCGTGCTGCTAAGCCGGTAGATTCTGCAAAAGCCTCGGAGTTCACTGATAGTGACCAAATATCCCCCTGGGCCAGATCGGGTATAGCTGCCGCAGTAAGTGCCGGTTTCATCACCGGTTATCCTGACGGAACCCTGCAGCCCAAAAATAATATAACTCGAGCCGAAGCCGCCGTGATATTGGTGAAACTGCTCCCGTAGTTACCGAATAATAGTAAATCCACTCCTATTCTTCCAACGTCCTATTCTCCCCGCGCTTTACCGAAGTTCTCACTGCTTCATAAGTTTTGTTCAAAATCAGAGCTGCCAGGGAAGCTAGAATAAGTATTACCAGGAAGAGTAGATAGTACATTATGGCCCACTCAAACGCATGCATGGTTTGGGTCATAAACGGAATCTTTTCTATTTCTTTGTTCTCAGAAATGGTGAACTTGATGGTACAGAAATTGCCTGATTTATCGTAATCACCGATGTTCACGCCCAGTGTTTGGAGCTCGCTGTCAAGCTCCATGATTCGATTCTCCAAATTGATGTATTCATTAATATTGCCGCCCTTTTCTTTTAGTGCTTCCAGGGCAAGTCTGGATGTTTCCAGCGAGACTCTTTGGGCTTGTAGTTCTCGGTATTCGGTGGTTTTGTCATAAGTACTTACATCAAAGGATGTAAGCTTACCAATCTTTTTCATTTCATTTACTACAGCATCAAATCTATCTGGTTCTACTCCAATCGCTATTCTCAGTACGCGAGAGCCTGTAAGGCCAGTGTTCTGTTCATACTGGTTCAAGCAATTATATTTCTGAATGACCTTCCGGAGGCTTTTTTCATCGCGAACAAAGCTGGTGCTGGTGGCATCTATATAGCCTATCTTCTCATACTTTTGAACAATAGTATTGACTACCTGGCCTGCCTGGATGGCACTGGACCCCACCTGCTGAATAGTGTTGGTTGCTATGTTGCGTATTTTGCCAAAAGATTCGCTTTTATAGTTTGAAGAGGAGCTTGCAGGAAATGACACATCCTGTGGTTGGGACTGTTCAAATGGTTCATAAATCATCAGATAGGTCAGCCGCAATAATACCATAACGAAAAACCCAATAATCAATCCAATAAGCAGTTTCTTGGTTTTACTCTTCAATTGATTCCCGCCTCTCAATCACTCTTTTATATAGATTTACGTCTTATGATGGGTTCACTTGCATTTTGTGCCATATTTCATATGCAACCCCGACAAATTTGTTTATTAGGCTTCTTGTAATAGAACAATATGGCTAATGTCGCGGAACAAACGCAAACTGCGGGGCTGGCAGCATGGCCAGCCCCGCTTAATCATCTCCGGGTATAAGTGACTCGCTATTGAGTTAATACCCGATACATAATCATTACTGCCTCGGCACGACTGGCATAAGCCTTGGGTCTGAAACAATTATCCTCACCTACACTAAGGATTTTCTTTTCAACTGCGCTGTTGATATAATCCTTTGCCCAACTGGAAATCTCCTCAGCGTCTACATAACCAGAAGCTCCGGCCTTTTTATCCAGTTTAGCCGCCCTAGCCACCATGACTGCCATCTGCTCCCGTGTAATCGGATCGTTAGGACCAAAAGTGGTCAGATTGTATCCGCTGACTATTTCATTGGCTGCAGCAATCGAAATGTAATTCTCAGCCCAGTGGCCGCTAACATCATTAAATGATTTTGGCGTTGTGCTGGACATAGCCAAAGCCTTAACCAATACAACGGTAAACTCGGCCCTGGTAATGGCTTTTTCAGTTTTAAACGTGCCATCAGGATATCCGGTAATCGCTTTCATGCCAACCAAGTGTTTTATCGCCGTCTCAGCCCAGTGTCCCTTTATATCACTTAACTCCTTGACGGCAGGAGTAATAGGCGGATCCTTTTCTCCCGACTTTTTGACCATCACCGCGTATTTTGTAAAATGCATGGTGGTTATGCTAATGGTATTACCTGATACGGTTCCGCCCAGATCAATCCATTGCGAAGTATCAGTATCATAGTATTGGATAGTCGGGCTGAAACCCGGAGGCACCAGGCTCGGATCATAGGTAAAGCTGAGGGTCACCGGTTGGTTGAACTGATAGCTGCTTTGCCCGGCTACCTTCATTTCATATACATTGCCCAGCACCATGAAACCAGCAGGCACTACCGGACCCTGCACCCGGTCAACCGTTACGCTTAGGGCCGTGTTGCCGGGAATGGCATTGGCTGGAATCTTTACTTCTGCTTCGGTCCCCAGGGCAACGCTACCGCCTGAATTGGGATGAATCAGTGCCGAGCCGGTAGTAGTGTTTACCACGGAGGCTGTATTTCCCCCACTGCCTCCACCGCCAGTGCCGCCGCTATCTGATTGGGCTGTGGTTGCCAGGGATGTGGTGTTATATATGTTTTTATTCCCGGCTTCGTCTCGGACCAGTACATTAAAGTAATAGGTGGTACTGGCGCTAAGTCCACTAACCTGCTTGCATGTCAGGTTGGTAGTATAATCCTGTACCATAATTCCATTAGCTTCGGCATCGCTTATCGTGCTTATATTGTTACTAGCGGAACGCACCACTTTATACTCAAGTTTATTTGCTTGACTATTATTATCCGTTGCTGCGCTCCAGATCAAGTCAATAGTACTGGAAGTCGCATTAGACGCGGTTACTGCTCCGCCCCCACCGGCATTGGGCGCAGTAGTATCATTTTCTGTTACGATAGCCAAACTGCCACTTAGCGACCAATTGCCCGCCGCATCGCTTTCCTGGACGTAAAGAGTATGGCTCCCTACCGCCAGCGCGCTGTCCGGGGTATAAGCCAGAGCAGCAGTTTCCGTCGCTCCCGAACTCAAATCGTTGTTATCCAGCTTGTAGCGGTAGATGCCGTTGCCGCCTCCCCCGCCTGACGTCCAACTCCAGGTCGGGGTAGTGTCAGTGGTGGGGGTGCTGCCGGTAACCACCGGCGCAGCCGGTGGGGTATTGTCAATGGTGATGACAAAGCTGCCGCTGGCTGACCAATTACCCGCCGCGTCACGTTCCTGTACATATAAGGTATAACTTCCTTCGCTCAGGGCGCTGCCCGGCGTGTAATTCAAAGCAGCGGTTTCCGTCGCTCCCAAACTCAAATCGTTATCATCCAGCTTATAGCGGTAGGTGCCATTGCCACCGCCCCCTGCCGTCCAACTCCAGGTTGGGGTAGTGTCAGTGGTAGGGGTGCTGCCGGTAACCGCCGGCGCAGCCGGCGGAGTGACGTCAATGGTGATGACAAAGCTGCCGCTGGCTGACCAGTTACCTACTACATCACGTTCCTGCACATATAGGGTATGACTTCCCTCGTTCAGGGCGCTGCCCGGCGTGTAATCAGAGTCGGCGGTTTCCGTTGCTCCCGAACTCAAATCGTTGTTATCCAGCTTGTAACGGTAGATGCCGTTGCCACCGCCCCCTGCCGTCCAACTCCAGGTTGGGGTAGTGTCAGTGGTAGGGGTGCTGCCGGTAACCGCCGGCGCAG
>JAAYCK010000029.1 GCA_012729835.1 Syntrophomonadaceae bacterium
GAACTGTCACCAAGAGGGCTGCAGCATCCGCTTACCCTGTTGCTTCTAAAAAATCATACAGGTATAATTTTAGCAGTTATTTATGAGAGGAAAGTGATCATGAGATTAGTTTATACGGGTAAAACCAAGAACGTATATCAACTTGAAAACGGCAATTATTTGCTGCAGTTCAAAGATGATGCCACGGGAGAGAACGGGGTCTTTGATCCTGGTTCCAATACGGTGGGACTGACGATTGAAGGAGCTGGCCGAGCCGGATTGCGCCTGACCAAATTCTTTTTTGAGGCATTAAAAGAGCAGGGCATCCCGACCCATTACGTCGATGCCGATATTGAAGCGGCTACTATGACTGTCAAACCAGCTGTTCTGTTTGGCAAGGGTTTGGAGGTTATCTGCCGTTATCGCGCCGTAGGCAGCTTCCTGCGCCGCTATGGTGATTATGTTCAAGAGGGACAGGCGCTGGATGCCTTTGTTGAAGTAACATTAAAGGATGATGATCGCGGTGATCCGCCGATCACTGATGACGCACTGGAAATGCTCGGTATTCTCTCGAAAGACGAATACCAGGTGTTGAAGAAGCTTACTCGGCAGATAGGCGCGGTAATCAAGGCGGAACTGGGCAAGAAGGGTATAGAGTTGTACGATATCAAATTCGAATTTGGCCGCGTAGGAGACAACCAGGAAATCATCCTGATCGACGAAATCTCCGGCGGCAATATGCGTGCATTTAAGGACGGACAGCACATTCAACCCCTGGACCTGGAAAAACTCATGCTGGGGTAAACCCTGACAAACGGGAGGCGATGGCTTAGGTGTCATTGCTGTGAGAACGCGGCCATCTTAAATACTAAATATATATGTGCTTAGTAGTATTAATCCGAGGCTGTCTTATTTGATAAGCTCCCCTTTGAGTAGACACCTGAAATAACAAGAAATCAGGAGTACTAAGAGGGGAGTTTTTCTATGGGCAAACGAGGAATTCCAGCTTTCAGCGCTGGATAAAATCAGCTTCACCATTTGAGGATGCCTGATGTTAAATGTGCAGAGAAACCACTTTTTCGAAATACAAAATGTACTTTATTGTCCTGAAATATGTTCGGGAGTGATATTATTAAGGTGAAAGATTTTATTCCCAGAACCAAGAATCATTATCGCTATACATAGCAGGGTGAGAAATGCGAAAGGGGTTAGATGATACCATGTCAGAACATAAAAAAATTGAGCGATCATCAGTTAAACAGCCTCAGCCAGGCAAGCAATCTAATACTGTTCAACAAAACCCTTTAATCCCTGAGTCAATATTACTAAAAGCCCAACTTGGCACGAACACTTTATCATCCCATGATGTTATGCAGTTACAAAGCTTAATCGGGAACCGGGCCGTGCGCCAGCTATATGCAAAAACCAAAGGATCTGAAGAAGCGCCAGTCCAAAGGCAAGCCAACCAAACCGGACTCCCGGATAACCTCAAAGCGGGGATCGAAGGCTTATCGGGCATCGCTATGGATGATGTCACTGTGCATTACAATTCATCGGTCCCCAGTACTCTGCAGGCCTATGCCTATACCCAGGGCAGTGACATACACGTAGCCCCGGGACAGGAAAGACACCTCCCCCATGAAGCCTGGCACGTGGTTCAGCAGAAGCAGGGTCGGGTGACTCCTACTATGCAAATGAGGGGTTTCAATATAAACGATGATACGTCACTGGAAAGGGAAGCTGATACCATGGGCAGCCGCGCATTATCAAGTGATAACGAACTTTCTGCGCAGCGCCCGATACAAAGAGCAAGCAAGCCGGTTGTTCAGAGATGGCAAACCGAAGAGGTTCTGGCTGCCAAAACGGTGCCCTGGGGCAGTACATCCAATGTTACAACTATTGGCGATCCTGACCGCCATGTTTGTTTTTTCTTTGACGGCGGGGGCGACCCGCTGGTAGTAAAGGTGGGTAATGCGGCCCAGGAAGATGCCGGGCTGTATGATCTTATCGCCGATATGCAGGAGACTATGGGTATAGCCTCTGCCAGAATGTTCAAGGCGGATGATAAAGAACGGGAACAGATTGTCACTGCCATTAAGACCAAGGCAGACCTGAGCAGCTTTAAAAAAATGGGATTGAACATGAGAGATACCATAGCCGAAAAGAAGGTCGGTACGGACCACAAGTGGAATGCCGCCGTGGCTTCACACAAACGAGCCATCAATAATAGAGTGGAGGGGTTTGCATCCGGTCCGATATATGTTAGTTCCTTCGCCAAGGGGGTTGACGGAGATAAACTGGCTGAACGAGCCAGAAACAATATGCTTAATCGGGGCAACGCACAGGATAATCAGAAGGATATCTTTTATTATCTGAAGGATGCCGAGTATATGAAAAAGGTGGGCAAACTGACAGCAATCGATTGCTTCATGGGATTTGAGGACCGGGCTTTATCAGGCAACATTGGCAACTGGATGACGGGCGATACTGGACAGCTCACCCTGATCGATAATATCGACAACAAACTAAAAAGCCTGTGGCAAACTAATCAGAGCAACGAATATCGTGAAGATATCATCGAGAAAATAAAACCGGAGAATATCTTCAAGACGGCCAAAGAAGTCTACGAACAAATATTGGATCGGGTATATGGGGATTTTGCGGTCATGGAAAAGGAGGAGCTCAAGAAAAGCCAGGGAGAAATTGCGGCTATGCGAGCATCGACCAAAGCTAAGATTAAAGAAAAGTATAACTTTAAAGCAATACTGGAGCAGAATAAGATTGCCATAACCTATATCCGAACAGGCCTGCTGGAGGGCAGAAATGCCTTAAATAAATTTGCAAATAGTATTGACGGAGAGTGGGCCAACAAACGGCAGTCCATGCTGGACAATGCGACCGCCCGTACCAATCAGGACAAAGCAGACCACCCCAATGATCCCGCCTACGCTAATATTGATTACCGGGCTCGATTGCTGGAGAGAATAAGCCACATGGGTTAAATATAGCCAATTACGGGAACAAGTACTTATGATGAAAAGGCAAGAGGTATCAAGAAGTATTTTCTTGATACCTCGAATAGTTTTATGACGATTCGTTTTATGCAAACGCTTTGCCGCGGCCGGTCATCTGATTGTGCAGGATCATGATAGTCTGGTTACGGTCTTCCATCTTAAGGGCTGCCTCCAAACCGGCGCAGTCAATATTCTGGTTGATGGCTTCTTTGGTAAGCCGTATAGCCAGGTAACTCTTTTTGGTTATGTCACGCGCCATTTCCAGTGCGGTCGGCAGCAACTGGTCGCGTTCCACACACTTGGAGGCCAGCCCCAGATTCATGGCTTCATTGGCGTCCATGAAGCGGCCGGTCAGCATGAATTCATAGGCGCGGCCCATGCCGATGATACGGGGCAGGAAGTAGCTGCAGCTCATGTCGGCTCCGCCGACTCCGGTATTGACATAAAAGGCAGAAAATCTGGCATCCGGAGAAATGATCCTGATATCGGAAGCTAGTACGAAACTGAAACCAGCACCAGCTGCCGCTCCGTGTACCATGCATATGATAGGCTGGGGAATCTGCCGCATGGCCAGTTCCAGTTCGCCCAGCCGGCTCTGAAAGTCATAGAAGCCTACGGGTGTCAATTCCTCGGGATATAGATTTTCCACGACATCCAGACCCCCACAAAAGCCTTTTTCGCCAGCTCCGTTCAGCAGGATCACGCGGGTCTCCACATCGTGTTTGAGTTTAGCCCATAAATCAGTCAGCTCTCTTGTCATCTGATGACTGAGAGAATTAAGCTGCTTGGGCCGGTTCAGGGTGACCATCATTATTCCCGGCTCTACCATTTCGATCTTCAGGGTTTCGTAGGAAGTGTAATCCATTAGGCCGTCCTCCTCATTATTCATCTCTTGTTTGCTATCTTCTACATGCCGATGGTTATTCCTGCCTGTATTGATTATCATGCCAAGCCGCTTTTATGGAATCGATCAGATGTCATAGACAAATAGGGGCTGGTTTGCCTTAAATGGGTGAGGGCTCATGCCAGACCAGTTCTTTTCAACAGGCGCTGGACAGAGCTGGCGGTTCCAGTATGGATGTCCTCATCATCCAAATGAGTTAAGCGGCCGTCCTGCCAGAGCACTTGGCCGTCAACGATGGTGGCGGCAACATCTCCGGCCGACGCCTGATAGACCAGGTGGCTGTAAACACTGGCAGCATCCCGGGGTTGGTGATGCCAGCCTTTTAAATCAATCAGTGCGATGTCAGCCTTTTTGCCGGGTTCCAGGCTGCCAATTTCAGTTTCCATTCCCATAGCCCTGGCCCCGCCTCGGGTAGCCAGTTCGAAAACCTGCCTGGCCGGCATGCAGCTCGGACCATGCAGGGGCTTTTGTATCAGGGCGGCCAGGCGCATTTCCATGAACATCGACATGTTATTGTTGCAGGGGGCCCCGTCAGCTCCCAGTGAAATCCGCGCACCCATTGCTAACAAGTCAGGTATCTTGGCTATGCCCGAGCCAAGTTTGAGATTGGAACCCGGGCAATGAGCGATATTGGTGCCGGTATCCACTAGCACCCTCATTTCAACCTGGTCCAGATGGATGCAGTGGGCCAATACTGTATTCGAATTCAGCAATCCCAGGCTATTTAAATACATGATATTGCGATGACCAGTGGCTTTTTCCACCATCGCTATCTCACCGCGATTCTCCGAGGCGTGGCTGTGAATAGGTATAGCATGCTGCCGGGAGAGAGCCGCCAGTTCAGATAATAGTCCATGAGTGCAGGATACGGCAAAACGCGGACACAAGGCATAATGAATGCGGAAATTTTCCGCTCCGTTCCAATGCTCCCACAGATCCATACTTTCCTGCAAAGCATCCGTGGGGTTTTCCAGCAAAGTGGGCGGTGCGTCAGTGCCGCAGTCCATCAGGCATTTCCCGCCCAGGTAACGGATGCCAGCATATTTGACTGCATTCAGCAGGGAATCGGTGTGATGGACTGTCGCCATGTCAATGATGGAGGTAGTACCGCCGCTCAGCAGTTCGGCGCAGCCCAGCAGGGCTGAGTAGTATATGGATTCGGCATCATGGCTGCCTTCCAGCGGCCAGATACGCAGTTTGAGCCAATCCAGCAGTTCCAGATCATCAGCCAGGCCGCGGAAGAGGGCTTGACAAAGGTGAGTGTGGGTTTGGATCAGACCGGGGATGACCAGTTTCCCCGCAGCATTGATAACGGTGATCTCATGGGTGGGGATAGGTTCCGTTCCGCCCACAGCAAGAATGCGGTCCCCATCGATCAGCAGATCACCCTGGATTATTTCACGGGTATCGTTCATGGTGACTATGGTTCCGTTTTTAATCAGCAACATCAAGCTTCCTCCAACTGGGGCAGTCGACTACCCCAGTATGAAATCAATTCATTCTAAGTTTTCTGATATCTAATATTTACTATACCAGAAAAGGCATAAGGGCTATCCTCATTCCCGGTGATAATAATTAACCTGGCCCTGACATAATCTGATAGAAGGATTCTTGGGCGGGGAGGGGTAATCATTAATCGCTATGACATGTTAACCCGTAGTACCGGCTCTCTGCTCATGAAACTCTCCTGGCCGGCCATGGCCGGCAACGTGATCTATTCACTGTTATGCCTGGTGGAAACGTATTTTGTGAGTTTGCTGGGTGCAGTCCCCCTGGCAGTGATCACCCTAACCATTCCTGTCCAGATATTTATCACCGCTATAGGCTCGGCAGCCGGGATCGGCTTGACTTCGTACATAGCACGAACCCTGGGGGAGGGGCACAAGAGGGAGGCAGTGAACGCCGCCTGGCACGGGATTTTTCTTGCAGTGCTAATGGGCTTGCTGATGTGGTGGTTTGGTACCGCCTACCTGGATGAGATGCTGCTCTGGTCCGGGTGCAGCCGGGAGACTTTCGCTCTCAGCAAAACCTACCTGACCATAATCCTTATTGGATCGCTTGTTACTTTCCTGGCTATCATATTGGCCAATATCATGCAGGGTGTCGGAGATACGCTGTGGCCAATGCTTACAGGTCTGGGCGGTCTGATAGTAAACGTAGCACTGGATCCGCTGCTTATATTCGGCTGGGGCCCCTTCCCGGCCCTGGGGCTTTCCGGGGTAGCTATTGCTACTGTGGTCGGTAATTTCTCGGCAGCCGCCCTGACGGTTGGGGTACTTGTTCTACGGCATCCCTTGCTGCTCAAGATAGATCAGTATTTTTCTATAAACCTGCGAATCCTCATGCCGATTTTGAGGGTGGGGCTGCCAGCCCTGGTCATGGAAATCTCCGCCCTGCTGGTGATGATTTTTACTAACCGGGTTTTGGTAGCCTATGGTTCACTGGCGGTTGCGGTCCTGGGGATATTTCTGCGCATTCGCTCATTGGTCTATATGCCCGTTTTCGGTCTAAATCAGGGCGTTATGCCGGTAGCCGGTTTCGCTTATGGCGGGGGGCTTCCTGACCGGGTAAAGGAAACCATGATCAAGTCATGTACCGTGGCTTTTGTGCTGATAGCTATCCCCTGGGCCTATATACAGTTCAATCCCTACTGGGTCATGCATTTCTTTTCCCATAATCCATCTCTGACCGAGTTAGGGGTTGAGAGCCTGCGCTGGGCTACCCTGGTACTTCCTTTGATGGGACCTATAATAATACTTACCGCTATCCTGCAAGCAGTCGACCGGGGCATGGAAGCCATGTGGCTGTCCCTTTTCCGGCAGATACTCACATTTTTACCCCTGGTGTTGTTCCTGCCTGCCCATATGGGACTCAAAGGGGTGTGGCTGGCTTTCGCCGTTTCCGAAGCTCTGGCTGCCCTGTTGGGATGCTGGTTCTTCAAAAGGCTATGGCAACAACTGAGCCCACCTCCTCGAGCGCGTCTCCTGATCCTTACACCCGGCTATACGGCAGGGCGGATCATGGCCTGGCTGCGCTGGTAAATAGCCGTTCTTCTTTTACTTGTTACAGGACCAGGCTTCCTTTATCATGTAAACATAAGATAATTAATCAGGAATAATATTGACGCAATAGAGTGATGAAATACTGTTGAGAGTAGAGAGATCACTATGAAGAATGAAAATGTTTACTTCCTGTGGGGGGAAGAAGCCTATCTGATTGACCAGGAAATTAAAGCGATCCGTCAGCGGATGCAGGAGGCCAGTGGAGAAGAGGTCGAGCTGGTCATGCTGGAAGGGGACGACCTGAGTCCGGGAGGGCTGCGGAGCAATTTGGAATACTCCTCGCTTTTCGCCGGGCAGCGTTTAGTGGTGGTAAAGCGACCGCCCTGGCTGGGTAAATCCCGCCGGAAGGTTGCCAAAGCCGATGAATTTAAACAGGTTCTGGATGATTACCTGAAAAAAGTTCATGAGGGTCAGGTAGTAGTAATAACTTCGGCGGAGCATGACGGCAGCAACGGAATCGTCAAACTATTGGACAAACAGGCTACTGCAGCGCAGTACAAGACCGCCTCTCCACAATATATCAACAAATGGGCAGCCGATGAGTTCAAGGCCCGAGGTGGCCAGGTAGCGGCTGACGCAATAAGCCTGTTGGCTCGCAGTGGTCAGGACTTATACTACCTGGAGAATCTTATCGAGAAAATCAGCCTGATGTATGGTAAAGCAAAGATTACTGCGGCAGATGTGCAAAGGGAACTGGAGAGCAAGGAGGAGATCAAGGTCTTCAAGCTGACCGACGCCCTGCTTAATCGCAACATGCCGGCATCTTTTGCGGCTTACTACCAATTACGGGAACAGGGTGAGCACCCGCTGCTCTTTCTGTACATGATCGTACGCCAGTTTATCAGCCTGGGTAAAGCCAAGTACTATCAGGAGCAGGGATACAGCAAAGCGGAGATCGTATCAGCTACCGGCATGAAAGAATTCACGGTGCAGAAAATGACAAGCTGTGCCCGCCACTTCACCTGGGCGGAGCTGCAGGGTTTTTTCGAACTATTTCTCCAGTTGGATATAACCATGAAGAGCAGCAGTCAGGATGATAACATTTTGATGGAATCCATGATCGTTAAGATATGTGATAGATAAGCCCAGGCTATTCAGCTCACAATACCTGGTGTTTGTCTATAGCAATCATGCTGGTGAATCAAAAAGCCGGCCAGCGTCTGTATTGTATAATTGATTGAGCTTATGCCAACGATCCTCCAGTACCCCCATGAAAGCCTCTGGCTGGTAGTGCCCACTGTACTGGTTGGCTTCCCACAAGCGCTGCAACCACTGCTGGCAGGCAGCAAGAGATACGGTAGATGTCAGTTCTAGAAAACTGATGGCGAGGTGTAAATCAAGTTCGTCATCGCCTGCTTCCACGCCCAAGCGCAGAAGTTCATCCCGGCAGACCAGGCTGTGATATTTATATTGCAGCTGACTGTTGACCTGGGAAGCCTGGCCCTTGTGCCAGCGGTATTTCAAGAGGACCTCGCCAACATTACCCAGAGAAAAATGCTCAGCACATTTGGTCCACAGTTTATAATCCTCTGCTTCCAGGAAATCAGGGTCATAGAATAACCCCTGCCGTAACATCCATTGTCGCCGCATAATGACCGTAGGGTGACCCAGCCGGTTTTGAAAAAGCATACCGGCCTTTATGGTGGCCGAATCGCAGGGATAGTCCCAGATTCCGGTGAGATCACCGAAGCATTCCAGCCAGGTTCCGCTCACGCCAATCTCACGATGGTCTTCCATATATGCGACCTGTTTTTCCAGGCGCTGAGGCAGGCTGATATCATCAGCATCCATCCGGGCAATGTACTCGCCCCGGGCTAAATGCATCCCCCGATTAAGTGAAGCGGCCAGTCGCAGGTTCTCACTGTTACTGACTACATTTATCCGTTTATCGTGAAAACCCTTGATCAGCTTTCGGCTGGTATCGGTGGAGGCATCGTCAATAATAAGGAATTCGAAATCCTGCAGACTTTGTGAAAGTATGCTTTCAATTGCTTCAACCAGGTATTTTTCTCCATTGTAGACGGCCATCAATACCGTTACCAGTGGAATAGCCAACTTAAAATACCTCCTGCTTCATAATAGACAGACCTGAAATCCCGACCATATTGCCCTCGCTGCCTCCCGAGCAGTAGGCAGCAGGCTAAGGAACTTATGCCCTTAGCCCACTCGTCCCATCAAAAGCAGGCTTTAACTATCAACTTTATATATTAGTATATATGCGGTTGTAGAATCCACGGTGCGCAGTGTTGCCGGGTCAGGTGATGTGGCAACATTACGAAGGGTTACCCTATCGCCGGCATTGAGCTCCAAGGAGGTTGTTCCGGAAATCGATTGTCCGGCGGAATTAAACCTTTGCCTATTCACTCCATTAACGACCACTGCCCAATCCTGAGGATTATTTTGCGTGGTATAAACTGAAAAAGTAATGTTGTAAGTGCCAGCGGCGTCAACGGTCACGGTACCTGTTCCAGGCGTGTGGCTTATGCCATTAAGTGGGCCGTTGTTGCTGAAGTTCACATTAGCGCCTACGGGAATCGTTTGCGTGTTAATTTGAAAAACGTAACCCCAGGCGGCAAGGCTGGCGCCAATTAAGTTCTGGGCAGGAAGCCCCTCCGCAAGCATAACATCCCCGGTTTCCTGGCTCCTGCTCCCGGAACTCCTTGCTCCGGAACTGCGAATTCCTCGTTTGGCAGGTGCCCGGGAATGTCCAGTTCTATAGCGAACACCTGGAGGGCCAAATAATTCATCGACAAAATACATATTAAACCTATTCCCCTTTCTAACAGGTTGCTACTGTCATAAATAAGATATGAATCATTGATGCAAAGTGTTAACAAATGAAGGCGAAGCAGGTCTGTAACAAATAAAGGTTCTATGTGCAGCCTTTATGCTATATCCAGGGTCTATCCATTTCTAATTCCGGTTACTTTATTAGCATTCTGGGATTATTTTTCATAGTGTATATAAATTTAAAGTAGAAGGAGTTAATAAAGAATGGCAAATGGAGCAAGCCGTATTTATGTTGTTAATCGCTTTTCAGATAATGTATCTGTTATTGACGGGACCACCAATACTGTGATTGCCACTGTTCCGGTGGGCAGTCAACCACGGTTTGAAAGCGTTAACGAAGCAACCCAACGCATCTATGTCACTAATTTTAGTTCAAATGATGTTTCAGTCATCGATGGGAACACCAATACTGTGATTGCTAGTGTTCCGGTAGGCGCTAATCCACGATTTTCGGGAGTTAACCAAGAGACTAACCGTATTTATATTGCCAATTTCGGTTCAGCTGATGTTTCCATCATAGATGGAGACACCAATACGGTTATTGCCACTGTTCCGGTGGGTAGTGGACCAATATATGTAGGAATTAACCCAGTAACCAACCTCATTTATATTGCCAATGTTAATTCGGATAATGTAACAGTCATAGATGGAAACACCAACACCGTGATCGCTACTATTCCAGTTGGTACTACTCCGCGGTACCTTGGAATCAACCCACTTACCAACCGCATTTATGTCTCTAATTATGGTTCCAACAATGTTTCGGTAATAGATGGAACTAGCAATACTGTTATTGCTACTATTCAAACGGATGTTGGTCCGCGATTGCCGGGAATCAACGCAGTAACCAATCATATTTATATTCCTAATGATGTTTCAAATACTGTTTCAGTCATTGATGGGACCACCAATAACGTGGTCGCTACTATTCCTATGAATAATAGGCCGGAAATCGCAAGAGTTAACCAAACGACCAACCGTATTTACGTTAATAATTTCTTCTCCAATACTGTTTCGGTCATTGATGGAAATACCAATACTGTCATCGAGACGATTCCAGTAGGGGTCAATCCGGTATCCTTACGTATTAAAGAAGATACTAATCGTGTATATACTGCAAATTCCGGATCTGATGATGTCTCGGTAATAGATGGAAATACCAATACCGTAATTGCTACTGTTACGGTCGGGGCAAGACCAGTAGATGTGGATGTAATAGGTTTAAATAATGAAAGTTTCTCACTGAGATATAAGTACAACCAAGATACAAAAACCTGGTCCAGAATTCGGTAAAAGGATTTTTTAAATAAGCAGGAATAGGGTCATGTCCATTGTAATTGCCAACAATAAGTTTCACCCTGGTCTGATGCAGAAGCCCAGATCATTCATGGCCAGGGTGGTTAATGCATGGTGGAGTAGTTGGCGTGAAAGATCGAATTGGTTTTTCTATTCGGGTTTGTCATGGTAACCATGGATTAGAAGTATTCATATCATAGATACAGAGACACAAGGCATTTAAAGGTGGTGTGGCAACTCATTGATAATAAGAGCAGGAACTGCGCTGCGTCACGAACTGGCTGGCGGAAGACAGTTTATTAGCAACAACAGCAGGGAACAAAAACAGACACGCCAACATCTTGCGCAACAGCGCCAGGAGCTGGAAAGCAGAATCATTGGAATTGATCAGGTGGCAGACGAAGTTTTCAGAGCATTGGCCAACCGGGCAGGTTTTTCCTTCATACGCCTGGGCGATTCTGAGCTGCTAGTTATGGCGCAGGAAGTGATTTTTCCAATAGATTGTGATATCACCGAATGGGGGCCGATGCTGACTCGCTTGTGCTGTGACGATAAAGTGGGTCAGGGCGATAAGACCCATTATCAGCCGGGTATTAATATCATTCGGGATCAACAATTCAAGGTTTCAGTAAGAAATGCTTCGGGTGGTCTGACCGAGGTAAAACGTTGGCGCTCAATCCTGCGTCTGTCCGGATTAGATTACCCCGATCTGCTTGCCAGGGATTACACACAACAGGCATTGGTGACTGCCAGCATTGTGGGGGTTCCTACCAGTTACCGGCCAGGGCGCAGCGAGGAGCATCTGCGCTTGCTGGGAGCCTTTCAGACTATCTTTCTCACTATCCTGCAAAAACTGGAGATTACTTTGAATGATTTGACCCTGGCTGATTCGGCAGGACATCATTTGCTGCATGCCGGGGGGTGGCTGCGCAAGATTTTGTTGCCTGGTCAATACCCGGGTTTGTGCACGGAATATGGATTGCCGGCGGATTTTAAACCGCGAATTTTATTGATAGGTAATCTGGCTTCGGAGTTTCAGGCTTTCCTAAGGCGGGAGGGCGTCAGGGTAGTGGGGGGCATATATCCGGTGGAAATACGAAATATACCCGAGGTATTGGAGCGGGTTCGGGGATATGACTTTGATTTGGCCCTGGTTTCGGCCGGAACCGCCGCTAAGTATATATGCACTGTAATACACCAGGAGATAGGCAAGGTGGCCCTGGATACCGGGCAGTTATTCAATGCACTTCTTAACGATTATCAACACCTGGATCATCATAGTTATGTAGTGCCATATATGTCCTTGATGTAAGAACCATATAGTGAAGACTTTTATATGGGAGGATCAATGCAGACAATACTTATTACTGGCGGTGCTGGTTATATTGGCAGTCATATAGTTAAGCTTCTGGGAGAACGGGGTTATAATATTCTAGTATACGATAACTTGTCGAGTGGGCACGAGTGGGCAGTATTATTCGGCAGACTGATTCGGGGAGACATCCTGGATTTTGCTGGATTGTCTCGGGTATTTAATGAAAATGATATAGCTGCGGTTATACAATTGGCAGCTTATATATCGGTGCCTGAGTCCATACAACAACCATTGGAATACTATTTAAACAATGTAAGCGGAACGATCAACCTTCTAAAGGTTATGGGTGAATACGGGGTCAGTAAAATGATTTTTTCGTCTTCTGCCGCAGTCTATGGGATACCCCCCCATACTCCGGTTAATGAAACCAGTGAACTGAGACCGATAAATCCTTATGGTCGCAGTAAGGCCATGGTGGAACAGGTGCTGCAGGATCTATCCAATGCCCGGGATTTTAAATATGTAGCCCTGAGATACTTTAATGTTGCAGGTGCGGATCCTGGCGGATCAATTGGCGAGGGAAAAGAAGATGCTGCTCATCTTATAACAGCTTCTGTGCGGACAGCTGTCGGAAAAAAAGCTTTTCTTAATATTTATGGCAATGATTATCCGACCAGAGACGGTAGCTGTGTACGTGACTATATTCATGTAGAGGATCTGGCTTATGCGCATCTATTATCTTTGGAACACCTGTTGGAAGGGGGCGATAGCCGAATATATAACTGTGGATATGGTCACGGCTATTCTGTGCTTGAAGTGATGGAAACCGTGCGCAGGGTAACCGGTGCCCCGATACCGGTTCGCCAGCTTGAACGCAGAAAAGGCGATCCGCCAGAACTGGTAGCAGACACTAAACGAATAAAGGCGGAATTACATTGGCGGCCGCTGCATGATGATCTGGAAGATATTGTTGAGACAGCCTGGCGGTGGGAATTAAAATACCAGAGTAAAACGCTGAAATGATCAGCTATATCGGGGCAAAAAAAAACCTGTCTGATTGACAGGTTACTGAGCGTTAATCTGATTGAACTTTTTGGCCAGTTTAGATTTGCGTCTGGCGGCAGTGTTTTTGTGCATGATACCCTTGGAAACACTCTTATCAATCAAGGAAATTGCCTGCTGAAGGTTATCGCCGGCAGCATCCACATTAACTTCTTTTATAGTGGCCTCATATTTACGGATAGTAGTCTTAAGCCTGCTCTTCTGAGCTTTGTTTCTTATACGATTGGCTTCAGCTCTCCGTGCCCGCTTGGCCGGTGTCTTACTTTTTGCCACAATTTCACCTCCTTCGAAAGCTAACAGAAATACTATAGCATTGCCATTTTTAAAATGCAAGCATAAAGGGAGTATCTTTTGTGCTTTTTGGTGGGATCGCCCCAGCCCACCCTGGCCCATGTTCTATAAAGCAGGCCCTGGCCATAGATTTATAGGAAGATAGCCGGGAGAGGTGGCCGCGGTGCGCAGACATAACTTTGTGATGTTTATCAAGGGAATATTTCTTATGCAGTTGTTTTTGGCGATTCTGGTGGCGGGTGTGACCTGTGATTTTAATTTTAGCCGATGGAGTACACCTGATACTGCTGCTTGGCTGAAGCCGGTGGGCAGATTGCAGATCGATGAGAATAGCGCTGCATGTTTGATCGGCTGGAGCAACAGCGGACTGGCCGCAGCTGCGCGGGCTGATTCCTGGCAGAATTACTGGTCGCGGCGCCTTCCTGAGGATATGATGAAAAGCAACCTGAGGGTATTAGCTTCCCGCGGTACAGTCCGCTATACGGCAGAAACAGGCGGAGACAACGAAGAGAAACCAGTGCTTTCCCAACAGGAAGACCGGGGGGATTCAGCCTATTATTCAAAAAAGCTTGAAGGTCATAGTGTCGTGTTCTACTGCACCCATAGCGCTGAAACCTATATTCCTGACAGCGGCAAGGCCAGGCTTGATGGCAAGTGGGGACTGGTCGGCGAGGTTGCCGGTAGCATGGCCGACAATCTGGATAGATACGGACTGCAGGCGGAGTATATTGATAGGCTGCATGATAGTCCTGATTATAATCTGAGTTATACACGATCAAGGGAAACCGTTAAATCTGTGGTCGAATCACATAAAAACCTGCTAGCCTTGTTGGACATTCATCGTGACAGTATACCTGGCCAGGAAGACGGTGAAACTATAGATATTAACGGCAGACCAAGCGCGCGCATTCTAATAATTGTGGGCACTGACGAAAGAAAGCCCCATCCTAATTGGCGGGAGAATCGGTCATTTGCCGAGGATCTGTGCAAAGTCGGGGAAGAGATGTATCCCGGCTTGTTCAAGGGCATCAAGACCAAAGCGGGCACATATAATCAGGAGTATTTCCCACAAGCTTTATTGCTGGAATTGGGCAGTGACCGAAATACATTAGCAGAAGCCGAATATGCCGCCGAGTTGTTCACAGATGTGTTAGTGAAGGTCTTGGGAGAGAAAACAGAAGAATGAGATTTTCTCAAGCAATTATGATAATCGGAGTATTCTTGCTGGTCGCACTGGGATTGAATATCAGCAACCAGAGCATCAATGAGCTCACCCTGGAAGAGCAGGGAGCAATATTTGCCCTGGGGCTTGAAAAGAGCGCGATCGTTGCGGAGGTTTTCGGGCAAAGCTATGTCTGTGACCGGGACAGGCTGTATGATTTGCAGCGGGGAGTTACCCGTCAGGTATCCAGCAGCCGCTGCCAGGCAGAGGCATATTTGCGTGATTTTAGCCGGGTCTTTAACGCCGTGTTCAGGCCAGATGTATAGCAATGATAAGAATTCATCTTGCTCGTTAAGAACTGTTAAGAGCTATTAACGAGCCTTTTTGCATGACCATTAATTGAACCCGGTTGACTAATAAGGTATAATTTCATGGCAGACTTCAAAATCAATGAAACCAGCGAATAAATCCCGAGGAGGGGCAGTCCCTTGCAGGAAAAAATACGCAATTTCAGCATAATAGCTCATATCGATCACGGTAAATCTACCCTGGCTGACCGGCTGCTGGAGATGACCGGGGCGCTATCTCAACGCGAGATGCGCGAACAGTTCCTGGACAAAATGGATCTGGAACGCGAAAAAGGCATAACCATAAAGCTGCAACCGGTGCGCCTGAAGTATAAAGCCCGCGACGGCGAGGAGTACATACTGAACCTGATCGATACTCCCGGGCATGTTGACTTTTCCTATGAAGTATCCCGCAGCCTGGCTGCCTGCGAGGGTGCCTTGCTGGTGGTTGATGCTTCTCAGGGCATTGAGGCGCAGACCCTGGCTAATGTATATATGGCTATGGACCTCAACCTGGAAATCATCGGAGCTGTTAACAAGATCGATCTGCCTGGTGCTGAGCCCGAGACGGTTATGCAGGAGATGGAAAACGTATTAGGCCTCGATATAGCAGAAATAATGCCCATTTCAGCGAAACTGGGGACCGGGGTGGTCGACCTGATGGAAGCCATCGTGGAACGCGTCCCGCCGCCGCAGGGAGATGAAGATGCTCCTTTGCAGGCCTTGATCTTTGACTCCTATTTCGATTCATATAAAGGGGCTATATCCTACATACGCGTAGTCTCCGGTAAGGTGCGCAAGGGTGAAGTTATCCGCATGATGTACAGCGGGAAGGAATATGAAGTAACTGAGATCGGGGTAGTATCACCGTATATGACCGAGGTGCCTGAACTTAAAGCCGGCGAGGTAGGCTATCTGGTGGCCGGGATCAAGAACGTCAAGGATACCCGGGTGGGCGATACCATAACCAGTGCCAATCGCAGGGCCAATCAACCACTGCCGGGCTATCAGGAAGTAAAGCCCATGGTCTATTGCGGGATATATCCTCTCGAAAACAGTGATTTTGAGAGGCTGCGGGATGCCCTGGACAAACTGAAACTGAATGACGCTTCATTGTTTTATGAACCGGAAACATCTGATGCGCTGGGTTTTGGCTTCCGCTGCGGCTTCCTGGGACTGTTGCATCTGGAAATAGTACGTGAGCGCCTGGAACGGGAATATGATCTAAGCCTGCTGGCTACCGCTCCCAGTGTTATCTATAAGTTTAGGCTTACCGACGGCAGTGAAATGTATATATCTAATCCCACCCACTGGCCGGCTCCCCAGAAGATCGATGAAATAATGGAACCCTATGTGAAGGCATCCATAATGGCACCCCACGACTATGTCGGTGGCATCATGGAACTATGCCAGGAGAAAAGAGGTGTATTCGTGACCATGGAATACTTGACTCCTCACCGGGTTATGATGACTTACAAACTACCTCTGGCAGAGATACTATATGATTTCTTCGATTCCCTGAAATCGCGAACCCGGGGCTATGCTTCACTTGATTACGAAGTAACTGGTTTCGAGGTCTCCAAGCTAGTCAAGGTGGATATTATGCTCAATGGAGAAGCAGTGGATGCCTTGAGTTTTATCGTCCACGATGATAAGGCCTATTACCGGGCCAGGGCTATTGCTGAGAGGCTTAGGCGCATTATTCCCCGCCAGATGTATGAGGTAATAATCCAGGCATCTATTGGCAGTAAGATAATAGCCCGCGAGAATATAAAAGCCATGCGCAAGGACGTATTAGCCAAGTGCTATGGGGGCGATATCACCCGGAAAAAGAAGCTCCTGGAAAAGCAAAAAGAGGGCAAGAAGCGCATGAAACAGATCGGCCATATTGAAGTTCCCAAGGATGCTTTTTTAAAGGTTATGAATATCGAAGAAGACTAACCAACCGCAGTGATGGCAATATATATTTAATCGTTATGCCAAAAAACGTTGGGGCGGATATAGAATCCGCCCCTACAAACATTACACCTTAACATTCCGTCGCGCTTGTCATCGCCTTCATATCCTGATGTCTATCCGTGCTGTTTAAAGGAGTGAACCAGATTGTCTTCAGGATTTGCTTCATTATTACCACAATGCATATACATCCACATACCCTTCTGCCTCAAGAAGTGCGGTTACTGTGATTTTTATTCGCTGGCCGGAGCCTCGGCTGATGTGCTGGAAAGGTATACCCAAGCCTTGCTTACCGAAATAGACCAGCAGGCGACCAAAATGCCTGATACTATTATCCGCAGCATATATTTCGGAGGGGGCACCCCCAGTTTGCTGGCTGGCCAGCAGATAGAAAGCATCCTGGCTCGTGTCCGTTCACGTTTTAGGGTCGATCCTGGAGCGGAGATAACCCTGGAGGCCAATCCAGCTACACTGGATCGAGAAAAGCTATCATCAATAATGGGCTCCGGAGTCAACCGCCTTTCCCTTGGCGTACAGAGCTTTTCAGATGATGAGCTGCGTATGCTGGGACGGGTCCATAGCAGTAATGACGTGTTCAGAACCATTGAGCTGGTCCAGAGTCTTGGCCTGAAAAACTATAATATGGATTTAATTTATGGTCTTCCGGGGCAGTCTATAAGGGGATGGCTTTATAACCTGGAACAGGCAGTGAGCTGCCGACCTGCCCATATCTCCATGTACCTGCTGCAGTTGGATCCCTGTACGCCTATGGGCCGGGAGACTGCAGCTGGTCGGTTGATCCTGCCCGATGACGAACTGGAAGCTCAGATGTATTATTCGGGGATCGATTACCTGAACGGCAAAGGTTATCAGCAGTATGAGATATCTAACCTGAGCCTCAGCGGAGCCGAGTGCCGCCACAACATATTTTATTGGCAGTCTGCACCCTACCTGGGGCTGGGCGCCGGAGCTGTCAGCTTTGGGGGAGGTCGCCGCTGGAGGAATCAAGCAGACGTCAAGGCCTATCTGGAGAACTTGTCGGTTAATAGGGCAGTCCCGGTCGAGGAATTGGAGAGTATGGACGATAACGGCCTGGTAAGCGATGCCTTAATACTTGGGCTCAGAATGACGGAGGGCATCGATTTAGAGTATTTTGCCGTGCGTTTCGGGGTGGATCTTACGCGTCAATACGAATCAGTGATCGAGCTTTGCCGGGCAAGGGGTTTGCTGGAAGTTGAGCATGGGCGGCTTTTTTTGACCAGAGCAGGCTATTTCCTCTCCAATGAAGTTTTGTGCCGATTTATGGCGTGAATGTATTCTTGACAAAGACTCTTGCAGATGATATTTTTTTGTTAAAGTAGTTAGCACTCTCCGGGGGCGAGTGCTAACAGACAGGTGATAATATGGATCTTGATGAGAGGAAAAAAAGGATTCTGGAATCCATAATCAAGGATTATGTTGAGACTGCCGAACCGGTTGGGTCGCGTGCGGTAGTAAAAAAGCATGATCTTAAGATCAGCCCGGCTACAGTCAGAAATGAGATGGCTGATCTGGAAGAGATGGGTTTCCTAGAACAGCCACATACTTCAGCTGGACGGATACCTTCAGAACAAGGCTTTAGATATTTCGTAGACTGGATGATGGAAAAAGAACATCTTTCAGACAACGAGATGGAGATGCTCCAGAAGGTACTGACTGATAATAATCATGAATGGCACGAGATTGCTCAATCTATAGGCAATTTTTTAGCGCAGGCCACCAGCTATACTTCCTTTGTTATTGTCCCGGCCATTACCCTGTCAGATTTCAAATACATTCAACTGGTGCCGGTCGATGCCAATCGGGCACTGGTTTTAATGGTGACTGAACCCGGAGTCATTATGCACCGGAAGATCGAGGTACCCGATAAGGTGTCTACGGAGGATCTCGACCAGTTGAGTAAGACTTTCACCCACGTGCTGGGTGGAAAGAAACCCGGTGAGGTAAGACGCAGCGATCTCTCCCTGCTGAGGGACCGTTTAAGACAGAAAAAGCAGATCATTGATCGAGTCCTTGATGTTATCGATAATTTACTCGACAACTCGGCAGGTGAAAAAGTTGTGGTAAGTGGAGCGCTAAATATTCTCAATGAACCTGAATTCAAGGATATTGAGAAAATCAAGCGGGTATTGGCCATCCTGGAAGAAGATGAGCGCCTCCGCCATATCATTCCCGACCAGATCAACGAAGACGTAAATATTAGAATTGGCAAAGAAAATGAAGTAGAGGATATCAAGGAGATGAGCCTGGTATTCGCCGGGTATAAGACTCTTGGCGAAATGGGGAAAATAGGTCTCATAGGGCCGGTCCGTATGGAGTATTGGAAGGCTGCCGGATCTGTCGAGTCAGTGCGCTCTATTGTTGAAGATGTTATCAAGAGATCCTAAATGCGAAAGACGAAGCCAGGTGCACCCTGGATGGGCGTCTTTTACCATACACAGGACCTGGATTTGAACTGTTTTAGTGTATTCAGGTAAACACCAATAAAAATTCAGAATCAATAATATGACCTGACGATATCCTAGATTAGAGGTGATTTGCAGTGGAGAAAAGCGATGCCAATACCCCCCAGAATGGCTACATAGATGGGGAAAGGGCAGATGAATCTGCTGATGATAATCAGTATGTACCGGAACCAGACGAGTTGACCCTGTTAAAAGAGGAAGTGGCGAAACTAAAGGAGGAGGCCAAGAGGAACTACGACCAATACCTGCGGGCTCTGGCCGATGCCGATAATATTCGCAAACGGATGCAGCGCGATAAGGAAGAATACATGAAGTATTCTATGCTTCCCTTGATTAAAAATCTGTTGCCGGTAATGGATGATCTAGAGCGAGCTATCCAGGCTGCAGGTACCAGCCGGGACTACGAGAGCCTTAGCAAAGGAGTGGAGATGATTAACCGGCGTCTGCAGGACATAATTCGTGAGCAAGACGTAGTTGTTATCGAAACCGGGGGGCAGATCTTTGATCCGCAATTCCATCAGGCACTGGTGGTGGAAGAAAACCCGGACCTTGAAGAGAATACGATACTGGAGGAACTGC
Organism: Syntrophomonadaceae bacterium; assembly: GCA_012729835.1. Classification (GTDB taxonomy): domain Bacteria; phylum Bacillota; class Syntrophomonadia; order Syntrophomonadales; family Syntrophomonadaceae; genus Syntrophomonas_A. Next base: position 20,262 of record JAAYCK010000029.1, read on the forward strand.
AGAAGGGTTATATCATGCACGGTCGGATCATCAGACCCAGTCTGGTCAAGGTAAGCACTAAATAGATGTAAATCAATTTTTGATAAATCATGGAGGTGTTATTACAAATGGGTAAGGTTGTAGGGATTGATTTAGGTACTACCAATTCAGTAATAGCGGTAATGGAGGGTAGTGAGGCGGTTGTTATCCCCAATGCGGAAGGTGAAAGGATAACCCCTTCGGTGGTTGGCTTTTCCAAGACCAACGAGCGCCTGGTAGGCCGGGTTGCCAAACGGCAGGCTATCACTAATCCGGAGCGGACCGTTGTATCGATCAAACGCAAAATGGGCACGGATTTCCGTGTAAATATCGACGACAAGAAGTATACACCCCAGGAGATTTCCGCTATGGTCCTGCAGAAAATGAAGACTGATGCCGAGGCCTATCTGGGTGAAAAGATCACCCAGGCCGTAATCACAGTCCCGGCCTATTTCACGGACTCTCAGCGTCAGGCTACCAAGGATGCTGGTAAGATCGCCGGGTTAGAGGTGCTTCGCATCATTAATGAGCCCACCGCAGCAGCCTTGGCCTACGGACTTGATAAACAGGAGAACCAGACTATCCTGGTCTTCGATTTAGGTGGTGGCACCTTTGACGTATCCATTCTGGAGATAGGTGACGGGGTTTTTGAGGTCAAGGCTACCAGTGGCAACAACCGCCTCGGCGGCGACGATTTCGATGATAAGATCATCGACTGGCTGGTACAAGAATTCAAAAAAGAGCAGGGTGTGGATCTCAAAGGTGACAAAATGGCCATGCACCGTCTGAAAGAAGCGGCGGAAAAGGCTAAACATGAACTATCTGGTGTTCTGACTACTGATATAAACATACCTTATATAACAGCAACCGCCGAAGGCCCCCTCCACCTGGAGAAGGCTCTGACTCGGGCTAAGTTCAACGACATGACGGCTGATTTGGTGGAGAAGACAATGGGACCCACCCGCCAGGCCATGAAAGATTCTGGTCTCAAACCAGAACAGATTGACAAGGTGCTGATGGTAGGCGGTTCTACCCGGATTCCGGCGGTTCAGGATGCTATTCGCAACTTCTTGGGCAAAGAGCCTTTCAAAGGCATCAACCCTGATGAGGTTGTGGCAGTAGGTGCTGCTATTCAGGCCGGGGTGTTATCCGGTGATGTTACAGATGTGGTACTGCTGGACGTTACTCCGCTATCACTGGGTATTGAGACATTGGGTGGCGTTTTCACCCGCATTATCGAGCGTAATACCACCATACCGGCAGGCAAGAGCCAGGTATTCACTACTGCCGCCGATAACCAGACTTCGGTAGACATTCATGTTCTGCAGGGCGAACGCAAGCTGGCCGGCAACAATGTGACCCTGGGCCGTTTCCAATTGACCGGCATCCCTCCGGCACCGCGCAACGTCCCGCAGATCGAGGTTAAGTTTGATATCGACGTAAACGGCATAGTCCATGTAACTGCGAAGGACCTGGCTACTCAGAAAGAACAGAGGATCACTATTACTTCATCTGGCGGGCTTAGTGACGATGAAATCAAACGGATGGTAGATGATGCTGAACGCTATGCTGAGGAAGACGAAGCCCGTCTCAAGGAGATTGAAGTTAGGAATAACGGTGACAGTATGGTCTATCAGGCAGAAAAGACGCTAAAGGACCTGGGTGATAATATAGATGCCGAAGACAAGGAGAAGATTGAGGCAGCCAAAGCTGAACTGAGCGAGGCCCTGACCGGAAATGATATGGCACTCATTGAAGCCAAGACGGAAGCGCTTACCGAGGCCATATATGCAGTTAGTTCCAAAATGTATGAGCAAGCCAATCCGGGAGCACCTGGTGATGACAATACCTTTGATGCTGATTACAACATTCCCGATGATGACAAATAATTAAAAACCCGTAGCTTAACGGTTCTCCGGTCCCTTTGCATTGACAGGGGGGCAGGAGAGCCGTCTTGTTCAAATGGGTATTATGATATAATAAAACCTGATTATACCTGGACCAGGAAGGTGAAGAGTTATGGCCACTAAACGAGATTATTACGAGTTGCTGGGAGTATCCCGCAACGCGACGCCTGAGGAGATCAAGTCAGCCTATCGTAAAATGGCCCGCAAATATCATCCCGATGTTAACCGGGAAGATGAAAATGCCTCGGAGAAATTCAAAGAAATAAATGATGCCTATGAAGTTCTGAGCGATCCCCAAAAGAGATCGGCTTATGACACCTATGGTCATGATGCCTTTGATCCTACTAAAACAGGTGGATTTGGCGGCGGTTTTGGCGAAGGTATGGGCGGATTCGGTGATATCTTCGATCTGCTGTTCGGTGGTGGAGGTGGCGGACGCCGGGCCAGGAGCGGTCCTCAGCGAGGAGCAGACCGTGAATTGCGTATGGATATCAATTTTGAAGATGCGGTATTCGGACTTCAGAAGGAGATCGAGGTTACCCGGGTAGAGCAATGTGAACACTGTAAAGGCAATGGAGCAGAACCGGGAACACCTATAAAAACCTGCAGTACCTGCCAGGGCACCGGTCAGGCCAGGACGGTTCAGAGTACGCCATTCGGACGTTTTGAGACCGTCCGACCCTGCACCAAGTGTGGCGGCGAAGGAAAGACCATTGAGAAACCATGCTCTGAGTGCAAGGGCACCGGAAGTACCAGAAAGACCCGTCGTATCGATGTTCGCATACCAGCCGGGATCGACAGTGGTTCACGACTGCGCATACAAGGTGAGGGAGAACAAGGCTTCAGAGGTGGCCCGCCCGGAGACCTCTTTATCAGTATCGGTGTAAAACCACATGCGACTTTCAAACGTGATGGCTATACTCTGATTACCACGGTGGAGGTCGATTTTGTTCAGGCAGCTTTGGGCAGCGAAATGAACATACCTTTGTTGGGGGGGGCCTCGCACAAATTAACCATACCTGAGGGGACTCAACCTGGTGATGTGATAACCGTCAGAAGTAAGGGGATACCTTACCTGCATAGCCACCGCCAGGGAGATCTGAAGGTAATCATCAAGGTTACCATTCCTAAAAAGTTGTCCAAGAAGCAGAAGGAAATGCTGCAGAGCTTTCATAATGATGAAAAGCCGAATAAAAAAGAAAAAGGGATTATCGATAAAATGAAAGATGCAATGGGATAGGAGTGCCGGCAGTGAATTGGAAAGAAATCAGCGTACTGACTGGAGGAATATGCGTAGAAGCGATTGCGGGGATATTTCATCGTCTGGGGTCCGGCGGTGTGGTGATCGAAGATCCCCAGGGAGCGCGCAAATACATCAATAAGGAACCTTGGGTGGCTGATTCAGTTTCCCCGGATTTCCTTGATCACAATTTTGTTGTTGTAAAAGCCTACTTTCACGAGGACCGTGAGATATTAGATGAGATCTACTCCTGCCTGGATATAGTCAGAGACAATTTCGGGGTGGAATGTAAGGTATATATCGACGAGGTCCGGGATGAGGACTGGGAACAAAACTGGAAAAAATACTATCATACCTTCAAAGTCGGGGATCGCCTGGTGATAAAGCCTTCCTGGGAGGAATATACTGTCCAACCCGGCGAGGTGGTCATTGAATTGGACCCGGGCATGGCTTTCGGAACTGGTATCCATGCCTCGACCCGCTTCTGCCTCAAGTTCATCGATAAGTACATAAAAGGTGGGGAAACCATTATCGATGCCGGTTGCGGATCAGGCATCCTCTCTATTGGCGCTGTGAAACTGGGTGCTAAATCTGTATTTGGCATGGATGTGGATCCCGTGGCTATAATAGTAGCTCGGGAAAACATAAAGATCAACGGACTACAGGATCGTATCGAAGTATGCGAAGGTGATATTGTCGAGAATCTCCAGGGGCGTCAGGCTGATATGATTCTGGCCAATATTACAGCGGAACTAGTCAATATGGTGATTCCTGAAGCTGCACCGGTGCTGCGTTCAGGTGGTTATCTCTTCGGTTCGGGCATAGTCGACAGCCGCTGGCCAGGAGTACAGCAGCAGTTGGAGAAATACGGCTTCGAAATCGTCGAGGTCCTGAACGACATTGACTGGGTCGGCGTGGCGGCCCGAAAGAAGTAAAGGGAGACGGAATAGACGCAGAAGGACGAACGGACGCAGATAACGCAGATTTTAAGATTAACGCAGTCCTTTTTTGTGGATGGAAACTATACAGTTTTCAGCGTAAATCCAATTAATCAGCGTTATCTGCGTCTAATAAAAACCTGGGGGTGTGTTGAGTGCACCGCTTTTTTGTTTCTGGCGAGAATATTCGGGCTGGGCGGGTGGTTTTTGACTCGGGCGAAGCTCGTCATATCGAACGTGTTCTGCGCCTGGGGGCGGGGGACAGCGTCATGGTCTTTGACGGCAGCGGGTATGAGTATCTGGTGCGTTTGAATGAACAGGGAAGAGACCGCCTCGCCGGGGAAGTAATCGAAAAAGCCTATATTGATCGGGAGACAGCATCCAGTGTGTACCTGGTCCAGGGCTTGGGCAAGGGCGATAAAATGGATACCATCATCCAAAAGGCAGTAGAGATTGGAGTCAAGGCGGTATACCCGTTGGCCTGTGAGCGGAGTGTAGTGCGACTGGAGGGCGACAAGGCGGTTAAACGGGTAGAGCGCTGGCAGGAGATCGCGGTCGAAGCCTGTAAACAATGCCGCCGCAATGTGGTGCCCGAAATCAAGCCGGTCATCGAATTGACTGCCTTATGCCAGGAGATGCATGGTAAATGTGCACTGATGCTTTATGAGAAGGAACAGGAACTCGGGATCTCGAATTATCTAAAGAGCAATGAACGGGAACTGGCCGGAAAAGAGCTTTTCTTACTGGTAGGACCGGAGGGAGGCTTCAGCCCGACTGAGGTGGAGATGGCGCGGCAACACGGCTGCACTACCGTTACATTGGGTTCCCGCATCCTGCGCACGGAAACGGCCGGAATCGTGGCCGCGAGTATTATCCTGTATGAGCTAGGTGATCTAGGATAATATGAAAGCATAGGAGATGACATAAGAAGGGTGACGAAATGAAAACCTTTGCGGTTCAAACGCTGGGTTGCAAGGTCAACCAGGTGGAGAGCGAAACGATCATCGAGGATTTTCTGAACCAGGGATATCAGCTGGTGCGCCCCGATGAACCGGCTGATATCTATATAATAAACACCTGCACGGTAACTCATGTTAGTGATCGAAAATCGAGGGCGGTTATCAGAAGGGCGGTCAGGCGTTGTCCGGACGCTTTGGTGGTAGTCACCGGCTGTATGGCCCAGATAAGTCATGATACCCCGGAAATGCCGGATGGCATCGATTTGCTGGTGGGCAATCGCCAGAAGGAACGCCTGGTTGAAATAGTGGAATCCTGGCTGGAAGGCGGCAGCAAGAGGCCGGATCTTTCGTTGCCCGTTGCTGCAGACAAACTGAAGCCAGTATTATATACACATATTCACGAAAGAACCCGAGCCTTTGTCAAGATCCAGGACGGCTGCCAGAGCTATTGCTCTTACTGCATCGTGCCATTTGCCCGGGGGCCGGTGCGCAGCAAACTGCCTGGTGATGTAGTAACTGAAGTTCGGCACTTGGTGGAGATGGGTTATCGGGAAATAGTGTTTACGGGAATCCACAGCGGTTTGTATGGAATGGATCTGGAGGGGTGGAATCTGCCCCGCCTGCTGCGCAAGGTGCTGGAAGAGGTGCCGGGGAGCTACCGCCTCCGAACAGGATCTATCGAGCCGCTGGAAGTCACCCTCGATCTTATCGCTCTGTTAGCAGAAGATAATCGCATCTGTCGCCATTTACATATTCCTTTGCAGAGTGGCAGTGACAGGATTCTACAGCTGATGAGGCGGCGATACGATAGTAGTTATTACCGGAGCCTGCTGGAGAGTATCGCGGATAAAATACCTGATATCGGTATGGCTGCCGATGTGATGGTGGGATTCCCCAGCGAAGACGACAGTGATTTTGTCCAGACCTATGAATTGCTGAGTGATCTGCCCCTATTGAACCTGCATGTTTTCAAGTATTCTCCCCGCCCTGGAACCAAGGCCTTTGCCATGGGTGACGATGTGACGGCCGCGATCAAGCAGCAACGAAGTGAGAAACTCCTGGCTTTGGCGGCAGCCAAGCACCGTGAATTTTGCCAGCGCTTCTTAGGGCGTCAGGTAGAGGTGCTGGCTGAGAGAAAAACCGGAGAGAACCATTATCGTGGTTTTACGGAAAACTATATGGAGGTAAGCTTTGCTGATACCCTTGACCAACGCGGAAAAACCGTAAAAATCGTCCTGCAAGGGTATGATGACGATCATCTTGAAGGAAATGTTCTGTAAACCAATAATTTGTTTAAAAATTATTTGGTAATGGTCCGTTAATTTGATAGAATATACAGGAGTAAATAGCTGAGATACACGAACATGAGGAGGTGATGTCTTGAACCTTCCAGATTGTCTTTTTTGTAAAATCGCCAATAAAGATATACCGGCCAAAGTAGTTTTTGAGGATGAGACCTTGATCGCGATCGAGGATATCAACCCGGCTGCTCCGGTACATGTTTTGATAATACCCAAAGACCATATCGTTTCTTTAGCGGATATAAAGCCAGAAGATGAAACCGTACTCGGCCATATTCAGGTGATTGCAGCCAGTTTAGCCGGAGATTTGAAATTGGCTGACCAGGGATACCGCCTGGTCAACAACTGCGGCGAGTGGGGCGGTCAGACCGTAATGCATCTCCATTATCATTTGCTAGGCGGTCGTCATTTTGGCTGGCCTCCCGGCTAATCCTTGACGCTGACCGTTAATAGATAGTACAATATAAAGGCATTTATTGCAGCCTGGTTGTCATGAGGGGAGGGATACGATGAGCGAAGTGAAAGTAGGGAAGAATGAATCCCTGGATAGCGCACTTAAGAGATTTAAACGCTCCTGCCAAAAGGCGGGTGTTATGCAGGATATTAGAAAACATGATCACTACGAAAAGCCCAGCATAAAGAAAAAGAAGAAGTCAGAGGCAGCCCGCAAGAAGAAGAAATTCTAAGATGCGATTAAAGCCTGGTTAGAAGTTTAGTATAACCGGGCTTTACTTATTATTAATCTAAAATATACAATAGGTCTCGGGGAGGGAGAACCATGAGCTTTATGAACAAAGGAATGCAGAACCGTCGGCAAAAGATTACGGTTTTGATTATCGTTGGCATAGTTATCTCATCTTTCCTGGTCAGCATAGTGGCGGTCGCCTTTTATTAGAACTTTGCTGAGTTATATTTTCCGATTGCCAAAAGCCCGGATCTCCATTGATAATATTATCATGGAAATAGCGGGCTTTTCCCGTCTCATTTCAGCAACTGAATCCAGGCTCAAGTGCATATGATCTTATGTATCCAAAATCCAAAATTGTAAAGCCTTTAATCCAGTGAAAGCATATCGAAACGACTTCGTATTTATATCAAGATATGTAATTGATTTGATTGGAAAGGGGGGATAATGTAATGAATGAAAATGGGAAATACAATTCGCCGTTTATCATCGTAGCAGTTATCCTGGCCATTGGCCTGGTGTTGTCGGCATATGTTGCTGGCAACAGTTTTGTTAAGGCCAAGGAGGCTGGCAACAGCATTTCTATCACCGGTTCGGCCAAAAAGCAGATAAAATCAGACCTGGCCGTGTGGAGAGGATCATTTTCTGCCCGGGCTCCAGAGATGACAGTAGCCTACAGCAATCTGCAGGAGAGCCAGGACAAGGTGAGAGCTTATCTGCAAGGCAAAGGTATCGCGAACCAGAATATCGTATTCTCATCGATCAGCACTAGTACCCGGTATTTGATATTGCCCAACGGTCAGACCAGCAATCAGGTAGAGAGCTACGAACTGTACCAAACGGTCGAGATCAAGAGTAAGAACGTCGACCAAATAACCCTTTTGTCGCGAGAGGCCACTGATCTGATTAACCAGGGGGTTGAGTTCCAATCCATGCCTCCGGAGTATTTCTACACCAAGATAGCAGATCTCAAGATAGAGATGCTTTCTCTTGCCACCAAGGATGCCATGAAGCGAGCCGAACAGATTGCTAAAAACACCAACAGTCGGGTAGGAGCCCTGCGTTCAGCACGTATGGGTGTTTTTCAGATCACACCGCTCTATTCCAATGAAGTTTCCGACTATGGCATCAACGATACCAGTTCATTGGATAAAGAAATCACGGCTGTAATGACTTGTGAATTCCAAATAATCAAGTAACATCAATATATTGAAAACAATAATAAGCCGGTACCTGTGAACTTGAACCAGTTAATAGGTACCGGCTTATTATTGTTTGCGGGCTGTCCTAAAGCTTTAGTATTCGATTGAGCTACCAGGCATATATATAGTAGAAGCAAATGGGCTGATGGAGAGCATTGGGGAGGTTGAAATATGGACAAGAAACGAGAAGCTATCAAGGTTATGGCGGATTTATTGGAAATACCCCGTGACCTGGTGCTTGATCTGCCCAAATTAACGATCATAGGGCGTAACGAGATCCACCTGGAGAACCATCGGGGAATCATCGAGTATAGTCTAAACCGGGTCCGGATAAATCTCAGCCGGGGTTATTTGGAACTGGAGGGAGATGCCTTTGAAATAAAGGCATTGTTATCGGATGAAGTATATATAATCGGAGATATCCGCTCGATAAAATATCTTGATTAAAGCGGAGGGCAGGAAATGGGCAATAAGTTGTTCGAACAGATCGGAGGTACTATAAAAATTACCCTGCGGGGTAAGAACCAGGAACGTGCCATAAATATGGCAAGTACGCGCGGGGTTTTTCTCTGGGATATTAAAAAACGAGGCGATGACCTGGAATTGAAGGTACGTACCAGCGGGTTTTCTGCTCTTAAGCAAATAGCAGAAGAGAACAATTTTGAACTCGAGGTCCAAGACCGGCGGGGGCTACCCTTTATCCGGACGATTCTCCGGCGCAGAATGGCTTTTATAGGTGGGGGATTCCTCTTTGTTGTGGCTATGTATCTGCTCTCATCCTTTGTCTGGTCGGTTGATGTGGGCGGCAATAAAACTATCGCCCGGGAAAGAATAATCGTAGCAGCAGCCCGGCATGGCGTTTATCCGGGAGCTCCCAAATGGACCTTCAGCTGCAGTGAAGTAGAAAAAGCGCTCTTGCAGGAAATAGATGATATCAGCTATGTGCGCTTGGACCTCAAAGGGGTGAAGGCGAATATTAAGGTAGTGGAAAAGATAGTACCCCTGCAAAACATTGACGGACCAGGCAATATTGTAGCCAAGAAGGATGGAATGGTTGAATCCGTTTTGGTCTTAGACGGGCAGGCTCAAGTCAAGCGCGGCGATGTAGTAGCTAAAGGCGATATTCTGATATCCGGCTTGGTCATACCGCAACCCAGTCCCTATGTCTCGCCGGAAGAACAGATAGAAATGGAGCCCAGTCTGGTAAAAGCCCGAGGTGAGGTTAAAGCCAGAGTATGGTGCCAGGGTTATGGAGAGTGCCGGCTTAAAACTGAGACCCTGAGGCGGGGTAAGGGAAAGCAAAATAAATATTACCTGATAATACCGGGGCGTACTCTGTCGTTGAATCTAAGGGATGAAGTTCGTTTTCAGTTCTATAACCAGAAGGTCTTTTCTCACCTCTTAAGAACGCGCTGGGGAGAGATAGGGTTTAAACGAGTCGTTCTGCGGGAAAACATAAAAGAGGTGAAAGTATACAGCGAAGAGGAAGCTCTTGCAATAGCTAAAACAAATGCTTGGAAAGACCTGAAAAAGGAAGCGGGACCCGGGTTTCACATGGTTGCTTCCCGTGTAAAAATGATATCTTCTCCCAGCGAGCCACTTATCCGGGTCAGGGTCATCGCTGAGAGTATTGAGAACATCGCTCTAGTCCAGCCCATTAATGCCGATGCGAAATAGTACAGGAATCCATTCTGTGCTATAATAGCTTAGAATATTCTGATTTGCTATATGCCTAACGATAAATGATGAATAGTCTGAAAGGGGACAAATTATTGAACACAAAAGAAGCTCGGGTGGCGATTAAGGATAACAGCCAGGCAGCAGTTTTTTTTGGGGCTAGTGACGAGAACTTCAACCATCTGCGCAGTATTTGCCAGGCTGAACTATTTGCCCGGGGTTCAGAGATATTTGTTCGAGGTGAGGAAGAGGAGGTCGATCTAATCGTTGGCCTGCTAAACAATCTTATTGATTTTATAGAATCTGAAGGCCAACTCGGCATCAACGATATAAACTACCTGCACAACCGCTTGAAAAAGGGAGACAAGCCCCGCCATCGGGAGAATCTAGCCGGTCCTATCCTGACGACAATCAGGGGCAAGGCCATCAAAGCCAAGACGCTCGGTCAAAGAAGGTATGTTGAAGCCATTTTAGGCAATGACGTAGTCTTCACTATTGGGCCAGCCGGTACTGGCAAGACCTATTTGGCAGTAGCCATGGCGGTCAATGCCTTGAAGAACCGGGAGGTAGAACGTATCGTGCTGGTACGGCCAGCGGTTGAAGCCGGAGAAAAACTGGGATTCCTGCCGGGAGATTTGATCGAAAAGGTCAATCCTTACCTGCGTCCTTTGTACGACAGCTTGTTTGATATACTGGGAGTGGAAGTCACCCAGCGCTATCTGGATAAGAATATCATAGAAGTAGCTCCCCTGGCCTACATGAGGGGTAGGACCCTAAATAATGCCTTTATTATTTTGGATGAAGCACAGAACACCACCCCGCAGCAGATGAAAATGTTCCTGACCCGGCTGGGGTTTGGATCAAAGGCGGTCATTACCGGTGATATAACTCAAGTGGACTTGCCTAAAGATGATAGTTCTGGTTTGATTGAAGTACAAAAGATACTGGGACAGGTGAAGGGTCTTTCCTTTGAATATCTGGCGAAGGAGGATATAGTACGGCATCCTCTGGTCCAGAAGATAATTGATGCTTATGAGGTTTATGAAGCTGATAAGAATGAATAGTTCACCGACCTCAGACCACGTCAAGAGTGAATAAATCTACCCCTTTCGCAATGAGCCAGAAGGGGCTAAGGAGCATTAGTGTGAGGATACCTGGCATCCTGAATCTAGACTGGAAGAAATTACTGGCCTTCTTTCACAGATCCAGTACCAAAAAGGTATTGGGCTTAACTCTGTTCTTCTGCATAACCATACTCCTGCTTTTCAGCAGAATCAGTCCCCAGCAGGTCACACTAAAACCGGACGAGGTGGCCGAAAGAGATATCCAATCCAATATCAGTGCGGTTGTAGTTGACCGTGTACAAACCGATGAACTGAGAAGACATGCTGCCAGCAAGGTGCAGAAGGTATATCAGGAGGACAAGTATGCTCTGGATAACACCCGCAATGAGATAAATGGGTTTTATGCTGAGCTAAACACGATAATCACTTCATCTCAAGATAAATCCGAGGAACTGGAAGCGTTGCTCCGGGCTGCCAATCAATATCCTGAAACCATGAAACCGGGGTTCACTTACAGAGAATTGAGACAATATCTGCTCAATACCGACCCGGAAGATTTGGAAAAAATGCACCAGACTACTCTCGGGATCGTCGACAGCCTGATGGATCAGCCGGTGACCGAGGAGGCCCTGCCTGATTTGTATTCAACGGCTATAGTCAACATAGATTCCCTGGCTTTTGCACCTCAGGCTCGGGATATTATGAAAATGGTATCTATCAGTTCAATTAAGCCCAGTCTGGTATTCAACCCGGAAGCTACGGAAGAAGCCCGGCAGGAGGCAATGGATGATGTAAAGCCTGTGCAAAAGACCATCAAGGTTGGCGAAATCATTGTACACCGGGGCGAACGGGTGACTCCAGAACAGATCGATACCCTTGAGCAATTAGGAATCCAGCGCAGCAAAAGCTATCCGCTCACCCTAGTTGGTGCGGGAATATTTGTTTTCATCACATTCTGGATCAGCATAGAGTTTCTCAGGCGTTACTACCGCAAGGTCTATGAAAACGATGCCTTGATGATCCTCATAGCCTTGGTATTTATTATAATCCTGGGCTTGACCCGCTTCTTGACCGTCATTAAATTGGGCGACACCCCTGAAATCAACGCACTATCCGGATATTTGGCTCCGGTTGCTGCCGGATCAATGCTGATCGCTATCCTGCTCGATAACCGCCTGGCCTATTTCCTGACTATGCTCATGGCTATTTATGTCGGCATGGTGACCGAAGGGAATCAGCTGTTTTATGCCATTGCTGCCTTTACCGGTGGTACGGTAGGAATTTTTCAGGTTTACCGGTTGAATCAGACATCTGACCTGGCCCGTTCTGGACTTTACGTAGCCCTGATCAACATAATCACCATTATCACATTGACTCTGATCAGTGGAACCTTTAATATCAATGTACTGCTCGTAGGATGTATTATTGGAGCGGTTAACGGGATCACATCTGCGGTGCTGATGATCGGAGCCCTACCTTATTTGGAGACTGCTTTTTCAATCACTAGTATGATAAAATTGTTGGAATTGTCTAATCCTAACCATGAATTGTTAAGACGCCTGCTGATGGAGGCACCGGGCACCTATCATCATAGTCTTATGGTAGCAAATCTGGCTGAATCGGCTGCGGAGCCCATTGGTGCAAACCCCTTGCTGGTCAGGGTAGGGGCGTATTATCATGATATTGGTAAGGTCAAACGATCGGATTATTTCGTAGAGAACCAGCGTACTTTTGACAATCCCCATGAGAAGATCGCTCCGGCACTCAGTTCACTCATCATAACCTCCCATGTCAGGGAAGGGGTTGAACTAGCCCGGGAAGCCCGAATACCTCAGATTATCATTGATTTTATAGAACAGCATCACGGTACCAGTTTAGCCAAGTACTTTTATAGCAGGGCTTTGGAGGAAGACCGCGAGGGAAATATCAATGAGAATAATTTCCGTTATGAGGGACCAAAACCGCAGACCAAGGAAGTAGCATTGGTAATGCTCGCTGATTCGGTGGAAGCGGCTGTCAAATCATTGACTGAGCCCAGCCCAGATCGCATCAGGAATATGGTAGACCGCATCATTAAGGACAAACTAGGCGATGGTCAGCTGGAATCCTGCGACCTGACCTTTAAGGACCTCGACATTATTGCCAGATCCTTTTGCCAGATGCTGGAGGGCATCTATCATAAACGGATAGAATATCCGGAGATCATTGTGAAAGAATTCGAGAAAAGGAGAGAGAAACATGGAGGCTCTGATTATAAACCAGCAGAACAAAGTTAGCTATACCAGAGAACTTCAGCAAGTGATTCTCGGCGTAACCAACGCCGTAGCCAAATTGGTACGTTTGCAGAAGAATTCCGAGGTTAGTATACTGATCGTAGACAACAGTTATATTCAAGAGCTGAATTTTATATATCGTCAACAGAGCAGACCCACTGACGTACTTTCTTTTGCCATGAACGAGCTTGGCGAAGAAGAGCCTGATTATGATTCCTCGGGGGAAGTAAATGTTCTTGGTGATATCGTGATTTCTTTGGAACAGGCCCAGCTGCAATGCGAAGAATTTGGTCATTCGCTTAGTCGGGAATTAGGCTTCCTGGTTGCTCACGGGATGCTGCATCTTTTGGGTTACGACCACGAAACCGAGGACGAAAAGAAGGTTATGCGTGAATTGGAAGAGAAGGTAATGAAGACGGTCAAATTAGAAAGGTAGCGGTGATGAGAACCAAGAATCTGGGAGAGAGCTTTTATCATGCTGCAGCCGGGGTAATTTACAGTTTTGTCTCCCAGAGAAATATGAAGATTCACAGCCTGGCGGCTATTATTGTAATCATTGCTGGTGTGATCTGCCGGCTGGATCGTAGTGAATGGGGCTTGACTATTGTAGCGATTTTTATAGTGCTGGTTGCCGAAACTATGAATACAGCGATCGAAAAAACCGTTGATCTGGTAACCGATGAGTTTCATCCCCTGGCCAAGAAGGCTAAAAACCTGGCTGCCGGTGCCACTCTGTTAGCAGCACTCTGTGCGGTAGCTCTGGGGATCATCGTCTTTGGACCATATCTAATGGGAGCTTTTAATTAAGCACAGATGAACACAGATGTACACGGATTTTTTAACAAGGAAATTCTAATCAGAAATATTTCAGGTTTTATGCAACCTATCTGATATAAAAGGCTTCTAAATAATAGTAGTTTGATCCTGGAAATGATAAAAAAGAAAAAATGATGCGGTAGGTTTGATAAAATTAATAGCTATACAAACCGGAGGTTTTATGACAATTGATGAATTGGTGGCGGCAGCGGAAGCAGCCAGGGATCAGGCCTATGCGCCCTACTCAGGTTTCAGAGTCGGGGCTGCCCTGATGACCGAGGAAGGCAGGGTATACACCGGGGCCAATGTAGAGAATGCCTCCTATGGATTGACAGTCTGCGCTGAGCGTATTGCGGTTTTCAAAGCAGTTACTTCCGGTGAAAGAGAATTCAAGGTAATTGTTCTGGCAGGGAGCGGCCAAGGTTACATATATCCTTGTGGGGCTTGTTTGCAGGTGCTCGCAGAGTTCGCTCCTGCTCTTAAAGTAATTATTACCGATGAAACAAGACAGCATAAAGAATATAATTTGAATGAGATGTTACCCCAGCATTTTGTTTTGCCAACGTAGGAGGGTTACAGTGAAATCAGGTTTTGTCAGTATTGTGGGTCGGCCCAATGTCGGCAAGTCCACGCTAATGAATACAATTATCGGAGCCAAGATAGCGATCGTTACCGAAAAACCCCAGACTACACGGACCCGGATTCAGGGTATCCATACCTGTGGCGATGGACAGATTATCTTCATCGACACTCCGGGTATCCACAAGCCTCAGCATCGTTTGGGTGAATACATGGTAGAGGTCTCTACCCGCACCTTCGATGAAGTTGATCTGATATATTACATGACTGATGTGACCCGTCCCTTTGGCGGCGGTGAACAATTCGTCATCAATCACCTGAAGGACGTATCGGTTCCGGTATTCCTGCTGGTCAACAAGATTGATCTGGTTAGCGAAACGGAAGTAGATGAATTCATTCAGAGCTTTACCAGTCAGATGCAATTCAGTGAGGTTATTCCCATGTCGGCTATGCATGGTACCAATATGGACAAGATGCTGGAGCTTACTTTCACGTCACTGCCGGAAGGACCTTTATACTATCCGGAGGATGACCTGACTGATCAGCCCGCTTCCTTCATTGCCGCCGAACTGATTCGGGAAAAAGCCCTGCTCCTGACCCGGGATGAAGTACCCCATTCTCTGGCGGTTGAAATCGAGGAATTCAAACAACAGACCGGCGGCAAGGTCTATCTGCGGGCAGTGATATATACGGAAAGGGACTCGCAAAAGGGGATCATTATCGGCAAGAACGGCCAGATGCTGAAAAACATAGGTGAGCAATCCCGTAAAGATATTGAAATAATGCTGGATTCCGAAGTATATCTGGATCTGTGGGTCAAGGTCAAGAAAAACTGGCGTGACAGCGAGTCCAATCTTAACCAGTTCGGCTTCCGGCTGTGAGGTGACACGCTTGCTGGCGGCATATCTGGATCACACCAATCTGAAACCTGAGGCAACCCGCCATGATATCGAATCCCTATGCCATGAGGCAGTCAAGTATGGCATGGCAGCTGTATGCGTCCATCCTGGACGCCTGGTAGACGCTCACAGCATTGTTGATGGAACTTCCGTCAAGCTGTGTACGGTGATTGGATTTCCCTTGGGAGCAGATACCTCAGCTACCAAGTTGTTTGCAGCGCGCACCGCTCTGGATGACGGAGCCGATGAATTGGATCTGGTCATCAATATAGGAGCAGTGAAGGACAATAATTATGCTCTGGTCCAACATGAGATCATCAGCCTGCTGGAGTTGAAAAATCAGTATGATTATCAACTGAAGGTGATCGTGGAAACGGCATTGCTTACAGTGGAGGAACTGTCGGCAGTGACTGCTCTGATCAGTGAAAGCGGTGCTGATTATATCAAAACCTCTACGGGATTCTCCAGTCGGGGCGTCAGCCTTGCAGACATAGAGATAATAAAACGCTGCAAAAATGAAAGACTAAAAATAAAAGCCAGTGGCGGAATCAGAAAACTGGACTTCGCCCTGCAGCTATTAGAGGCAGGAGTCGACCGGATCGGGACCAGCAGTGGGGTTGAACTGATAGAGGAGTATAGGATACGGGGAGGACGATAGGGAGTCGTCCTTTTTATGTTTCTGAAACGTATTAGTTTATTGATAATTATCATTGGGGTCTACACTAATGTTATGGTCAATCACCCCAGTTCCGGGATGAAAGCGCTGGGGTATCAGCAAGTACTGGACCTCTATGGCGGGATATCTGCCGGGGTTCTGGAGATCAGGATCGTGCATCAGCCTGGTTTGAGAGTAATAAAAGAGGCTCATGGCGATAAGGTTGCAGCGGTCATTCCGGGAAGGGAAACCGATTACCCGCTGCTACTGGACAGCTTTATAAAGCAGGGTTATCGAGCGGTAGTTGAGTGTTCGGCCCTGGATGCCTGGCATACTACCGCCGCTGGGCAGAAATATCTTGAGAAGATGCAAAAGAATTCCTATCGGGTAGTAATTTTTGATGGAGGGCACCATCTACCTACCCTGGGTTTGGCTCCAGATATCATCATTATACCGCTGACTCATGGCTATGCAGCTCATTCCTACATGTTAGATGCCATCCGTGCACCGGTGGTAGCTGAACTAGCCGAAGAAGCGGGGTGCATGGCGGTTATCGCTACCGTGCCGCGTTGGGGTTTGGTTAAGGCGGAGCCGTCGCTGACACGGATTACAGAACGAATAATAGCGGACAGTCCACCTGCTGCGGTTAGGAGCGTTTTCAAACCGAAGGCCGCCCACGGGGTGAGCTTAAGTAACGGTATCTGTTTCGCTTTTGTCGACCGGGAATACCTTGAGGACCAGACCGCCCTGACTCGAATGATTGACAAGATTTCGGATCAAGATATAAAAAAGATATGTCTGGCCTTTGATTATCGCTATGTCGACTTATCTTCTGCCGAGAGATATTGCCGTTCGTTGCGCCGGCAATATCAGGTGCCGGTACTCAGAGTCAATGAACCACTAAAAGTGGCCAGTGCCCTATTTTCCGGGGGAGTGGGAGAAAATGAATTATCGAAGTCGGGCTATTATTCTAAAAACCATTGATTATCGTGATGCTGACAAACTGGTCACATTATTTTCAGAAAAGCACGGCAAGGTACGGGCGGTTGCCCGGGGAGTAAAGAAGCCAGCCAGCAGCCTGCGCGTGTGTCTGCAGCCATTTTGCCATTCTAACTTGTATCTATCGGGGGGCAAGGAACTGGAAAACGTTACCCAGGGAAAATTGATTGATTTTTTCCCCAACATTCGGGAGGACATCGACCTTACTCTGCAGGTTTTATACCTGATGGAACTTCTTGATAAGAGCCTGATGGATCACATGGCTTTACCCTCCCTTTATTCTGTTACTCTGACGGTCCTGGAGTATCTTAATACCCATGGTAATAATCCTCTGGCCATCAGATATTTTGAAGCCAATCTGCTCAAATATTTAGGCTATCAGCCTCTGTTGGAGCGCTGTGTCAATTGCGGCACTCAGTCCGGTAAACTGCAATCCTTCAATTTAGTGCGCGGTGGGGTGATATGCCCGGAGTGCAGCAAGACCCTGACCAGTGATTTTGATTTCAGCGGGGAAGCCTTGTCAATCCTGCGTTTGATAAGCAGCAGAGATGTTAACACCATGCACCGGATCAAGGCATCTCAAGCTGCGTTGAAAAATCTAGAGTTCTTTCTGGAGAAGAACCTGGAGTATCACCTGGAACGGCGCTTCAACATGAAAAAGACCATCCGGACCTTAAAATATCTATAGTATGTGAAAGGCACTAACTTAGATATTTTTATTAAATTGTATTGGACTGTAAATAATAAGTTATTATCACTTGTGTATCAGTGCCACTTTAATCGTTTACACCAAGTTGTTGTTTAAAGTTCTTTGGCAATCGTGGTAAAATAAGTTTACGAGTTTGTGAAATGAATAACCTGAGTAATTTGATTGGGAGGGAATTTTATGCTGGATCGACCTGACAGCATTGCAGAAAAATTCAAGACCTTTATTGGTAACCTCAAAGTCGACAACCAGGATCTTATCATTCAGCGGGGCAAGGAAATAGCCTTGGCGCTCAATAATTATTATTGGAGAATTAAATCAGATACCCGCAACATACTCTATCTGGGTTCTTTCGGTCGCGACACAGCTATCAAAGAACTATCCAACGTCAATTTGATGGTGGTTTTGCCTCCGCAGGAATATCAACGCCTGGAAAAATGGCCGGGTAACGTCCAGCGAACCATGTTGCGCGAAATGCGTGACTTTATGACCAAAATCAATGAAGATGCCTATATCAGTGAGGATAACTGTCTGCTGCTGCCCTATAATAAACCCCCGATTTTCGAAATCCTACCAGCAGTCGCTGCCCCGAAGAAGAACGGCTATATCTATCCCGATCCGGACAATGGCGGAAGTTGGGGGATATTCAATCCCGTTCGCGAAATAGAGGTCTTGGACGAATTCAATTATAACTTCAATGGCAAGGTCAAACATCTGGCCCGTATGACTCGAGCCTGGAAGTTTCAACATAAGGTGGTCTTTCCGAGTATGCTAATCGATACCCTGGCCATGAGTTTCATGGATGATTGGGAGGGCGCCGAAACCTCTTATTCCTATTATGGCAATATGGTGATGGATTTCATGGAATACCTGGCCGGCAGAAAAATCGCCCAGCTAGACTGGTATGCGAAGGGCAGCAACCGTAAGATCCACCGGGAAGAAGACTTCGGAGCCCCAGCCAATGAGGCCTACCATAAAGCAGTCGAAGCTATGAACTATGAAGAAAAGGGTGAGGCCTACAATGCCAATCGCTGCTGGAAAGAGATTTTTGGCCCTGATTTTCCAGGGTAGAGAAGTCAACAGTGTATCCTTTGAGGCTGATTGACAGGGCTTATCGGGGCTGGTAAACTTATATAGTGATTGGCTGGAGAGGCCGGTTATAAGCGAATATATGGCGATGATGAAGAGGAGTAGGCGAGGCTGATTCCCAACAGAGAACCGGGCGGGTGGAAACCGGTGGGGATGCTTTGACGAAGGCGCTTTGGAGCTTCAGGAGGAACGCCGCAAGGCTAGTAAAACCTGGTCAATTAAGCGGGCTGATATAGCCAAACAGGGTGGAACCGCGGGTTATCCCGTCCCTGTCCGAGAAGGACAGGGCTTTTCTGTTTTTTGGGAGGCATCTGGGGGACGACTAATGCGATCATTGCTTGGAATATATTGCTTTAAAGCATTAGGGTAAAAACATCTGTGTTAATCTGTGTATCACCTGTGTGCATCTGTGCTAAATGCTCTCGAAATGAATTGTTTTGTATCTGCGTCTTTTGTTCTTAGTCTACTAACCTTAAGGAGGTTTTTATGTTAACTTTTCAGGAAATGATTCTGCGTCTGCACGATTTCTGGGGACGTCAGGGGTGTATCATCCAGCAACCTTACGATATGGAGAAGGGTGCCGGAACCATGAACCCCGCTACCTTTTTGCGTTGTCTGGGGCCGGAGCCCTGGAACGTGGCCTACATTGAACCGTCACGTCGCCCTACTGACGGGAGATATGGCGAAAATCCCAATCGGCTCCAGCACTATTACCAATACCAGGTCATACTCAAGCCATCGCCGGATAATGTCATAGATCTTTACCTGAACAGTCTGCGAGAACTGGGTATAGAGGCGGACAAACACGACATCAGACTGGTCGAGGATAACTGGGAATCCCCTACCCTGGGAGCCTGGGGCCTGGGCTGGGAAATATGGCTGGATGGCATGGAAATAACCCAGTTTACCTATTTTCAGCAATGCGGTGGTATTGACTGTTTCCCGGTCAGTGCAGAGATCACTTATGGCATAGAGCGCATTGCCATGTATATTCAGAACAAGGAAAGCGTTTTTGATATCCAGTGGGTTGATGGAATCACTTACGGAGATGTGCACCATCAGTCTGAGGTGGATTACTCGCACTACAATTTTGAGCTGGCTGATGTAGCTTCTCTTACTACCATGTTTAACCTATGTGAGAAAGAGGCCCAGCGGGTAGCGGCAGCTCATCTGCCTCAGCCTGCTTATGATTACGTGCTGAAGTGCTCCCACTTGTTCAACTTGCTGGATGCCCGGGGTGCAATCAGTGTTACCGAGCGTACCGGTTATATTGGTAGAGTTCGTAATCTAGCCCGCCTGGTAGCCGGCGAGTACCTGCAACAGCGTAAGAATATGGGGTATCCCCTGATTAAGGATGAGAAGCTGCGCGAGCAGATCCTTTCCGCTGAGGAGGTGGGCTAATGAAGAGAGATCTGATATTGGAGATAGGGGTCGAAGAACTGCCTTCGGCATATATGACCAGAGCCTTAGCCGATCTGCAGACTTTGGCGGAGAAGAAACTGACCGAAGCCCGGCTGGGTTATGACCGGCTTCAGATATTGGGAACACCGCGGCGCCTCACCATAATTGCTGAGGGCATGACTGAAATGCAGGGAGATGCCAATATTGAGAATCGTGGTCCCAAGAAGACCAGTGCTTTCGATGTCGATGGGAAACCCAGCAAGGCTGGCCTGGGCTTTGCCCGTGGTCAGGGCCTGGAATTTGATCAATTAGAAATCCGTGAACAGGGTGGTATTGAATACCTCTTTGCAGTTAAAAGGGAAGCCGGACGTCCGGCGGCTGAGGTGTTGCCGGAAGTACTTCCTGATATAATCAACTCACTGGTCTTTCCCAAGTCCATGCGCTGGGGAGCTTATACCACCAGATTTGCCCGGCCTATTCGCTGGTTGCTGGCTCTCTTTGGGCAGGATATCGTTAGATTTGCCATCGAGAACATAGAGAGTTCCAACCTCACTTACGGGCATCGTTTCCTCTCCAGCGGAAGCCTGGAGGTAGGCGGCCTGGCCGAATATAAGCAGAAGCTGCGCGATAACTTCGTGATCCTTGATCAGGAAGAACGTCAGGCCATGGTATGG
Organism: Syntrophomonadaceae bacterium; assembly: GCA_012729835.1. Taxonomy (GTDB): domain Bacteria; phylum Bacillota; class Syntrophomonadia; order Syntrophomonadales; family Syntrophomonadaceae; genus Syntrophomonas_A. The sequence goes on from JAAYCK010000029.1 coordinate 41,344, forward strand.
CAGCAGGTGCAGGACGTAGCTGCTCGGGCTGGAGGACACGCTATGCAAAATGAAGACCTGCTGGAAGAAGTCACATATCTGGTTGAATATCCTACAGCTTTTTTTGGTAGTTTTTCTTCTTCATATCTGGAGGTGCCGCCAGAGGTACTGACCACCAGTATGATCGAGCATCAGCGCTATTTCCCGGTTTACAGTGATTCTGGTGATCTGCTGCCGGGATTTATTGGGGTTAAGAACGGCCGTGATTATAGCATGGATCTGGTGATTGCCGGTAACGAGAGGGTAATCAAAGCGCGCCTGGAGGATGCCCTTTTCTTCTGGCGGGAGGATGGCAAAAAAACATTGGAATCCATGGTGCCTGGATTTGAGAACGTTATGTTTCACGAACGACTGGGTACTCTGATGGACAAGGTTAATAGACTGGGTCAGATCTCCGTGAACCTGGGGACGGTTACTGGGTTAAGCTCATCGGATAAGCTTCAGCGTGCAGCCTTGTTGGCCAAGGCCGATCTGCTGTCAGCGATGGTTTACGAATTCCCCGAACTACAGGGGATCATGGGCCGTTATTATGCCTTGCAGAGCGGAGAAGATACCGAGGTAGCGCAGGCCATACTGGAACACTACCTGCCCAGGTTTGCCGGCGATTCTCTGCCGGCATCTGCTGCCGGTATAGTGCTCTGCCTGTCGGAAAAGCTCCACAACCTGGTGGGGTGTTTTGCCATCGGCATTAAACCGACCGGTTCACAGGACCCCTATGCTTTGCGCCGGCAGGCTCTGGGCTTGGTCAACATCATTCTGGAGAATAAACTGCATATAGATTTAAGAAAGATCTTGCTGGAAACCTATGCCTGTTTCTCCGGGGTGAAACTAAAGTTCGACGCCGATACTACAGCCAGTGAACTGATGGAGTTTATCCTGCAGCGGATGAGAGGAATCTTGCAGGAGCGGGGGATATCCTACGATGTAATCGATGCCGTTTTCGCAGTTCCCTCATCAGATTTAACGGAAGTAGCAGATCGCATTACCTGTGTTGACGAATTTAAGAACGCTGCCTACCGGGACGATTTTATGGTGGTATATAACCGCGCCAACAATCTATCTCGCAAATGGGAAAACGATGAAGTTGATCAGAGCGTTCTGGTCGATGAGAGTGAAAAGAACCTTTATGCGACAATGCATCACTTGGCTCCCCGGGTCAGGGATATGATCGCACGGCGGGATTATGAAGGAGCTCTCCGGGCTTTGGCCGGATTGCGCTCCTCCGTTGATGATTTCTTTGAAGCGGTTATGATCATGGTCGATGATGAGAGGCTGAAGGCTAGCCGACTAGGGCTGCTGAAATCAATTGCCAATTATTGTCAGCTAGTAGCTGATTTCAGTAAATTAGTAATATAAAAAAAGGGGCTTAACAGGATTCTAATTTTTGATATAGTATATATAATTAGTTCATTTAAGGGTAAAAAGTATAGCACATAACAGGCGGTGAACAGCATCGAGTTAAATGAGCGGCAGGAAAAGATCCTGGCCATTGTGAAAACCGAGGGACCCATTACAGGTGAGAAAATCGCTGAAATACTTAATGTAACCCGAGCCGCGCTTCGGCCTGATCTGGCCGTGCTTACTATGTCTGGTTTTCTGGAGGCTAAACCGCGTGTAGGCTACTCCTTTCGCACCGAAGGAGCCGGCAGCGAAATCAGGAGAGCGCTCAACCAGTATCGGGTAAGGGATATACAATCATTGCCCGTTATCCTTAAAGAGAATACCAGTGTATATGATGCGATTGTTACGCTTTTTGTTGAAGACACTGGTAGTGTATATATAGTTGGCGAAGACGGTTATCTTTCCGGTCTGGTTTCACGAAAAGACTGCCTGAAAACAACGCTGGGACAGGCAGATATTCACAAGATGCCCATTTCCATAATAATGACCCGGATGCCAAATATCATAATAGCCAATCTGGACGATACGGTAGTCGAAGTGGTCCGCAAGATCGTAGAGCACGAGGTCGACAGTCTGCCTGTTGTAAAGTGCTTTCTGGATCAGGCCGGCGAAGAGAAGTTAGAGGTAGTGGGCAAAATATCCAAGACTAATATAGCCAGGCTGTTTTTGGATCTGGCATCGGGCACCAGAGGTTAACGGGTGCAATTAATGACGCTGTGTTAAATATTCTTACTAAATCGGTGGCTTAAAATTGATAATGATTACTTTTAGGAGGTTAGACCGTGAATAATCACTTACCCGGAGTTATTATTGTCTCAGACTCCATCGGTGAGACAGCTGAAATGGTGGTGAGAGCTGCAGCCAGCCAATTCAACTCCGGCAGCATGGAGATTAGGAGAATACCTAATATTTCTGATATTGACACCCTGGATGAAGTAGTACACCAAGCGGCAGCCAGCAAGTTTCTCATCGCCTATACACTGGTGGTTGATGAACTGGCCGAGCATTTGCAGGCTGAAGCCGCCAGATACGATGTAATATGTGTAGATATCCTGGGGCCGCTGGTCGATGCTTTCAAACAAGCCAGTAATTTAGAACCCAAACGTGAACCTGGTTTGCTGCGTAAAGTAGATGAGATGTACTATCGCCGGGTGGAAGCCGTCGAGTTTGCTGTACGCTATGATGATGGCAAAGACCCCCGGGGGATCGATTTGGCAGATATCGTACTGGTGGGAGTATCCCGGACCTCAAAGACTCCGCTTTCTATGTATCTTGCCCATAAGCGGATTAAGGTTGCCAATGTACCTTTGGTGCCCGAGGTTACACCGCCTGACGAATTGTTCAAGGCGGAGCGGGGTAAAGTCATTGGACTCACTATTAATCCCGATCAGTTAAACCATATTCGGGCAGAACGGCTGAAAACCCTGGGCCTGAAAGGACAGGCCAGTTATGCCAACCCGGAGAGGATACTGGAAGAGATCGACTACGGTAATACCATAATGAAAAAGCTTGGTTGCCCGGTGATAGATGTTACCAACAAAGCGGTTGAGGAAACAGCCAGCAGAATACTAGAAATATATTACAGGAGGATGAGCCATGTCTAGCAAATGGGTGTACGCATTTCAGGAAGGGACGTCGGATATGAAAGCTCTGCTGGGAGGGAAAGGCGCCAATCTCGCCGAGATGACCCGTATCGAGCTGCCGGTTCCTCCCGGTTTCACTATTACTACTGAGGCCTGTAATGCATATCTGGCAGCCAATGAACAGTTTCCCGAGGGCATGCTGGAGCAGGCATTTGCAGCTTTGGCTAATCTGGAAGCGGTCAGCGGCAAGAAATTTGGAGATAAGGATAATCCGCTCTTGGTATCGGTCAGGTCAGGTGCGGCCATATCGATGCCAGGTATGATGGACACCGTTCTCAACCTTGGTTTGAATGATGAATCGGTATTAGGCCTATCAGCTCTTACCGGGGATGAAAGATTTGCATATGACTGCTATCGCCGGTTTATACAGATGTTCAGCAATGTAGTGCTAGACATCGAACATCACCACTTCGATGAGATAGTGGAAAAACATAAGCGGAAATTAGCGGCAATTTTTGACTATGAACTGCCGGCAACGGAGCTTAAGGATATCATCGACGAATATAAAGCAGTAGTCGCCCACGAAAAGGGATTTGAATTCCCACAGGACGTCAAAGAACAGTTGGTCATGGCTATCAAGGCGGTGTTTTCATCCTGGAACAATGCAAGGGCGATCGTCTACCGCCGCATTAACAAGATAGATGATAAATTGGGCACGGCGGTCAATATACAGTGTATGGCCTTTGGTAACATGGGCAATGATTGTGGGACTGGCGTAGCCTTTACCCGCGATCCGTCAACGGGAGAAAAGATACTGTACGGGGAGTTTCTGGTCAATGCCCAGGGCGAAGACGTAGTAGCCGGAATCAGGACGCCGATGCCGATATTGAAACTGAAAGATGAACTTCCTGGAGTATACCAGCAATTCGTCGATACCTGCCTCAAGCTGGAGAACCACTACCGGGATATGCAGGATATCGAGTTTACCGTGGAAAAGGGCAAGCTGTTCATGCTGCAGACCCGCAATGGTAAACGCACCGCCCGCGCATCAGTCAGGGTCGCGGTCGATATGGTCAATGAAGGACTTATCACCTTGGATGAGGCATTACTGCGAGTCGATGCCGAACAGATCAACCAGTTGTTGCACCGCCAGATCGATCCGGGCGTAAAACTGTCGCCCATCGCAGTAGGATTGCCAGCCTCACCGGGTGCCGCCTGCGGCAAAGTATTATTCGATGCGGATCTGGCTGAAAAGCTGGGTGAAGCTGGGGAAAAGGTATTGCTGGTACGAGCAGAAACCACTCCGGATGATATCCACGGCATCATCTGGGCGCAGGGGGTACTTACTTCCCGCGGCGGAATGACATCCCATGCGGCAGTTGTGGCCCGTGGTATGGGCAAACCCTGTGTTTGCGGCTGTGAGGCTGTTAAGATTGATGCCGCCAATGGTTGCTTCAGCGCAGGTGATGTGGTGGTTAAAGAAGGGGACATTGTTACTATTGATGGAGCTACCGGCAGGGTGATGCTGGGTGAGGTGCCCATGATCGAACCTACCCTGTCTGATGAATTTGAAAAACTTCTGCAATGGGCAGATGATACTAAGATCCTGGCGGTGAGAGCCAATGCTGATACACCGCAGGATGCTGCCAAAGCCCGTGAGTTTGGGGCAGAAGGCATTGGACTCTGCCGTACCGAGCATATGTTCATGGCCCAGGAAAGGTTGCCTATCGTACAGGAAATGATTCTAGCCGATACTCTGGAGGAGCGGGAAGCCGCCCTGGCCAGACTCTTACCCTTCCAACGCGAGGATTTCTATGGAATACTCAAGGCTATGGCACCCTATCCGGTTACAATTCGTCTGCTGGATCCGCCGTTGCATGAGTTTTTACCGGACCATGAATCTCTGATGTTGGAAATCGTTGAGATGAGACATCAGCAGGCAGATGAGAAATCGCTTTTGGAAAAAGAAGAGCTGTTGAAGAAGATACATAGCCTATCCGAGGCTAATCCGATGTTAGGCCATCGCGGTTGCCGTCTTGGCCTGACCTATCCCGAGATATACCGGATGCAGGTCAGGGCCGTTTTCGAGGCTATGGGACAACTTAAAGGAGAAAACGTCAAGACTCATGCCGAGATCGAGATCCCGCTGGTCATGGATCTGGCGGAGTTTGCCCAATTGAAGGCCGAGATTCTGGATACCTATGAACATTATAAAAAGGATACCGGCATAGAATTAGAATTTGATCTGGGAACCATGCTGGAACTGCCACGCGCCTGTGTGGTTACGGATGAGATCGCCACTGAAGCTGAATTCTTCTCTTTCGGTACTAACGATCTTACCCAGACCACCCTGGGCTTTTCCCGCGATGATGCCGAAGGCAAATTCATACCGGTATACCTAGAAAAGAAGATAATCAAAGACAATCCTTTCGCAGTACTCGACCGCAAGGGAGTAGGCGGCCTCATGAAGATGGCTATCGAGAAAGCCCGGACTACTCGCCCAGGCATATTAATGGGCATTTGCGGTGAACATGGCGGCGAGCCTAGTTCCATCGAGTTCTGTCATCAGGTTGGACTAAACTATGTAAGCTGTTCTCCTTATCGTATTCCGGTAGCTCGTCTGGCTGCCGCTCAAGCCAAGTTAAAAAACTAGATTGAGATTAAGATAAAAAAATAATCCTGGCTCTTTTAAGAGCCGGGATTTTTTATGTTTTGAGATAATATTCCGGGCGAAATGATTTATGATTTGTCGGTGATGAGCAATATCTTTCTTTCATCAGGGTCGAAATACATATTCATGTTTCTTATATTTTCGGTTAACCTGGCTGGTTCATCCTTGATAATGAAAGACATGCCAGCCTGCAGGCCGCCTCCGATCTGTATCATACCTTCCCCCCGGGTATTCCTGAGCATACTGACCAGTGAATTGCGCTGCTCCACCATAGAATCATATTCCTCAGTCATTTGAATATATTGCGGTAGCTTCCGTTCCAATTGAGCCACGGTAGCCGGATCGACAATATTGCCCAGTGACTTGCGGATCTGATCCGATAACATACGGAGCTCTGAATACTTTTTCTCGATATTCTGATTCAAAGCTACTATTTGACGGTGAAATTGGCGCCTTTCGATGCCTTCCACCTGCATATCGATGAATTCGCAGTTCTGGATGCGTGATGCCTTGATACGGGTGCGGGCCTTGATGGAGTTATTGCCCAGAATCATACCCTTGCGGCCATGAATTAGGACTGAATCACCAGCCTTTAGGTCGCAGCGGAGAACATATTCATTTACCACAATGTTTTGACCGGCTTCAGCGGTCATACCCTGGGCAAAACGGGCTTCGATATTCTTAGCCGCAATAATATTGGCATTTCCCCGTCCAATGACCCCGGAATGAATAAAGATCGAACCCCGGCGGGATTCTACTCGGGCGTTTTCCACCCCGCCTCTGATTTCGATATCGTCATCGGCAGCTACCTCAAAACCTTCCTTAACACTTCCGGTAATTATAAGTTTGCCAAAGAAATCAAGATTGCCTACGGAAAAGTCCACATCACCGTTAATGACCATAGCTTTGATGACCTGGATACGGTTATTGACCCAGTCCAATGCGCCATCATATTCTGCTACAGCTTTATTCTCCGAGACAATGATGCCCTTGCCGACTTTGAACTCGGGATTTTTGCCATCTCGTGCGGGAATCTCATCGCCCCATACATTCATGCCAGTCTTACCTTCCGTTGCCCAGATACGATCAGCTACGGATTCACCAGCATGAATAGGCAGAATATATCCCAACTGATAGTAGTCAACAGATCCGTCTTCAAGGAGTACCGGCTTTCGTGAAGGCTCGTGGTAATGATAATTTATGGAACCATCTACTCCATGAATAGCTTCTCGGCCATAGGCGACTATTGTTCTAATACCAGGATTATCCAGAGCGGTGTTGATGGAATCCTCATCCAGGCCAAACTTAATCCCATTGTTTACCAGGAATTTGATAACCTCATCCTTGCTTGGCATCTCGTAGGCATCCTTATTAACGGTTATACTAGCACTCATGGCATCTTTACTAACATTAAGAACAATAGGCGTAATCTTTTGGGCGTTACTGTGCACGAAGCTCAAAAATTTAGATGTTTCATAAGCAGGATCGATTTTATGAAGTGTTAGGGGCGGCTGGTCAGCAAGCTTGGCCATTAGTTCTTTGGATAAGCTAATATCAAGCCGAAACAAAACACCCAGCAAATCGTTGATTTTTGCATTCGGTCTGGCAAGGCGGATATAGAACCCGTCACGTTTTTCTATAATGTCAAAAGTGCCAGGGGAGACAATTGCCATTTATATCACCTAAAAAGATATTATTAAAAAGGTAACTCGGAAGGGGAAATATAATTCCAACGAATTGTAATATACGGATAAATTATACCACAAGACATGTAAAAACTAGCTAAAAGATTAATATTAAGAAAATAATTAATGTCGAATCCCTGGGAAAAATGATGCGATGCCTTTAGCGAATCGTCAAGGAAGGATTTATTCTGCGGTATAGCGAACTAGGCATAATAGCATTGGTAATGGACCTGGAGAGGGAGGCTTACTTTTGGCCATTCGTGAAGAAATAGAAAGCAGAGAAGCTGCATTTTTGGGGGAATATGCTACTTTATCGATAAATTCTGTGGGCAGGGAGAGGGTTGAAGAACCCGACCCGGTCCGTACCTGTTTTATGCTGGATCGCGACCGGGTCGTGCACTCCAAGTCCTTCCGGCGTCTTAAGCACAAGACTCAGGTCTTTATTGCACCGCCGGGAGATCATTATCGGAGCAGGCTCACCCACACTCTGGAGGTGGGGCAGATCGCCCGTACAATCGGTGCGGCTTTAAATCTTAACAATGATTTGATTGAGGCTATAGCCTTGGCTCATGATGTGGGACACACCCCTTTTGCCCATTCCGGGGAACAGGTATTGAACCAGTTGCTTTCGGCAGGCTTTCGACATAACGAAAACAGCATACGGGTGCTGACCCGGGTTGAGCAGCATAAGGGGCATAATGGGCTTAACCTTTCTAAAGAGGTACTGGATGGGATACTCCACCACAGCGGTTACGGGACCAATGAACCGCAGGCCTCGACCCTGGAAGGACAGGTCATCAGGCTGAGCGACAAGATAGCTTATGTACAGCATGATATTGATGATTCCATCAGGGCTGGTCTGCTGACCCTGGAACAAATACCTGCCGAGTACTTAAGTATACTGGGAGACACCCATAGCAAGCGCATCGCTACGCTGGTCATCGATACCATTGAATACAGCAAGAAGTCGATGCAAACGAATAATCCGCGGGTATCCTTAAGCCCTCCTATTGATAAAGCTCTAAGAGGACTCCGGGAATTCATGTTCGAGAATATTTACCGGGGACCGGTATGCCAGGCGGAAAGGACCCGGGCAGCCTTTATCATTGAACACTTATTTGAATTTTATAGCCGCCATCCGGAGAAAATGGGCCCGGTATACTGTGGAATCGCCAATGAGGAAGGCCTGGAGCGGGCGGTAGGAGACTATATCTCTGGTATGAGTGATGCTTATTGCGTAGCTCAGTTTCGTGAACTCTATATACCGCATTCTTTTGTTCCCGATGCCTTTAAGATCTATGAGTTCTAAAAATGGCCCTTCAAGATGGTATCCAGTATACCTGAATTTTCTTAAAGGATATTAACATTGCAGAGAGAAATTCAGAATTATGGACTCCATGATAATTAAATTGCTTAAAATAGAAGGATTTTGGTTTTCGATAGAGAATATAGGAGATGCCCCATGACACGATACGACGATCCGGTGATCAGGGAGATCATAGACCGACTTAATATTGTAGATATTGTCGCAGAGACGGTCAACTTGACACGTAAAGGTAATCGCTACTGGGGTCTGTGCCCGTTTCATGATGAAAAAACGGCTTCATTTACAGTAACGCCTGAACGAAATATGTACTATTGCTTTGGCTGCCATGCCGGGGGCGATGCATTTTCCTTTGTAATGAAAACCAGGGGTCTGGACTTCAAGGAAGCTCTCGAATTGCTGGCCGGCAAAGCCGGAGTAGAACTGGCAAACCAGCCGCGAGGCCGGGAATTGGACCGGCGTAAGAGAATAATTGAAGTGAATCAGGCTGCCGCAGAATATTATCATCAAGTTCTAGCCAAGGTGCCGGAAGCTATGACGTATATATCCGGGCGTGGACTAGATCAGGATATAGTAGAGAAATTTCACTTGGGCTTTGCCATGGACCAGTGGAACCACCTGGAAGACTATCTGCTGCGTAAGGGCTATTCTCAGGAATATATCAAGGCATCAGGGCTGATCAAACGTAATGACAGGCGCAATTCCTATTATGATCTGTTCCGTGCACGAATTATGTTCCCGATTTATAATCAGAGCGGTTCAGTAATTGGATTTGGCGGACGTGTCTTGGATGATGGTATGCCCAAGTATCTGAACACGCCAGATACCGAGGTGTACTCCAAGCGTCAGAATCTTTACGGTCTCTATCAAGGGAAAGAGGCGATCCGCCAGAGTAATGAAGTGCTTCTGGTCGAGGGGTATATGGATTGCATCAGGATGCACCAGTTTGGCTTTATCAATTGTGTAGCCACGCTGGGGACCGCACTTACCAAAGAACAGGCAAGCTTGATGCACCGCTACGCGGAAAATGTGATCATCATCTATGATGGTGACGAAGCGGGTCAGCGCGAGGCACTACGGGCCAGTTCTATACTGGTGGGCGAGGGACTAAAAACATCGGTACTAACTCTTCCCGAGGGAAAAGACCCTGATGAACTATTAGAATTGAGCGGAAAAGAGGAATTTCGACGATATATAAAGAATAATAAAACAACTCATATCGAATTCCGTTTAAATCGATATATGATTGGGGAAAACATGGCCGATTTAGAGGCCAAGATAAGGGTCATCTCCACTGTCAGCCCGGATATCAAAGCTCTGAACAGCGAACTGGAAAAGGATTTTTATGTCAAGTTGTTATCGAGACGCCTGGCTCTGGAAGAGAATCTGGTTCGCCGGGAATTGGCTCGAAATGCGACTGGCAGGGCTGACGGAAGCAGGAATAAAACAGGTAATTATAGGGATAATATACAATACGGCAATTATAGCATAGATGAGAAAATACTGGCAGCCATGCTGAGTAACGAAGAAATATTCGTCCAGATCAGGGATGCCATCGGGATAAGGTTTTTTAAACAGGAGGAATATAGCCAACTTGCCGAGCTTTATAATTCATTGGCGCGAGGGAATGATCATCCACTGGAGGAAATGGATCGGAATGTACAGGGAGAAGCTCTACAAGCTGCTTACGCCAGGATCGTAACCTTGGTTAGCGAACCAGGACAAATGAGCAAAATGGAGGTTGAGAGCTTTATCCGCCAGGTGCAACGGCACCGGGTAAAGGCGAGATGGCATAAGATGTTAAAACGAATGGAAAAGCTAGATAACCATTCAGATTTCAAGGATCTGCTTGGATTTATACTTGAAATCGATAGATTTCTTAAGCACACCCAGGAAGGGGGGACAGTATGAAGAATAGTAAACTGGCAGAAGTAGTCAGCGTAATGGCCGAAAAGGGAAAGAAGAAGAGAAATCTTAGCTATGAAGAAATAGTTGATGATCTTCAGGGTTTTCAGCTGGGACCTGATAGTATAGATGACATTCTTGAACATCTGCAATCCCTTGGCATCAGCGTGGGTAACGAGGCTGAAGCCGAGGATGAAGGTGAACCTGAAAGTGTTGAAAATGAAGACATCTTCGTGCCCGACGGTATAGAAATAGATGATCCGGTGCGGATGTACCTGAAAGAAATCGGACGCGTACCCCTGCTAGAAGCCAGGCAGGAAATTGAACTAGCCGAACGCATCGAACAGGGTGATGAAGAGGCTAAGAAGCAGTTAGTGGAAGCCAATCTTCGCTTGGTCGTCAGCATAGCCAAACGCTACGTAGGGCGTGGTATGCTGTTTCTTGATTTGATCCAGGAGGGCAACTTGGGCCTGATGAAAGCGGTAGAAAAATTTGATTACCGCAAAGGCTTTAAATTTAGTACCTATGCCACCTGGTGGATAAAACAGGCTATAACCAGGGCTATAGCTGATCAGGCTCGTACCATAAGAATCCCGGTGCATATGGTTGAAACCATCAATAAGCTATCCCGGGTGCAGAGGAATCTTTTGCAGACCCTGGGGAGGGAACCTACTCCCCTTGAAGTAGCACAAGAAATGGATATCCCGGTTGATCGTGTCATCGAGATAATGAAAGTGGCCCAGGAGCCAGTTTCACTGGAAACACCGATTGGTGAAGAAGATGACAGCCATCTGGGCGATTTTATCACTGATGAAGATGCGGAATCACCGGAAGAATCTGCTTCCTTTGTGTTACTGCGCGAGCACTTGGATGGAATTCTGAATACCCTGACTGATCGCGAGGAAAAGGTGCTGCGTCTCCGTTTTGGCCTGGATGATGGTCGCCAGCGGACCCTGGAAGAAGTAGGCCAGGAATTTGGGGTCACCCGTGAACGCATCCGGCAGATCGAAGCCAAGGCACTGCGGAAGCTCAGACATCCATCCCGCAGCAAGAAGCTTAAAGACTATATTGAATAACCGGGCGATTCTTTGGGACATCGATGGTTATTATTGTAAGTCTATTTTGAAAGTACAGGTTTTCAGCGTAAAATATTTGGGCAGACCGACGTTTATTGTTGACAAGGAGCAGGCCTGCCATATATAATATTTTTCGTTGGGGTTTTCCTCGATAGCTCAACGGTAGAGCATCCGGCTGTTAACCGGAGGGTTGTTGGTTCGAATCCTACTCGGGGAGCCAAGGTATATCACGGCGGTAACCCGTGCGAGTTACCGCCTTATATTTTCTAAATTCACTTAGATGGTCCTTGACCAGTAACCGGATAGTATATTATACTATCACTTGCGGAGATTTCGCATTC
>JAAYCK010000184.1 GCA_012729835.1 Syntrophomonadaceae bacterium
TCATAACTATTTTGAGCCTCAGAATCAGGGATTTTATAATAGCGATTATATTCAAGAAGGTCCTGATAATACGCATGTAAATCCGAGGCATAAGGCAGAGCATTATAGTTATAGCCAATATACGCACGAATTAAAGCATGTATCGCCAGTCCAAAACATATAAATGCCAACGCTAAAATTCCTAAAAAAACAAAATAGGACGGGCTTAGTTCAAACTTAAAATGCTGGACATAATAGTTACATGCTCCGAATAGGATTGTTAATACCAAAATAGACACAGAAGGCATCGTAGTTAATCTGTCCTTGCGTTCCATTTCTCGGTAGTAAAGTTCTTTGAGGTCATCTATATTCATATGAACTCACCGCAGCTTAAAGTATCCACCTTTTTTAGCTCATGAGCTTTCTTTGGACTTTCAAATTGGTTGCTTAAAAAGCGACATTGGGAAGTCTTTATCCCTAATAATCTCGCGAAATATTTTTCCGTTTTTCTCTAATCGGGTGGCAGTTATCCACTTCTTGCCCCTTTTAAAATAGATACTTCTTTGGGTTATCTGGCCATTCCTAGCTATAAAGTTAAAAATATAATCAATGTGGGATGTATATGTGCTTGGTATTTCGAGTAATATTTCTTCATAGCCTCTGCCAAAAGTTCCAATCTGTTTTTTCCACATATATGCGTCCTGATTTTGAATCGATATGTCTTTAGCTTGTTCATTTTTAAACGCTATTAAATCTGTGATTATTACCACCAAGTCATATATTGGATCTTTGCCTTCATGAAGAAGGCATATCTTTTTTATCTCTCCCTCTTCACCATATTTAGCTTCCCACACAGGCATCGCTAATGGGTAGCTATCACCTCCTATAACTGCGTCAGTAATTTGCTTGTTTAATTTTAGGATATTATCAGTCTGCTTGTTGCTTTGTTCTTGCGACCAAATAGCACCTATTAGACTAAGTATTGCACCAATAATTATAAGCGAGGTTGGGCCAAAGTGATTTATCCAATTCATTAATATATTCTCCGTTTTACATGCAATAGTGAATTATAAGTCACATAGTCAGGATGTGTCGAGAGGCGATATCCTTTTGATCGATTGCATTCGATGAACTTCTCGCCGTCGCGGTCGCGAAGGGTGCCGCGGAAGTGCTCGCGGAGCTGGCTGTAGCGCTGGCGGTGCTCGATGTCGGTAATGAGACCGGCGGCGGCGAGGTCGGCGGGGGAGACCCAGCCGCCGTCGCCCTTCTTGAGCTCGGCGACGAAGCGCATGAGAAGGGCGAAGAGGGCATCGGCGAGGGTGATCTTCTCGCCGTTAAGGAGGACGACGTTCCTCCGGCTTCTGGAGCGGCCACCGGGGAAGTGAAGACGGTCGCGGCAGAGGTAACCGTGGCGTTCGTAGTCGGAGAGCTGGGAACTGGTAAGAGCGGGTAGGGGGGCGAGGATCCCGGGCGGGGGGCGGCGCAGGAGCGCGGCGAGGTAGGAAAGCCGGTAGTCCCGCCGGCCGAAGGAAGGGGGGAGCGTCGCGGGATAGACGGAGGCGGCGCGGAGCTTCGGGTAGATGGGCTCGCAGTTGAGATCGAGCGATGGGGTGATGACGACGGCCCGAGCAGCGCAGTGCCCGGGAAGGCGCGCGGGGAGCGAAAGCAGGTGCGGTTCGGCCGCCTGCGCGGAGGGGAAACAGGCGAGGACGAAGGCGGTGGCGCGGCGCTCGACGAGGCGGTTCCCGAGGAAGTAGAGGCGCGGGGTGATCCGGTAGGCGCTCCCGCCGAGGCCGTTGTCCCGGCGGATGAGCGCGGCGAGGGCGTCGAGGGAGAATCGGTAGCGGGCGAGGTCGTCCTCCGTGAGGGGCGTGCGGCGGGCGGCCTCGTCCTCGGGGCAGACAGCGTAGTAGCGCCCCTTGACGCGGACGACGTCCATCGGGCAGACGTTGCCGCAGTCGGGGACGTGGCAAGGGTGCGTCATCCCGGCCTCGGCTGGGCGGACATAGACGAGGAGGCCGGCCCGCCTGAGGCGGTCGAACCTGCCCACGGACCCGCGGAGGAGTTCGGCCCGGCGGAAGGTGCTGTGCGGCGACTTCTCGACGCGCGCAAGCATCCAGGCGATCACGCCAGCATCACCCCCTGCTCTCTGAGGAACTCGCCGATAACGTCCCGGTGCGGTTTCAGATGAAGGTCGCTCAGCCATGGTGGCTTGACGGTGACGCTCACCCGCGCGTCATCGCCGCCGACCGCGATCGTGAAGCGGAAGCGCGCGTGGACGAGATCGCCGCCCTCGAGGGGGAACAGGGGGATCTCCTCGCTGAGCGTCCGGCGCACGTCGCCGGAGATCACGGTGAGGTAGCCCTCGGTCGCACCAGGGACTCGGAGGCAGACGCTGGTGAGCGCGACGGCGCCGACCTTCTCGTTTCCGTCCCAGTTGAAGGTGCCGTTCCGGAGCGGCTCGAGGGAGTAGCACGTGTCCGGATTCCAGCCGGCGAGCGCGGCGCCGGCGAGGAGCGTGCGCTCGGCGCGGCGGGAGAGGCGGCGGTCGCGCGGCCCGGGAGGACGCGCGCGGACGGCTAGGACGCCCCGCTTCCTATCGTGGACGAGGCCGGGCCGGGCTCTCGGCGGGAAGGAGAGGATCCGCAGTTCGACCGTTTGCCAGCGGGCGAGGGCGCGGGGACGGCCGTTGCGCCGAATCAGGATGACGGTGGAGTCTTTCTCGTCGAAAGAGGTGACAATGGCCTCTCCGCTCTTGGCGAGGCCGAGCAGCCATTCCCGGACCTCGGCCGGGAATGAATCGAAGTGACGAGTAGGGCGCCTGAAATCTGCCGACATCTCGTGATGCCCCATGGTTCCAGAGGCATTGAGGTCGCCTCATCAGATCCTGATTTCAGCAATGCCGACATAAAGTGGCGCATTCCGCGGTTTCAAAAAGGGAGAGGGCGATGGCTTTTACGGGTATGCGCCTGGAAAGACTGAGCAGGCAAGGCATTAAAAGCCTCCCCGTGGATACCATTCGATCGCCCCGGGGCCGCATTGTACCGCAATCCGCGAGGGAAAGATACCATTGAATTTGTCTATTAGTGGAAGGGGCGAACACCGCCCCCCGGTTGCGGCACGAAAAGAAAAGAAGGAAGGAGGTGAAAACAATGGCTCTGGTGAAGGCACCTCTCTTCTCACTGGACGCGCGGGGTAAGATCGCCGACACGCTGGTCTATGCGATCTGGAAGGGGCTGAACTACTGTAGGGAGTACGTGATCCCGTTCAACCCCGAATCCACTGCCCAAATGACGATCAGGGGGTATTTCACTGACGCGGTAGCGGCCTATCATGCCGAGCTGCCTGCGACGAAGGCCGCCTGGGACGCGGCCATCAAGACGCTCGGCTGGGCGATGAGCGGCTTCAACTACTACGTCGCGGAATACATCAAGTACCTGATCGCGCACACCGGCACTCCGCCCACGCCGCCGTTCCTGCCGCCTGCGTAATCGCGGCATGATCCCCGGCTGCTCCGGAAGGCCCCCGCATCGCCGCAAGGCGGTGCGGGGGCTCTTTCTTCAGGGAAGGAGATGGGGGGAGCCGCTCCGTACCCACTCCGCTTCCGCTCCGCTTGAGAGGGCTGCAGGCGCGGGCGGGGAAGAGGGAGTACAACCTTAGGAAATGGTCCGGCACATCATTCTCACAAACCCAGGAGATCCCATTTCTCCCGATATGACTCGTAGGCGCGGAACTGGCGGATCGGTGTGTCCTTGTGCATCTGGCCCTTCTTACCGGGCCTCTTCAGCCAAGCCGCATGCGACTCTGCGACCGTGCGCGCGACTTTCGCGCTCGGGACAATGAAGTAATTCGGCCTTTCCTGCGCGCCCCGTAGGGTAACGAAGACATAGAAGAGGTTTGGAGAACTGATTTTCTCGGCCTTCACGTTGAGAGGCCAGTTGTGTGCCTTACCGCTTCGTGTTTTGACCTGGATACTTACAGACCGGGTCCCTTCGGCATTGGATGCAAGGATATCGACGCTCTCCGTGTTGCGGAGCGTGATGAGAGCGATGTGCCCCCTCCTGGCGAGCTCTGCCGCCACGAAGTACTCGCCTGCCACGGCCGTCGTTGAGTTAGATTTCTTCATATGTCTCCTCGTGTCATTTCTGACGACAGAGTGTAGCACCTACACAACCCCGGAATCCAACGCTTGTTCAGGGGTGACGCCCGCAGGGGGCGCCTCCCCCCTTGGGGGGAGGCGGGGCCGAGGAAAGGGGCGTCTTGCGCCGCCGAATGGGGGCGCAAGGCGCATGGGCAGGAAGGGGGGATGCCGCGGTGCGGAGGCGGAGGTTGGAATCCGGCCAATGTCATTTTAGGAGCGAGTGAGGCAGGCGTAGTTGCACATAACGAAGTTATGTCAACCCGAAGGGCGAAGCGGAGGGTCGAGGCAAGGGCAAGGTCCCATAATGACGTCATTATGGGACAGGCGGTCACGCACGACGAGTGACGGAAAGGGAAATTGGGTCCCCCGGCACGAGGCGTGCAGACCGCCGGCTTGCCCGGTGCCGGGGAGCGAAGCGACACGGCATGCCGAGGCCCAGAGCCGCTACAGCCTGCCGAACGAGCTCCGAATTGGGCCGGTGTTCCAGACGTAGCCGTAGCAACGCGGAGGGGTACGGGGGAGGAAAAAGGGGGTGAATCCCCCGGCGCTAGCCGGGGGAGAGGGGGGAAAGGGGCGGCGAGCGGTGGCGGAACGAAGCGCAGGAGCGTGCTCAGCGAGCCAAGCGAAAGGAGCGCGCGCGGTCAGCAGTCGAGGGAGGCGAAGCCGACCGCGTCTGCTGACCACCGAGCGGAGCGAGAGCGCTCTTGGAGCGCCGGCGAGCAGGGCAGCGGAGAGCGAGCGTGGGTCGAGGAGCGCAGGCGACCGCGGAATCGCGGTCGCCGAGCACCGGAGACGCTCGCGAGCGTGCCCCTGGAGACAGTGAGCGTGTCGCCAGTCGGCCGTTTCTCAGGCCGTCTGGCGACAAATAACGCGAACTGTCGAGAAGGGGCCGTAGCGCCCGGTGAGCACGTGACGAAGCGAAGTGGAGCCGACGGGAGGGGGGGCTTTCCCCCCTGCTTCTACCTCTGCGCGCGGGAGAGACGAAGGGGAAGACCGGAGAGAACGGAGGCCCGGCGCGCTTCGTGCGGCCGTGCCCGGAGGCGTCCCGGAGCGAGCGTACCTGCGCGGGGCCCTAGTGGCTGCGCCTGGAGCGGAGCGGAGGGGGCAGCCGGGGCCCGCGCAGCAGCGAGCGACGGGGCCGGAGGGCTGCCCCGTTCAGGGGCAAGGCCATAGCACGAAGCGTGACGGGCCGGGGATCGTGCGCACACGGAGCGGAGCGGGGCCGCCGCGGAGTGGCGGCCCGGCGGAGCGGCACGGTCGCAAGAAGCGTGACAGCTACGCTGGCGCGCTTCTTGCCTTAAGACACTTCACGGGCACAGGAAAGGGCAGATCAGCTGCAAAAAGCATCACGATAGTGATTGCTCCAACGCAGGACATAATCTAAAATGCAGCGAACTAGCCATGACCACCAAAAAGCATTTTGACCTTCTGGCAAACGCGCAGGATTCCCTGGCGCATGCAATAAGTCACTTAGTAGAAGATCAATCACCGTCAAAGTGGAAAATCGCAGTTCGTGAGGTAACCCATGTTATAGAGCTTATTCTAAAGGAGAGACTCCGTCGCGCACACCCCGCATTTCTGTGGGTAAGGGTGGAAGATCTCAATAATCCGGATAAGAACACAGTAACGATTGACGACGCTCAAATCAGATTAGACAAGATTTGCCATGTGCGATTGACGCCTGGGGCCAGTAAAACGCTGGATCTATGCAAGAAGCTCCGCAATCAGATTGAGCACTTTGAATTTCAACTGGATGAAGCAGGGGCCAAAGCAATCGTGGCGCGGCTGGTATCATTCATTTTCTCCTTTACCGCGCAACATCTCGAGGTCGATTGGGAAAAGGACTTCCGCAAAGATGACAGATGGAAAGCTCTAATAGCGATCAAAGAATTTGTCGATGAGCATGAGAAGGTACTTCAGGAACGTCTCGAAAGGAATTCCACGCCAACGACAGAGTGTCCAGCCTGCTGTTCGTCAGTATTTAACTTGGACGACGAAAAATGCGAACTGTGCGGCCACATAGAATCGCAAATAGAATGCTATGCCTGTGGAACTTGTGTGTGGGAGAGTGATACAGAACTGATACCCGTAGACGAAGAAGGGTGCAGAGAACACATTTGCACTTATTGTATTGAAAATGCAAAGTACGAATATGAACCGGACGACTCATATCGTGATAACGAGGATTAAGCTCTCTCCTTGAATCAACATTTGAGCATCCTTAATGCTGCTAAGATACATGCAAAGGCTTTCCACAATCTAGTGGCAGACATTACATAAGATGAAAGATAAAGAAGCAACCGCTAGGATCAAAATCAACAGGCTGCTGGAGGCCGCCGGGTGGCGCTTCTTCGCAGAGAAGGGTGCGCCGGCCAACATCCAGCTTGAGCCCAGCGTCACGATCAAGACGGCCGACCTCGACGCGCTCGGCGAGGACTTCGAGAAGACGGCCAAGGGCTTCATCGACTTCCTGCTCCTCGACGCCAAGGGGTTCCCGCTGATCGTCCTCGAAGCGAAGTCCGAGGAGAAGAACCCGCTGGTCGGCAAGGAGCAGGCCCGCAAGTACGCCCGCGCGCAGAACTGCCGCTTCGTCATCCTCTCGAACGGCAACCTGCATTACTTCTGGGATCTCGAGCGCGGCAACCCCTACGTCATCACCTCGTTCCCGACGCCGGACTCGGCGACCGGGTACAAGAAGGTCACGCCGAACCCGCAGCGCCTAATCGAGGAGGAGGTCCGCGAGGATTACATCGTCCTCACACAGCGGCCGGGGTACGCGTCGGAGGCGGCGTGGAAGAACGAGGCCGAGCGGCCCGGCTTCATCGAGGCCAACAAACTGCGCTTCCTGCGCGCCTACCAGCTCAAGGCGATCCACGCGCTGCAGCAGGCGGTCAGGGAGGGGAAGGACAGATTCCTCTTCGAGATGGCCACAGGCACCGGGAAGACGCTGATTGCCACCGCGATTATCAAGCTGTTCCTCCGTACTCAGAACGCCCGGCGCGTGCTCTTCCTGGTGGACCGCCTCGAGCTCGAGGACCAGGCGAAGAGGGTCATCGCCTCCCTCCTTTCGGCCGACTATCAAACGGTGATCTACAAGGAGAATCGTGACGAATGGCGGAGGGCCGAGATCGTCGTCACGACCGTCCAGTCCCTGCTGTCCAACAACAAGTACCAGAGGCTCTTCTCGCCGACGGACTTCGACCTGGTGATTTCGGACGAGGCGCACCGCTCCATCGGGGGGAACGCCCGCGCCGTGTTCGACTACTTCATCGGCTACAAGCTGGGGCTCACCGCCACGCCCCGCGACTATCTGAAGCGGTATGATCATAAAAACCCGACCACGCGCGACCCGCGCGAGGCCGAGCGCCGGCTGCTGCTGGACACCTACCGCACCTTCGGGTGCGAGAACAGCCAGCCGACCTTCCGGTACTCCCTGCTCGACGGCGTGAAGGACGGCTACCTGATCAGCCCGACCGTGGTGGACGCCCGGACGCAGGTCACCACCGAGCTCCTCTCGGAGGAGGGGTTCATCGTGACGTTCAAGGACGACGCGGGGGAGGACCGGGAGGAGGCGTTCAGGCAGAGCGAGTTCGAGAGGCGCTTCTTCGCGGGCTCCACCAACCAGCTCTTCTGCAAGACCTTCCTCGAGAACGCGCTGCGCGACCCGGTGAGCGGGGAGATCGGCAAGTCGATCATCTTCGCCGTCAGCCAGAACCACGCGGCCAAGCTGACGCAGATCCTCAACCAGATGGCGGATCGGATGTTCCCCGGCAGGTACCAGTCCGATTTCGCCGTGCAGGTCACGTCGCAGATTCCGGACGCCCAGCAGTTCACCATCAACTTCACGAACAACAACCTGCTCGGCTCGGGCAACTTTAACCCCTCCTACAGGACCAGCAAGGCGCGGGTGTGCGTGACGGTCGGGATGATGACGACCGGATACGACTGCCCGGACATCCTGAACCTCGGCCTGTTCCGCCCCATCTTCTCGCCCACGGACTTCATCCAGATCAAGGGGCGCGGTACCCGCAGGCACAACTTCCTCGAACAGCTCTCCGACGAGCGTCTCAAGGACGGCATCGTGCGCGCCCGGAAGACCGCGTACAAGCTCTTCGACTTTTTCGCCACCTGCGAGTACTTCGAGGAGAAGTACAACTACGACGAGGTGATCAAGCTCCCTCCGGGAGGCGGCGGCGAGGGTCCCGGCGGCGGGCCGGGGCCGACGGTCAGGGGCGACATCTACGAGCACAAGGGCACGGACATCATCAAGACGATCAAGGAGGCGCCGGTCGGGGCCAAGGGGATGAAGATCGACCGGATGTTCTTCGACCAGTTCGAGGATACCGTCCGGCGGAATGAGACCATCGCCAAGGCCGTCGAGGCGAGGCAGTGGGACCGCATCATCGACTACGTCAACAAGGAAGTCTTCAACAAGCCCGAGGAGTACTACACGATCGAGAAGCTGCGCAAGGCCGCCGCCGTTGACCGGCGCCTGACGTTGCGCGAGATCCTCGAGAAGATCTTCGGGCTCATCCCGCGGTTCAAGTCGAAGGACGAGCTGCTGGAGGAGGAGTTCGCCAA
>JAAYCK010000030.1 GCA_012729835.1 Syntrophomonadaceae bacterium
CCCCAATAATGTGTGCTAAGCTAGTATCGTTATTTCTCCAAATGAGAATTCTCAGGGGGTATTCTATTATGCAGCCAGCTAAAATAGGTCGCAATGACCCCTGCCCGTGCGGCAGCGGCAAGAAATATAAAAGGTGTTGCGGCGAATTGCATGAGTTTTTGGAGCCTACCATAGATCCATTTACCCGCATTAATAATCTAATGACGGCGGTAAAGTTTAAGCTTGATCAATTCTATGAGCGTGAAATTAAGCGAGTTCGTCGAGAACTGCAAAAACACTTTTTGCGCTTCTCAGTGGAAAACACCGTGAACCGTGATCATGAATCTATCTTCTCTGACTGGTTGTGGTTTGACCAGATTGGTGATGATGGTGATACTCTGGCCTATCTCTATTTAAAGAATAATGGTGAGTTCATCGAATCGCCATTAAAAGACTGCCTGGCTGCGCTTAACCTCTCATATCTCTCAGTATATGAGGTCATAGCGGCGGAAGGCTTGATCCTGGAACTGCGTGATATATTTCTGGACCGCAAATGCGAAGTGCTGCTGAAGGAACCCTGGGAGGGCAGCGACGAGACCATATCTGCCCTCTTGCTGGGGCGTCTTGTGCGCATGGCCGACGGCAATGTCTTCTCTGGCATGGTCCTGATGTTAGAAAATGATGATGAGCAAATGGACTTCCTCGTGGAACATTTGCAGCATGCCTGTAACCTGCAGGGGGATACCGCCATCAACCTGCTAAAGTTCAAGGGGGAAATAGTATACGGCCTTTTCAACCATGCCTTCAAGAAAACCCATGTTACTATTAACCATATCGAGGCAGCCAAAATCGATGCTGAAGAAAAGCAAAGGCTGCTCGGGAGGCTTAAGGACTCTTACCATCTGGTCCATGAAAATGTTGGGTTTCAATGGTTCGAGCCGACGGATAACAAGGAGGCTTATAACCGGATAGCGGTGGGTGCAGAATATGTTATAACCAGCCACGAGGTGCTGCAGGACCTGAATGATTGGAAATCACTGCAAAATGATATCTGGCCTGATAAGGAATTCATAGTACTAGGTGATCGTTTTATAATGAATCCTCCATTGCCTGAAATGGCCGACCTTTGGTTTACCATCATCAAGGATCGGGAATGTGAGGCATGGCTTAATACCCCTCACACTGAACTACAGGGCAAAACACCTGCCCAGATAATCACCGAAGAAAATGGACGTGAGCGTCTTAACCGCCTACTGGACGAGATGTATGACCGGGTAGACAATGACCAAGCCCGCGAATTGCTGGATTATATGCGGCTGCGTATTCAATAGCCATCAGAACAACTAAGACAGTTCTTTCTGCCTCGCTAACCCGTGGCAGAAAGAACTGTCTTTATTACTCTGCGGTTATTCGCTTTTGTTTTCATTCTGGAGCAGCTCGGCGATGGCGGCCAGGATCTCTTCGGAACCTTCACCGGTCTCGGCTGAGAAGACCAATATAGGGTCCTGCTGGGACAAGCTGAATTTGCGGCGGATGGCATTGATATATTTGGGGCGCGCTCCCCGCGATATCTTGTCAGCCTTAGTGGCCACTACCAACACGGGCACCTCGCAATGCATCAGCCATTCCTGCATGAGCACATCATTCTCATTGGGCTCATGCCTGATATCAACTAATTGAATGACCCCACGCAATTGCTCCCTCTTACTCAGGTAATCTTCGATCATCTTACCCCATTTTTTCTGTTCAGCCTTGGATACCCGGGCATAACCATACCCAGGCAAATCGACCATATGCCATTCGTTATTGATAAGATAATAATTGATGGTCCTGGTTTTGCCGGGGGTGGAACTCGATTTGGCCAGATGCCTCTGGTTGGCCATTTTGTTGATAAGTGATGACTTACCCACATTTGACCTGCCCACCAATGCGATTTCAGGCAACGGCTCAGGCGGGAGTGACTTCATGTCCACAAATACGCCCTTAAATACTGCATTCTTTATTCGCAAATCCATCCCTCCCCTTTATTCAATAACAGGAAAAGCAACGGGCGGATATGGAATCCGCCCCAACAAATTCAATCATAGTTCATCGGTATTTATCAGTTTATTTCCGTTGACTCGTTCTTGACTAAGGTCTCGGTCAGGACCTCATCCATATGTTCGACCATGACGAATCTGATTTTTTTCTTAACATTAGCCGGGATATCGGCCAGGTCCTTCTTATTGTCTATCGGCATTATTACAGTATCTATCCCGGCCCGGTGAGCTGCCAGAACCTTTTCTTTAAGTCCGCCAATCGGCAGCACCCGTCCGCGCAGGGTGATCTCACCGGTCATGGCAATGTTGTTGCGGACCAGTTTACCCGACATGGCTGAAGCCAGAGCGGTAGCAATGGTGATACCGGCCGAAGGCCCGTCTTTTGGAATGGCCCCTTCCGGAACATGCAGGTGCACATCATATTTCTCCAACAGGTCAGTGGGTATGTCCAGATAATCTACCCGGGAGCGCACGTATGTCAAGGCTGCCTGCGCAGATTCCTTCATCACGTCACCCAATTTACCAGTGAGGGTTAGATTGCCCTTACCGTGCAGCAAAGCTACTTCAATTGAAAGAATATCTCCGCCTACTTCGGTCCAAGCCAACCCGGTAGCTACTCCTACCTGCTGTTCACTCTCCGCTATGCCAAACCTGTACTTTTCCGCTCCAAGATACTTGCCGATCAAACTGGAGGTAATATTGACGTGGTAATCCTTGTTCTCCACCACCTGGCGAGCTACCTTGCGGCATATTGAAGCAATCTGACGCTCCAGGTTGCGTACCCCGGCTTCCCTCGTATATTCCCTGATGATTTTGCGTATGGCACCCTCGGAGAAGGATAGGTTACTGGCTTTCAAACCATGCTCTTTTACCTGCTTAGGCACCAAATAATCAATTGCTATATGGAGTTTGTCTTCTTCCGTATAACCGCCCAGTTCAATAACCTCCATACGATCAAGCAGAGGGCGAGGAATATTATGCACCGAATTGGCCGTAGTAATGAACATGACCTTGGAGAGGTCAAACGGGATCTCCAGATAGTGATCAGAAAAGCTGTTATTTTGCTCGGGATCTAAAACCTCTAACAAAGCTGAGGCTGGATCACCCCTAAAATCCATGGTCATTTTATCGATTTCGTCGAGCAGGAATACTGGATTTTTCGAACCTGCAGTCTTTATACCCTGCAGGATACGGCCAGGCATAGAGCCCACATAAGTCCGGCGATGTCCCCTGATCTCAGCTTCATCGCGAATACCGCCCAGTGACATCCTCACGAATTTACGTCCCAACGAACGTGCCACTGACTTGCCCAGCGAGGTCTTGCCGACACCGGGAGGTCCTACCAGGCAAAGGATCGGACCCTTCATTTTCTTGGCCAGCTTACGGATAGCCAGATATTCAAGGATTCTTTCCTTGGGTTTTTCCAGACCGTAGTGATCCTCCTGTAATATGGTCTCTGCCACCTTAAGGTCTAAGCGGTCCTTGGTTTCATTCGACCAGGGCAAGGAGAGCATCCAGTCCAGGTAGTTGCGCACTACTACAGCTTCTGCCACCATAGGTGGCATCTTCTCCAGGCGGTCAAGTTCCTTGAAGGCCTTTTCCCGCGCTTCTTTGGGCAGGTTGGCCTTATCTATATTTTGACGGATCTCCGCCACTTCAGCGGCTCTTTCGTCCTTTTCGCCCAATTCCTTTTGTATAGCCTTAATTTGTTCACGAAGATAGTACTCTTTTTGAGTTTTTTCCATCTGTTTGCGGACGCGAACATTGATCTTCCGCTCCAGTTCCAGCACTTCCATCTCTTTGGCTAAGAGCTCGCAAAGATAATTAAGTCGGTCAAGAATATCCCTGGCTTCAAGTATGCGCTGTTTTTCATGGATGCGAAGAGATAAGTGTGAGGCCACCACATCAGCTAGTCTCCCTGCCTCCTCGATAGCCACCACAGAAACCACCGTCTCCGGCGGTATTTTTTTGCTGATCCTTACATATTGTTCAAACTGGGATACCAGGGTGCGCATCAAGGCTTCTGTCTCAGGATTCTTTTCCCGCTCATTGTCATGGAACTCCTCCACGAACACCTTAATATAAGGATCATGCGCTGAATAATCCTTGATCTCAGCTCGATACAGCCCTTCGACCAGTACCCTCATGGTTCCCCCCGGCATCTTAAGTATCTGCCGGATCTCCGCCACTGTACCTACCTCATAGATATCATCTTCCTCAGGCTCATCCAACTGGGCTTCCTTCTGAGTAGCCAAAAAAACCTCTTTATCTTCCAGCATGGCGCCCTCAATAGCATTAATAGATTTCTTGCGTCCAACATCGAGGTGTATGACAGTATATGGAAAGACTAACATCCCCCGCAGAGGCAGCATGGGTATCTCTCTATACTGAATATCAATATTTTCCAAGTAAATCACCTCCTAGGCAAATACATTCTACTATATGTGCCTGCCGCACGCAACAATACTAATGTTTAGTCAATCAGGGCCTTTTCCAGCACTTCATTTATATCATTTACCGGTATAACCTCCAGGTCGGGAAAGTCTTTAAAAATTTGCAGCCAGTTTTCCGCAGGTATGATAACTCGTTTGATACCGGCGCGACGTGCTGCCTCAACTTTGGCGATTACCCCACCTACCGGCTTAACCTTGCCATGTACGGAAATCTCTCCAGTCATAGCCAGCAAGTTGTCGACCGGTTTACTATTCAAGGCTGAAACTATGGCCGTTGCTATGCTGATACCTGCCGAAGGTCCGTCCACAGGAGTACCTCCCGGGAAATTTATGTGTATGTCATGATCCTTGATGTTTAATCCCAGTTGACTCTTTAAGACGGTAATCACGTTTTCTACAGCTCCACGCGCCATGCTTTTTCGAGTATATCGGTGTTCAGCCGCTCCCATGTGCTCTTCTTCGATTACACCCGTTACTGTCCACTTGCCTTTGCCAGTTTCCACTGCCATGGTGCTGACCTCGATCTCAATCAAGGTGCCTACGTTGGCCTCGTGAACCGCCAAACCATTTACCGATCCTATCTGTGGCTTAGCAGCAGGTTTGATGTCAGGCCTTGGCGAAAGTCTACCGTTATTTAGAACCTTTTCCACGATAGACAGGTTGATATAATCCAGCTTCTCCACCTGGGCAATTCCAGCAGCCAGCTGTACGATATTGACTGCCTCCCGTCCATTGTTGGCATAACGAGTAATCTCTTCTACTGCCTCCGGCAGGATCTGAAAAGGAATCTTGGAGGCTGCATTCACTGTTATCTTTCGAATATCGTCTTTTTCCAAAGGGCGAAAGAACACTTCTAAACAGCGTGACCGCAGCGCGGGCGGCAGTTCTTGCGGCATACGGGTGGTAGCCCCAACCATTCGAAAGTCAGCCGGCAACCCGTTGCGGAATATGTCGTGGATATGGTCGGGAATATTAGTATCACTGGAGCTATAATAAGCGGACTCCAAAATTACTTTGCGTTCTTCCAATACTTTTAACAGCTTGTTCATCTGCATGGGATGCAGTTCACCAATTTCATCAATGAAAAGCATTCCCCCGTGGGCTTTGGTACAGGCTCCCGGTTTAGGTTGTGGAATTCCGGCCGAACCCATTGCGCCCGCTCCCTGATATATAGGATCATGCACTGAGCCAATCAAAGGATCGGCTATATTTCTTTCGTCAAAGCGGGAAATGGTTGCATCGACCTCAACGAATTTTGCACTCTGGCTGAATGGTGAAAGGGAATTCTGCTTGGCTTCTTCCAAAACCAGGCGGGCAGCAGCTGTTTTGCCTACTCCCGGCGGCCCATAAATGATTACATGCTGAGGATTAGCGCCACACATTGCAGATCGGAGAATTTCGATCCCTTCACTCTGACCTTCTACTTCACTCAGGTGAGCAGGACGGGTGAGACTGGCCAGGGGTTCGGTGAGCTTAATATTTCGCATTTGCCGGAGCCGAAGGGTCTCCTTTTCCGATTCCCGAACAATACCGGTTTTTCTGCTCTTCTGTCCTTTCAGCAGGGTCCAAAAGTAGATTCCGATGATAACCGCAAAGA
The DNA here is from genome assembly GCA_012729835.1 of Syntrophomonadaceae bacterium. Taxonomy (GTDB): domain Bacteria; phylum Bacillota; class Syntrophomonadia; order Syntrophomonadales; family Syntrophomonadaceae; genus Syntrophomonas_A. The sequence goes on from JAAYCK010000030.1 coordinate 6,069, forward strand.
AAAACTGAACCAGATATAAGATCCCGCCATAACGCAGAAAAAGATCATTCATCCTGGGTCCCCTTCCTAGAGCAATTTTTCTTATTATTCCCGATAGTTGTCTGGTGAATCGTAAAGCAAGGAAATTCGGGGGCAGTAAAATAAGGCAGATGATATGACCTTTTCCAAATCGGGAGGAATTATTTTAAGGGAAACGAATAGACGCAGAAGGACGCAGATCTTTTTATGATTAACGCAGAATGAAATCTTAAGATTGCCGCGCAGCGCTCGCCATGACGGGGCAATGGTGCTGCGCTGACATAAATTCGTGCTAATCTGTGGCAATAAAAAAGGCAGCTTGCGCTGCCTCGTAATATTTATGGTTTTAGCTTAGTTGACCTTTCGTTTGGCATCGACTGTTACGAGGAGAGGTTTTTCCTTCTTCTCGATAACGTCTTTGGTGATGGCCACCTTAGTCACATCGTAACGGGAAGGAACCTCGTACATGACCTCCAGCATTACGTCTTCGATTATGGCACGCAAGCCGCGAGCACCCGTATTACGACGTAGCGCCTCTTCAGCAATGGACCGCAGGGCATCCTCCTTGAACTCCAGGTCAACGCCGTCCAGTTCAAATAGTTTTCTGTACTGCCTGACCAACGAGTTCTTGGGTTCCGTAAGTATCTGCACCAGTGAGTCGATATCCAAGGCATCCAGAGTAACAATTATCGGCACCCGGCCTACAAATTCAGGAATTAAACCGTAGCGTAACAGATCCTGCGGCAGGATCATGCCTAAGACCTCGCCGATAGCCCTTTCCTTCTTACTTTGGATATCTGCACCAAAGCCCATTACCTTCTGTCCTACTCGGTTCTGAATAATCTTATCGATACCTTCAAAGGCTCCACCGCAGATAAACAGTATATTGGTGGTATCAATCTGAATAAACTCCTGGTGGGGATGCTTTCTGCCTCCCTGGGGGGGCACACTGGCTACCGTTCCTTCCAGGATCTTAAGCAAGGCTTGTTGTACACCCTCGCCAGATACATCCCGAGTAATACTGGGATTGTCGGTCTTGCGGGCTATCTTGTCAACCTCATCAATGTAGACAATTCCCTTCTCGGCCTTTTCGATATCATAATCAGCAGCCTGAATCAACTTCAGCAGGATATTCTCAACATCCTCACCCACATAACCGGCTTCTGTCAATGAAGTAGCATCGGCTATGGCAAAAGGTACATTGAGGATCCTGGCGAGAGTTTGCGCAAGCAGGGTCTTACCGCTGCCGGTAGGTCCTAACATTATGATATTGCTTTTCTGTAACTCAACATCATCAAGCTTGGTTCCCAGGTTGATTCGTTTATAATGATTGTAAACTGCTACTGCCAGTGCCTTTTTGGCTTTATCCTGACCCACGACGTAATCATCCAGAATCTCTCTTATCTCCTGGGGCTTGGGTATGTCTCCCAACTCGAAACCGAGATCGTCCGCCAGTTCTTCCTCGATTATCTCATTGCAGAGTTCTATACACTCGTCACAGATATAAACCCCGGGTCCGGCCACTAGTTTCTTTACCTGATCCTGAGTCTTGCCACAGAAGGAACATTTTAACTGGCCTTTTTCATCTCCGTATCTGTGCATACCTTCACCTCTCTCTCAAGAACGGCTATTTTTTACTGCTGCTTTTCCTGTCCTGGGTCATTACTTCATCTATTATACCATAATCCATAGCTTCTTTAGCAGTCATGAAATAGTCCCTTTCAGTATCTGCCTTAACTTTATCCAGTTTTTGCCCGGTTCTCTCAGCCAGAATACGGTTCATGGTTTCTTTCGTAGCTATGATGCGGCGCGCATGGATCTCAATGTCTGTAGCCTGCCCCTGGGTTCCTCCCAATGGCTGATGGATCATGATTTCCGCATTGGGTAGGGCAAAGCGTTTGCCTTTTTGCCCGGCAGCTAGAAGAAAAGCACCCATACTAGCGGCTAAACCAACACAAATAGTCGATACATCAGGCTTTATATGCTGCATAGTATCGAAAATAGCCATACCGGCACTGATCGATCCCCCCGGACTATTGATATATAAAGATATGTCCTTGTCAGGGTCTTCAGCCTCAAGGAACAACAACTGGGCAATGATTACATTGGCTACTACATCATCGACCACACTACCTAGAAATACTATCCTGTCTTTCAATAGACGGGAATAAATATCATAAGCCCTCTCGCCACGGTTGGTTTGTTCAACTACCATTGGTACCAGATATGACACGTTTCTCACTCCTTCTCAAGCTTTTTATAGCATCAACTATGTCTATATTGTATTCGGCTTACTCGTTGTTTTCTACTTAATCCTCAGTGGACTTGTCTTCCTCTGTAATATGTGCATTATCCAGAAGATATGCCACTGCCTTGTCGGTCTTCAAACCGAAAGCCATGCTATCCCGCATATTGTTAAGGGTCTCTTTTACTTTAGCAGGATCTACTCCCAAACCAGATGAAGCTTCTTCGATCTTTTGGTCGATCTCTTCTTCACTGGCCTCAATACCTTGATCCTCAATGAGTTTTTCCAGTAAGAAATTGACCTTGGCAATACGCAGGGCCTCCGGCCACATTTCCTGGTTAAATTCTTCAACATTGCTCTGGGTATACTGGAAATACATCTCCAGGCTAAGTCCCTGTGACTTAAGCCTTTGCGCCATCTGTTCCAGCATAACCTCCAATTGTGCTTTTACCACACTGTCGGGGACCGGGATATCTGTACGTTCCATGGCCTTGTCCAAAACCTGTTGCCGCAGAAAGTCCTTCCGCTGATTTTCAATCATCTGAGCCAGGTTGTCTCTGATATCCGCTTTTAATTCCTCGAGGGTATCGAAGGAGCTTACCTCCTGGGCAAATTCATCATTCAATGGCCGCAGCTCATGAGTCTCGATCTTGTTGACCTTGACCTTGAATACTGCTTCTTTGCCTGCCAAATCCTCAGCATGATAGGTCTCAGGGAAGGTAACTTTGACATCGGCTTCCTCGCCGACCTTTAACCCGACTACCTGTTCTTCGAACCCAGGTATAAAGCTTCCAGAACCCAGCTCCAGCGGATAATTCTCGCCCTTGCCACCGGGGAAGGCGACACCATCAACATAACCTTCGAAATCAATTTCTGCAGTATCACCGATAGCAGCAGGTTCATCGGTTTTTTCGACCAGTTGAGAATAGCGGTTCTGCATATCCTCCAGCCTTTTGGCCACATTTTCTTCGGAAACAGCAAACTTAGGTGTAGTAATTTCAATTCCTGTAAGATCGGGAAGTTCAAAATCAGGCTTTACTGCCACCTTGGTATTGAAGGTAAACGGTTTACCTGCCTCCATGTCGTCCATACTGGAAAAATCAAAATCCGGTTGAGCGATAGGAGCAATATCCAACTCAGCCAGTGCAAATTCATAAGCATCAGGAATGATCGCTTCCAGGGCATCCTGGTATAAAATCTCCTTGCCAAAATGAGATTCTAGGAGTTCTCGGGGCACTCTCCCCTTGCGAAAACCGGGTATGCTAACCTGTCTAACTACCTTACGATAAGCGGTTTGCAACCCCTCTTCTAAACGTTCTGCGTCTACTACAATCTCTATGTAGGCCTCTCCGCTTTCTATCTTTTCTAACCTGGCTTCCACTTATGTGCCTCCTAACATATTATTACCAGCAAATCTGCGGGCGTCTCACTAAGAATTTACCCTAATTGAGCCATAAATACAACACCCCGGCACTAGCCAGGGTATAAAATTTCTCTGGAGCGGAAGAAGAGATTCGAACTCTCGGCCCTCGCCTTGGCAAGGCGATGCTCTACCACTGAGCTACTTCCGCGTATCACTTTTCTATAGAATAGGATACGCATTTATAATCAACAAGTCAAGCATGGCTGTAAAGACATTTAAAAAATCACTTGCTGCGTAAACGGTTGAAAGTCTCCGGATTAATATCACCAGATCCTTCAATCTTCTCTGCCTGCTGAAAACGATATACTGCGTCGGAGAATTCTCTGGTATCTTTGGGTGCTTGTTTAAGGTACCCCAGCTTGATTAGTTTTTCGGTAACCAGTTTAGCCTCTTCCTCATTGAGGAAGTGGATACGATAATCCGGCTTGTATTCAACGGGCTGGCTTATCGTGATGTTTGCTGACTTGCCATCAGTACTTTCAGCCTGGCTTACGGTTGAACTTGTCTCATCGGATTGATTATTTGCTTCTTGCCCGGTAGCAGGGTCGGAATAATTCAATTGCTTTAATTCGAGCTGCTCCTGGTCTTCCTCGGCAGCTGTCGATTCGTCCGGTCCTTCGCTGGACTCCTCCAGCATCTCAGTATCCACCGGCGTCTTCTTTTCCGTTTCCCCGCCGCCAAATAAGGAGCAACCACTCAGGGTAAAAACCATAATCAATAATAGGACTATGCTGAAAAAACGCTTAGGCAAGGCCCGCCCCCCAGTCACTTCAATTATGAAGAAATGATTCAAAGATAGTTTCATAATATCAGACTGAAGAGAAGATATCTATTTATTCACATCCATAAAGAAGGATCTCGCTATTCTTTATTCATGAGCTTGCTGTATTCTTTTGTAGTAAAATATCCGCTGTGAGGATCGATCTCCCCCAGTCTATGAAAAGCTTCTCTGGCTGCAACCACATCATTCTCGGCCAACTCAATACAGGCCAGGTAGTAGAGACTGTCATCAGTGTAGGCCGACTTCGGATAGGATTCCAGATACATTTTGAAATACTCTCTGGCCTGCGGGTAATTTTTGCGGCAGTAGTAGGTTTGTGCCAGATAGTATAAGGATTCCCTGTTGATATAGCTACCACTGTCCATTGACACTACCACCCCTAGATTACTGCAGGCAGTTGGCCAATCACCATTAACATACGCGGAATATCCCTTGGCATAATACTCCATTTCCCGTTCACTTTCATATTGGTCACCTTCGCTGCTATCCTCAGCAAAGCTTGGTATATTTTCAACCTTGCTGACGCCCTTTGCCTCACTTGCTGGCTTCTGTGCCAGACTCTGCTTCTCCCCAGCCTGACCAGGCATGGTAGCTACCTCTTTATGCCGGTAAAACCCCATCCCAATCTGCACCAACAGGAACAAGGCCAGACAGGCTGCTATAGACCAACCAGCGGTTTGCCACAGCCGTTTTTTATCAACGCTGCGGACAGTCTCTTGTGTAGGCACCCCCTCAATTTCTTCACGTTGCATTGCCAGGTATTTTAGGAGTACCGGATTGGCAATATCCAGGGTCAATCCTCGGGACCATACCCGGCGTGCTCCTTCTATATCAGACTCTGCAAAATGGCACAAACCCAGTAGCTGATATAAAGAAACAAACCCATCCTGCTCTCCGATGAGGTCACTTAGCATATCCCCGGCTTTTTGATAATTGCGATTCTCCAGCTCAGCAACCGCCTCCCGGTAACGTTTGAGCCAGAACTGGAACGGCAAGCCATTGAACTCCTCAATGGACTGGATAGCTGTTTTGTTGTCTGGATCCGTAACCAATGCCAGGTTCCAGCACGCCAAAGCCCGGTCGAATTCACCCAAAACATAATAACACCGGGCAACTTGGTTGATGATATCCAAGTCTTCCGGCAGTTCCTCGGCTGCCTGCAGAAAATGATGCAAAGCAAGTGAAATATCATTATTGTCGAGGGCCATACGGGCTTTATCCAGCACTTTTTCCAACTGTGGTTGTTCCATATCATCCCACCTATGCAAAACTATTTTACATATATTTCCACGCGGCAGTCTGAAACTCCTTCCTTTTTCTGTAATTTTTTATTATTTATTTTGATGAACATTTAGCTCGGGTCATGCATAGTTAGTAACAAAAAGAGGTTATTTATGAAATCAGCTATAAAACGAGGGTTAAGCAAATCCGCCAGCAGCCTGCCATCAATAGTGATCGAAATAAAAAAGCGCCGACTGCACTTCACATCAAAGACTCTGACTAAAACTTACCCGGTGGCGGTAGGAAAAGCTTCCACTCCAACCCCGCAGGGTAACTGGACCATCGTTTCCAAAGCCATGAATCCCGGCGGAGCTTTTGGCGCCCGTTGGATGAGACTAAGTGTCCCCTGGGGAGGTTATGGGATCCACGGCACCAATAACCCCAAATCGATCGGCAAAGCGGCCAGTCATGGCTGCGTACGTATGTATAATAAGGATGTTATTGAGATCTACCCATTGACCCCGGTCGGAACCCCGGTTACCATCGTTAATTCTCTGCCGGTGAAGCATACCCATAACCCCCAATATGCCCAGGCCCCGATCAGAATCCGTTTCCCAGCCGGCCGCCACAGCTTAAAGATCTCTAAATAAGCATAAATTGACACGCTTCCGGCGAGAGTGATATTATATAGCGTGCGGGGCGTAGCGCAGCTTGGTAGCGCGCTTGATTTGGGATCAAGAAGTCGCAGGTTCAAATCCTGTCGCCCCGACCATTTTTTTGAATGTAATCCTAAAGGCTCTCATAAATCATAAATACTAAATTGAGTCGTTTGAAGCCAAAAGGCCGTGGAATCACTTCCCTGGCCTTTTTTGTTTAATCACTATCCTGTGGTCTATTATGCCAGAAATCGTTGAACAAGATATTCTAATGAGGTACAAAGATGTATTACTCATTCCCGAGATCGAATTGGCTAGGTGTCTATTTAACGCTTATGACTATTGTTATTTTCGAATAGCAATTTTAACAATGAAATGCCAAAATATATGCATACCATCATAGTTGGGTATAATTTTCTTGTAAATTTCTAGGCATGCTAACAATGGGGGTGGATACTATTGAAAAAGATCGTCATCATCGGTGGGGTAGCCGCAGGGGCCAGTTGTGCCGCCCGACTGCGCAGACTGGATGAAAAAGCGGAAATCATTGTCCTGGAACGGGGCGAGTATATCTCATTTGCCAATTGTGGTTTGCCGTATTATATCGGCGGAGTGATCGCCCGCCGGCAGAACCTGCTGCTTAATTCCCCGGAATCACTGCGCAGCCGTTTTAACATCGATGTCAGAATCATGAACGAAGTGACCAGTATACTGCCTGCAGAAAAAACAATTGAGATAAAGGACTTGAACAGCGGTGATAATTATCGGGAGAGTTACGACTACCTGGTACTGGCTCCGGGTGCGGCGGCCACTGACCCCGGAATCAGCGGCAGCGATCGTCCTAATGTTTTTAAGCTTCGTAATATCCCCGACACCGATCAGATCAAGGAATATATCATGACCCGGCAGCCCCGGCAGGGTGTAGTATTAGGGGCAGGCTTTATCGGACTGGAAATGCTGGAGATGCTTCATTCTGCTGGTCTTAAGGTCAGCCTGGTAGAAAGCGGCCCGCAGGTGATGCGGATGCTAGATCCCGAGATGGCTGCTATCCTTCAGCAATATCTGCGGCATCAAGGCATCGATCTCTTCCTCAATGCTAAAGCCGTCACCATGGATGGCGAGACTGAAGCCAAATCCGTTGTCCTGGAAGATGGCAGGTCACTTCCGGCTGATATCGTGGTAATGGGCCTGGGGGTAAAACCAGAGAATGCTCTGGCCCGTAATGCCGGTCTTGATCTCGGACCTACCGGCGGCGTCATAGTAAACGATTTCCTGCAGACCTCAGATCCCTATATATATGCCGCCGGTGATGTCATCGAATCATCCAATTTCTTTACCGGAGAAGCCCGGCATTTTCCTATGGCCAGTCCGGCCAATCGTCAAGGCTGGCTGGTTGCCGGTAATATAGCTGGTACCTCCCGGCCCTATCCCGGTGTTCAGGGTACTTCTATTGTTAAGGTCCTGGATATGGTAGCCGCTGGCACCGGACAAAACGAAAAGGACCTGCAGCGCCTGGGACAGCCTTATTTATGCTGCCACCTGCATCCCTCCTCACATGCCACCTATTATCCCGGAGCTTCTATGATGACACTAAAATTGATATTTAGTCCTGAAGAAGGTCATTTACTGGGAGCTCAGATCGTAGGTTTTGATGGAGTAGACAAACGCATTGACGTACTGGCTACCGCCATGCGTGCTGGCTTGACTATCGACGATCTGCAGGAACTGGAATTGGCCTACGCCCCGCCCTTCTCTTCAGCCAAAGATCCGGTGAATATGGCCGCTTATGTAGCCGGAAATATCCTGGATGGCAATGTTGATGTGGTCTACTGGTGGCAGGTAGCAAAACGTATGGAAGATGGTTCGATTCTAATCGATGTCAGAACCCCGGCTGAAAGCGCGGCAGGGATGGTACCCGGGGCGATAAACATCCCGATCGACAGTATCCGTGACAAACTGGATCATATCCCCCGTGATCGAGAATTGATGGTCTATTGTCGGGTGGGACAGCGCAGTTATATCGCCAGCCGCATACTAAAACAGCATGGCTTTAATGTCAAGAATATCAGTGGAGGCTATCTCCTCTATCAACCCTGGCAGGCTGAACAAAATAATAAATAGCTGCCATCGCCGCCATATTAATTCCTCTCGCCTTCATCGTCGGGCTATATGGCATGAACTTCAAGGCAGAAGCCGGCCCCTAGAGCATGCCGGAGCTGAACTGGATGGATATCCAGTTCAGCTCCGGCATGCTCCTCGTTGTGGCCGCGTTGCCTCCTGGTTAATGTATTTGACTGGCTTTGATCTGTGAACGAAAACTGCTGAGAATCTCGCCCAGCCACCTTCCCGCCACCCGTCAATATGCCAAGATTTATGACATTGCCAAGAACTAACTCTCATGTTATCAAATAGCAATAATAGTTATAAACATATAATGAAGGAGTTATGACTCCTTTTGTATAACTATTCTAATTATTGAAGCACCTATAAATTTTAGGACGGAGGGATTAAGATGGAGAAACCCTGGCTAAAAGAATTTGAGGCCGATCTTGCCCAATGGCGCCCGCGGTGGGAATCACTGTATGACGAAGGAGTACCGAAACACTTTGATTACCCTGACTTCCCCTTAAAGTACTGGTTTAATAAATGGGCTGATGAATATCCAGACAAACCATATATATTAATGGGTGATGTTTCTATCAGCTATCGCGATGCCAACGGTTTAGCCCGCAGAATCGCCAACGCATTACTGGATTTGGGAATAAAAAAAGGCGATCGCGTATCAATTATGGCCCCTAATGTCCCCCAATATCTCCTATCCCTGCAAGCACTCTTCAAAATCGGTGCAATTGAAGTTCCCACCAATCCTTTATACACTATTCCCGAACTGCATTTGCAGCTTAAAGACAGCGGCACCGAAACAGTAATTGTTATGGCCGCTTTTGCCGCCAAAGCCATTCATCTGCTAAACGATCCGTCTTCACCCGTGAAAAGAGTGATCGCTTTTCAGGTGCCCAGTGCCGCAGTAGAGATAGCGCCTGGCGAAGGTATTTATGATTTCAACCAATTGGCCATGGCTGCCAGCGATGCTGAACCTGATATCGAAGTATTTTCCGACGATGTGGCCCGTCTGCAGTATACGGGTGGTACTACCGGCATCCCCAAAGGTTGCGTCCTGACTAACGCGATTGTATTTTCGCAGGCCAATCGTACTGCTACCTGGACATCCGGCGGTTTCAAGATGGTACCCAAAGAGGAAGTGCGAACCCTGTGTGCAATTCCTTTGAATCATATCTACGGCTTTAACGCCAATGTCAGCATATGTCTTTTTACTGGAGGCACCATCGTGCTGGTGGCTCTGCCGACACCGGATAATCTGTTGGAAGCCATTGAACGCCATAAACCCAATATTTTTGCTTCTGTACCGGCAATGATTATCGGCTTGAACAACCACCCCAAAATTGCCACTTCAGATGTAACTTCGCTGAAAGGAATCTTCTGCGGCTCTGCACCCCTGGCTCTAGAAACCATGAAGGAATTTGAACGCTTAACCGGCGGTCGTATTCTGGAAGGCTATGGATTATCCGAAACCGTTAACATTCTCACCGTCAATCCCGTGTTTACCATGCGTAAAATTGGCAGCTGCGGCATCGTCTGGCCAGATACCGACCTGGTAGTGGTTGATGTTGATACCGGCACTAAAGTCATGCCCCGCGGTGAACTGGGTGAATTGATCGCGCGCGGCCCCCAGCTTTTCCGGGAATACTGGAATAATCCTGAAGAGACGGCTAATGCCGTACGCGACGGTTGGTTTTATACTGGGGATATTGTAAAAATCGATGAAGATGGATTCGTATTCATCGTTGACCGCAAGAAAGATATGATAATTTGCAGCGGCTTTAATGTTTACCCCCGGGATGTCGACGAAGTGTTATACGCCCATCCTAAAGTGCTTGAGGCTTGTACAGTCGGGGTACCAGATCCTAAACGCGGAGAATCAGTTAAGGCTTATGTCGTATGCAAACCGGGGATGGAAGTGACTGCTGAGGAAATTATTGCCCACTGCCGGGAAAGTCTGGCCCCCTATAAAGTGCCAACTTATGTCGAGTTTATAAGTGAAATCCCCCGAACATCAGTGGGCAAACCAGATCGCAAAGTGCTGCAAGCGCGTGGCTAAAGATTCTAATCAATAGAATAAAAAATATGGGGGTTAGTAAAATGGTTTTAAAAGCACCGGAATCCTATGTATACCAAGGTCCCCGCAATGATCTGCTGGCCAACTTTATGCGCGATGTTCCCAGTACGGTACATATGTTTTACAATACCGTGAAATATTGCGGCCACCGTCCCGCACAAAAGTATACGGACGGGAATAGTTATTTTACCTTGACTTACAATGAATTTGCCGAACGGGTGGAGAACTTTGGCCAGGGTTTCATGGCGCTGGGATTGCAGAAAGGAGATCGGATTTCCATTATGTCCGGGACCAATCCCATTTGGGACTGGGCTGATTACGGCGGCAGGGCGGCAGGATGTTCAGTTAACACCATATATCCCGATGATTCAAGTGACACGATTATTTTTACCACCAATCACTGTGAGAGCAGTTGTATATGCGTACAAAACGAAGAATTGCTGCAGAAAATTCTTCGGGTTTGGGAAAAGCTGCCTCTGGTTAAAAACATCGTAGTCATGAATTCCACCTATCAGAGCGGCATCGCGAATGTAATAAATATGCAGCAACTCTGGGATTTAGGCCAGGAGTTCAAGGCACAGAATCCTAATGCCTACCAGCAGCGCTGGCAGTCAATCACTCAGGATGACCTCTGCACAATTCTTTATACTTCAGGAACTACCGGACAGCAGAAGGGTTGTCCTTTAACCCACAAAAACATTCTAAGTTCTACCCTGGGGGTAAGTCAGGTTGCTTATTATGGTAATACTGGCTTTGACTATAACGATACGGTGTTTTCCATTCTGCCTTTATCTCATAACTGGAATCGCATCGACAATCATAGTGCGTGCATATCTTATGGAGGTTTAATTGGGTATGCCCAAAATCCGCGTACCCTTTTACAAGACTTTCAGGAGATAAAGCCTACTTTTGTTATGTTGGTGGCACGGCTCTGGGATCGGATCTGGAATGGGGTGGCCGGAGTCCTGTGTTCAACTCCAGAAGGGAAAAACAAATATGAGTGGGCGATTAGTATTGGCCGCAAAGTATTAGAAACCAGAATGGATGAAAATGGCGTAGTGGACCTGACTGCCGACCCCACTCTTTATCTGGACACTGCCTTAAAGGAGGAATTTCTACAGGCTGATCGGGAAGTATTCGCTTTCTTCAGAGGAGTATTTGGCGGCCGGGTAAATAAGGCTTATTCTGGCGGAGCATTATTGCCGCCTGATCTGCAAAAAAATTACTGGGGCATGAATTTCCCGCTGCTTGATGGATGGGGACTGACCGAAACAGCCTCCGGTATTAATATGGTACAGGCACGCTGCGTTCGTATTAGCTGGGAAGCACCGCAAATGGCGGGATCAAATATGGAAGTAATGCTTGATCCAGATGACAATGAGATCCTGGTCCGGGGTGACAGCGTAATCAAAGGATACTTGAATAATCCGGAAGATACTGCTCTCAGCTTTACAGCCGACGGATGGTTCAGAACCGGCGATATCGGGGAAATTGATCACGACTTCTTGAGAATTGTGGACAGAAAGAAAGCCATTATAGTTCTTGATACCGGTAAAAATGTTTCCCCTGCCTATATTGAAATGAAGTTTACCAATAACCCCTACGTTGAACAAATATTGATTTTGGGTGATAACCGTAAGTACGTCAGCGCTCTGGTGGTGCCGATGTATGACAATATTATTAATATCTTCCGCGAGAAGGGTATTCTATTCGATGAGTCCAAATTGGTTTATGCAACCATCAATAGCATGAACACCTGTATCGAAGTTGGGGAAGATCTGGCCTATCATCCCGAATTATACAAGCTGGTTGACAATGCCATCAAGCAGATCAATGACGGCTTGGCTGATTTTGAATCAATTAAAAAATTTAAAATCATTCCCCGTAAATTTACTGAAGAACGCGGCGAACTGACCCCGACCCTAAAGATAAAGAACCGGGTAGTTTTCGCCAATTATGCCAAAGAAATAGAGGAATTATATTCCTGATGGAATGCAGACCGGCAACTGGTATGTATTGAGGAAAGACTAAATGTTTGATTTTATCTAGGTTTAGATCAATAACAAAGCAGGGTAAGGCTGCAAAATTGAGCCTTACCCTGCTTTAGTTTTTCTGTTAAAAAGCCAGTACAACGGCAGGATAGTTCTTTTTCAGGAAACTGGCGATTTCAGGGGATTGCAGGGCTTTGTCCAGTTTCACAATTGCGGAATTATCTTTGTCCGCAGATCTGACTACTATTACGTTGGCAAAAGGTGAATCTCCTGGTTCCACAAAGAGAGCCTTCATGGGGTCAAGTCCGGCATCCAGCGCGTAATTGGTGTTGATGCAGCAAACATCGGCATCTTCCAGGAGCCTCGGCAAGGCTGCCGCATCTGCCATGGTTATTTTAAGATTCTTTTTTTTCTCGGTTATATCCTTTTCCGTAGCAGTTACTCCGGCATCGGCTTTAAGCTTTATCAAGCCTGCCGATTGCAGAACGGCCAGAGCGCGTCCGCTGTTGGAGGGATCATTGGGTATCCCTACTGTAGCGCCATCCGCTAATTTATCCAGTTTGTCGATTTTCTTGGAATAAATACGCATGGGTTCGGTATGAATCTTCGCAGTCCATACCAGGTCAGAACCGGTCTTTTTGTTGTAATCCTCCAGGTAGGGAATGTGCTGGAAGAAGTTGGCATCAATCTGCTTGTCTTGTAAGGCCGGATTTAGTTGTGAATAATCGGTGAACTCCTTTAATTCCAGATCTACACCTTCCTTGGCCAGTACGGGCTTGACCATTTTAAGCATGGCGGTGTGTGGTTCTCCGATAACACCTACTACCAGTTTGGTGTTTTGTTCGGGTTGATTTGCTTCAGGTTGGGCCTTTTCTTTGCTGCCGCACCCGGCCGCCATAACTGCTGTCATAAGGAGCATGGCGATAAGTACGAGCGATAAACCTTTTTTACGCATTAATAAATTACCTCCTTTGATTGAGCACTCGGGCTGTAAGTTTGTCTCCCAGAAACTGCATTCCCTGGACGACAATGATGAGAATAACAACGGTAATCCACATTACTCCGGTCTGATATCGCATGTAACCGTGGTAATAGGCCAGAGTTCCCAATCCACCTCCCCCCAATACCCCCGCCATGGCGGAGTATCCTACCAGATTTATAGCCGTTATAGCAACCCCCAAAATAATTGAGGGTAAAGCTTCCGGAATAAGAACTCGGCTGATAATCTGCCAGTGGCTGGCACCCATGGACAGCGCGGCTTCTATCAAACCCCAATTGATTTCCTTTAGCGATGTTTCTACCAGCCTGGCTACAAATGGAATAGCGGCCAGTGAAAGTGGAACAATCGATGCCACGGTGCCAATTGATGTTCCGATTACCCAGCGGGTAAAGGGGATGGCCAGGATAAGCAGGATAATGAATGGCAGTGAACGGGCGGCATTTACGATGGCGCCCAGTGTTCGGTTCAGTTTGAGATTCTCTAGTATTTGTCCTTCATCAGTAGTGACCAGTATAACCGCCAGAGGCAAGCCTACAATATAACTGATAGCTGTTGATATAACCACCATATAAATAGTCTCCCAGGTAGCAAATAATATGGCACCAGGTATCCAGCTATTTTCACCCAACCAGCTATTTAGAAGTGAATTGATATCTATGGAACCTACTATCTCAAACATGATGCAAAACCTCGATTTCCAGATGGTTGTCATGCAGGTAATCAATAGCCTCCTGGACCAGTGCGGACGGACCCATCAATTCTAAAGCCAGGTTGCCGAAGGGGGTATCTTTAACCCGGTCAATATTGCCATATAAAATATTGGCCTTGATCGGGTATTTTTGCAGCATATTGGATATTACCGGCTCCCCGGCAGAAGAGCCTATGAAGGAGACGCGAATTAGCTGAATAGCGTTATCACCCGCGCTTAATAAGCTGCGGTGAATTATTTCCTCGGGGATTTCCTTGCTGACAATGGCGTTTATAAAACTGCGGGAAGTGGGGGTGCCAGGATTGGAGAATATGCTTAAGACGTCGCCTACTTCGACGATGGTATTATCATCAATTACCGCCACCCGGTCACAGGCTTCCTTGATTACGTTCATATCGTGGGTGATAAGAAGAATGGTAAGACCTAACTGACGGTTGATATCCTTTAATAGCTTCAATATGGAGCGAGTGGTCTGGGGGTCAAGCGCGGAAGTAGCTTCATCGGAAAGCAATACTTTCGGGTCATTGGCCAGAGCGCGGGCGATGCCTACTCGTTGTTTTTGCCCCCCGCTGAGTTGTTCCGGAAATACTCCGGCTTTATCACTTAAACCCACTAAATCCAACAATTCGGTGACCTTTTGCCGGGCTTGTGGGCCAGGTACTTTCGCGATTTCCAGGGGAAAAAGGACATTATCAAATACATTGCGTGAGGATAGCAGATTGAACTGCTGAAAAATCATGCCGATTTTCTTGCGGGCTAGCCGCAAATCCTTTTGACTCAAAGCACCTATATCCTGCCCATCGACCTTTATAATGCCTGAAGTAGGTTTTTCCAGATGGTTGATGCAGCGTATCAATGTGCTTTTTCCCGCGCCGCTAAGACCGATAATACCGAAGATTTCCCCCTTTTTCACTGACAGATTTACATCGCGCAGAGCCAAGACCTTGGTTTCGTTGTTTCCATAAATTTTGGTTAAACCGGTTATTTCGATCAAAATGTCCTCCATAAATAAATACCTCTTTGTTAGACAAAGAGGTAAGTATTTCCTTGGCAGCCCGCTAACGGGTCCGAAATCACTAATGTCGCAGGCTTCATCGGGGTCCTCCCTCTGCATGAAGGCTTCGATATATTAAATTATATTTTAGCATTATCATTTATTCTAAGCAATCAATCCAGGAGTATAAGTCTAATACACTTAAGACAATTTGACTGTAGCTTCGGGCTGGTAGTCTGACCGTTACAGATAACAAAAAACCCTCCAAACACTGGAGGGTTCTCGTTTTTCTATGGTGGGCCATCGGCGACTCGAACGCCGGACACCCTGATTAAAAGTCAGGTGCTCTACCTACTGAGCTAATGGCCCATGTGCGATAATAAATGGCTGGGGTGGCTGGATTCGAACCAACGAATGACGGAGTCAAAGTCCGTTGCCTTACCGCTTGGCTACACCCCAACAGATATGAGTATATAAACATCATATCGGGATGTCAATAATAATGGGGTGGATGATGGGACTCGAACCCACGGCCCCCAGAGCCACAATC
>JAAYCK010000031.1 GCA_012729835.1 Syntrophomonadaceae bacterium
CATCATGGTCTTCTGCCAAAGAGACCATTACGTTAGTGACTGCAAAGAGTGCCCCAACCATAGTAGAGAAGGCTGCACTGATAATGAGCAAATTGAGTATGGAATCGACAAAGCTATATCCCATACCCGCAAGGACTATAACAAAAGGGCTCTCGGCAGCAGTGATTGATCTCCAGGGAAAAACAACAAAAACCATAGCTAGTGCCACAGTATATATTAGTGTCAAAGCCAGTAGCATCATTCGACCGGCTCTGCCTATCTCACGACGTTTTTTCAGTTCGCTGGACATTATGCCCATCACCTCTATACCCCCATATGAGAAAAGCACGAAAATCATTGCTGCCCAGGTGCCACTCAGACCTTGTGGGGACCAGCCACCTGCCGCAAGTTGTCCCATCTGAGTGCCCTGAACCCCTGCCGGGGTAGTAATCACGCCTAGAGCAAACACCAGTGCAAAGAGGATGAAGATCACCAGGGAAGAAGTTTTCAACAAACCGAAAAGTGATTCGATTTTACCAAAGTCTTTGACTCCCAGTAGATTAATGCCTAGACCTAATCCGGCGTAGAGTGCGGCAAAGATCCATAATGGAATAGTAGGAAACCAGAAGCGGGTGAATATTGATAAGGCTGCTATCTCGCTGGACATGATGAGGACTCCTGCCAGCCAGTACATCCAGCCGCTGACAAAGCCCATGGAGGGGCCGAAGGCCTTGCGGGCGTAGACGCGAAATGAACCCTCCTGCGGATCGTTAACTGACATAGCAGCAAGAGCGGCAAAGACCAGATAAGCTGTTACTCCGCCCAGTATATAGAGAAATATGATGGAGGGACCTGCTCGCATTATGGAGAGGGAAGTACCCAGAAAAAAGCCCGCCCCGATCACCGCCCCGGTCCCGATAAGGGATAAGTCCCACCAGCGCAAATTTTTCACCGGTTCCCCCGATTTTTTATGCTCAATGATCTGCTCAACCTGTCGGCGAAACAACATGATCATAACCTCCTTAATAGTAGAATATTCTTAGCGTGTCCAATTCTGAAGTGAGTCAAACACCCGCAAGTGCTGCCGATCTCAACTCCAAGATTCATCTCCCTGATGCCTGCAGATTCGCCGGCGGAATGTGGAATGCACCTGTATGTAAGAAATGCCAAAGAGCCTGGCAAAGGGACACCGGGAACGCCGGGTTCCTGCCCGGCATGCCAGGCGGGAGCCCGGCGTTCCTATAACAAGCCCTGATCTAATAGAAAAGAGACGGCAAATGCCGCCTCTCGGTGTTAAACTGGTTTACAGATACTTCTTCTGATTGTCATGATAATGAGTGTGCAGGAGTTCGTGGGATTTATGGCCCAGCGGTTCATGCAGGAACTCATCATAGAGGGCCTTGACCTCAGGATTATCATGCGATTTACGCACCGGCAGGTTCTCGTCTTCCACGTAGATGGCTTCGATACGCTCGACCCGCTTGGCGTTGGCCTTGGTGATGGGCTGTCCGCCGCCGCCGATGCAGCCGCCAGGGCAGGCCATGATCTCGATGAAGTGATAGGGAGACTCGCCGGCTCTGACCTGATTCATCAGTTTTCTGGCATTGGCCAGACCGTTGGCGATAGCCACCTTCACCTTGGTGCCATCCAGGTCTACCTCAGCATCCTTGATGCCGGTGATGCCGCGAGTCGCGGTGAAGTTAACATCCTCTAAGGTCTTGCCGGTAGCCACTTCGTAAACAGTACGGAGAGCTGCTTCCATAACGCCGCCGGAAGCGCCGAAGATAACGGCAGCGCCAGAGTAGGCTCCCATCCAGGAATCGAAGTTGGAAGGCGGCAGTTTGGTGAAGTCCAGACCGCTCATTCTAAACAGTCTGCCGATTTCTCTGGTGGTCAGTACTACGTCGACATCCTGATAGCCGGAAGCATTCATCTCGGGGCGCTGAGCCTCGAACTTCTTGGCTACGCAGGGCATGATGGATACCGAATAGACCTTTGAGGGGTCGACCCCCATCTTCTCCGCCCAGTAGGTCTTGGCCAATGCGCCAAACATCTGCTGGGGCGATTTGCAGGTGGATAGATTATCCAATAAATCAGGATAAAAGGTCTCACAGAAGTTGACCCAACCCGGGCTGCAGGAGGTGAACATCGGCAGAGTGCCGCCTGTACTCAGTCTCTTTAACAGCTCGTTGCCTTCCTCCACGATAGTTAGGTCTGCAGTGAAGTTGGTGTGCAGCACGTAGTCGAAGCCGATCTGTCTTAAACCAGTTACAAAGGTCTCCATGGGCATCTCGCCGGTGGACATGCCGATCTCTTCAGCAATGGCTACACGTACGGACGGGGCGATCTGGGTGACTACGATTTTGTCAGGGTCAGCAACGGCTTTTAAGAAGTCCTCGATATATTCCACTTCACCGATAGCTCCTACCGGGCAGGCATGGATACACTGTCCGCACATGATACACGGACTGTCGATAAGATCCATACCCAGGGTGGGAACCACCATGGCATGATGGCCTCTGTTTTCTACACCCAGGGCGTGTACGCTCTGGATCACCGAGCAGGCCTCTATACAACGGCGGCACATGATACACTTGTCCTGGTCTCTGAACAAAGACGGGGTGGAGAAGTCTTTCTTGTAGCCCCGTACCTTGAACTCAAAGGGGTTTTCTCTGATGCAGTATTCCATGGCCAGATCCTGCAGTTCGCAGTTGCCGTTTCTGATACAATTCAAACAGTCCTGGGGGTGATTGGCTAGAATCAGCTCCAGGATAGTCTTTCTAGCTTCCAATACCTTAGGGCTGCGGGTCTTTATCACCATTCCTTCTGCTACCGGCTGTGAGCAGGCGGCTTGCAGGAGGCGGTTGCCTTCGACTTCACATACGCATATCCGGCAGTTGGCTTTGATCGACTGATCGGGGTGATAGCACAGCGTGGGTATAGCAACACCGACTGAACGAGCCGCCTGCAGTATGGTTGAGCCGTCGGGAACGGACGCTTTGATTCCGTCTATAGTAATACTAACCATTTACTTCATTCCCTCCTTTGCTCCTTATTTCATTTTAGCCTGGTAGTCGGCAGCAAAATGTTTGATGGTGGTCAGTGCTGGTGCGGGGGACGCCTGCCCCAGACCGCACAGGCAGGAGTAGGTCATGACATTGCCCAGCTTGTTTAAGAGGGCGGTATCCTTATCGCTGCCTTGGCCTTCGTTTATCTTTTCCATCAGTTCATGCATACGGGCGGTGCCTTCCCGGCAGGGGGTGCACTTACCGCAGGATTCATGTTCAAAGAATTTCATGATGCGGGTTACCACATCAACGATGTCTCTGGTCTCATCCATAACAAAGGTGGCACCAGAACCCAGGGTTGCTCCGATGGCGTTCATATCATCAAAGGCTACCCTGGTATCCAGTAAGGACTCGGGGATGAAGGCGCCGGAGGTTCCGCCGATCTGTACGGCCTTGAACCTCTTGCCGTCTCTTACGCCGCCGCCAAAGGTAAAGACAACGTCACGGATGGTGGTGTCGGTCGGTACCTCGAAGAAGGTACGGTTGACTACGTCGCCGGTCAGAGTCAATACCTTGGTGCCGGGGTAGCTAGCAACTCCGATACCGGCATACCAGTCAGCACCCTTTTCTAAAATCACCGGGATATTGGCATAGGTCTCTACGTTATTGACGATGGTGGGTTTGCTCCACAATCCTTCATTGGGCGGATACGGGGGCTTGAATCTGGGCTCGCCGCGTTTGCCCTCGATGGATTCGATCAGTGCAGTTTCTTCACCACAGACATAGGCTCCGGCACCGCTTCTGACTTCGAGGTCGAAATCCTTTAAGAAGCCTTTTTCCTTGGCCTGGGCGATAGCAGTCTCCAGGGTCTCCACCAGGAAGAGATACTCTCCTCTGAGGTAAATATATCCTTTGGTGGCTCCGATAGCATAGGCGCATACGGCCATGCCCTCAATCAAAGTATGGGGATCGCCTTCCATAATCAAACGGTCTTTATATGTGCCGGGCTCGCCCTCATCAGCGTTGCATACGACGTACTTCTGATCGGCTTGTGCGCTGGCGGCAAAGGACCACTTCATGCCGCAGTTGAATCCTGCGCCTCCGCGGCCTCTTAAATTGGACTTCTTAACTTCGTCCATCAATGCTTTCTTATCCATACTGCGGGCTTTTTCCAGGGACTTGTAGCCGCCCTGGGCGATATAGTCATCGATCTTTAACGGATCGATCTTGCCGTAATTGCGCAGTACGATTCGCATTTCTTCGGCCATTTATTTATCCTCCTTTCGGGATAATTATGAATTTTAAATTCTAAATTCTTTATGACTGTAGGAAAAGCTCCGCTTTTCCATCCTTAATTCAAAATTAATAATTAAGAATTAAGAATTAAGAATTAAGAATTAAGAATTGTTATTTGTACTCGGCTAAGATGCCGGTCAGCTTGGCTGGGCTGACTTCGAAATAGGGTTTTCCGTTGACGGTTAAAACCGGGGTGGCCTGGCACTGACCGACACACTCGCTTAATTCCAGGGCGAATTTGCCGTCCGCTGTGCTCTCTCCGACCTTGATGCCCAGTTCCTTTTCCAATGCGGCCAGCACCTCTTCGGCTCCTGCTACATGACAGGGCGCGCTTTCACACAAGCGGATGATATTCTTTCCCCGGGCCTTTACGGAGAACATGGAGTAAAAGGTGGCGACTCCGTAAGCCTGACTTACCGGTACCTTAAAAACTTCGGCGGTCTCGCCTACGGCTTCTATCGGCAGATAGCTCATCTCCCTCTGGATAGCATGATAAGCCTCGATGATTCCCCCGGGCTTGTCCGCATACTTGGCGATGATCTCCTTGTAGCTCATTAATCGTTCCCTTCTTCCTGATTCTTTTCCGGGTATTCTAAACATGCTGTCATGATATTTCTCCAAATGCACCTCAATCCTGCTTCTTGAATTGTATATTTTGAACCACGTAAAAAGCTGTAAATAGGACCGTTTCAAGGTTCTTTAAGTATTGCCGAAAACGTCATAAAATATGGGTTGAAGTAAAATAACTAGAATTTTCATTGTGTTATAATTAAAATGTTTAAAAATAATGTTGTGGAGGGCACTGATGGAATTAAGAGGAAGTAAATTCATAATAACGCTATTTCTTGCTGTTAGTTTGAACTTTACAAGCTTTGGCGGGCCGGGGATATGTGGAGTCAGCGCGCAGAAGAATCTGCTGGCCGCAAATACAAAGAATAATACAGACTCCAACAAACAAACTGAAAGCAAGGCGAATAAGCAGAGCAATAAAAATAATACTGTTAATTTAGAAAATCAATACCTGAAGAATACCGGGAATAAACCTGATATGCCGATTATGCCGGCCATGCCAATAATGCCAGCTGATTCTGCAGGGGATTCCCATTCATCAGTACTCAATCGGCCATGGGAATCAAAGGAACCGAGCATAAAGCTAAAAAACACTTGGGAAGTGAAGCGTAATAGCCTGTGGGACAAGAACAACAAGAAGGTCATAATCAATATTCAGAAGATAAAGGAAAGCATACACAGCAAAGCCAAAGGGAAGTCCAGTAAGACAGAAGTGCCCGCTGTTAAAAAGTAATCAAAGATGGACAATGGCTGAGGATAATTAGGATGGGGAAGGTTCACTGTTTGTGCCATTTCCACCCAGATGTCCTACGATAATTGGCAGCATTTCGTTAATCTTGTCCAAAGCGCCTTTACCGGCAAGAGGCAAGACACTAACTTCATTATTCTTTATAACCACGATAGCTGACGGCGATATTTTTCCGCCGGAAGCAGTGCCACTGGTGGACCAGTGGCCTTTCTTATCTTTTGGAGTAACACCTGAACCATTTCCTATGCCAAAACTCACAGTTATCAAAGGAATAAGGGTAATATCACCGACTTTAATCGGTTTACCCACTACCGTATCGCTCTTGAAGAAATCAGCCATTTGTTCAAGAATAGCTGAGATATTTTGGTTCAGGCTCATCAAAAAACCACCTTGAATACATTATTGCCAGGTATCTTGTTTTATAAAACAAATATCGCTACTTGTCAAACTAATTGGAAACAATCGTCGAAATAGTCCATCCCAACAAAAAATACCCGCTGTTACAACGGGTATTTCAATGGCTTACCTATTCTTCTTCAACATTTGGATCAGGTTTTATCCCGGGATTGCTTAATTGGTTGTACAGCATTTCGGCAATACCGATCTGCCCGGTTTGGCTCATTGATTTGGCATATTCATCATAAAGCATGGACTCAAAGGTCTCGTCGGCAAAGGAGCGGGGAATAAAGTCGCTGCGGTCAATGCTGTTACGCATAGTCTCCATTACCTTCGAGAGCCAAACGGCTTCTAGTTCCTGACAGGCCGCAAAAAGCTTCTTTTGGTCCTTTTCATCTAATTTATTCTGAATGATAGACTGAAATTTATTATTTTTAGCTTCTTCTACACTCAGTGAGGGGTCGGATGCAATATTAGATTTTAGTGCAGGAACATTATTATCGATCTTCAACTCTTTTCCCCCTCGTTTAATTATTTAGTGGAGTTTCGAAAACTAACGGCGCAAATTAGCTGCCGTCTGCAGCATCTCATCAGAAGCCTGGATGACTTTCGAGTTTATTTCATAAGCTCTTTGCGCAGTTATTAGCGATACCATCTCTTCAGCAATTCTCACATTGGACATTTCCAGGTAACCTGATTCTAGTTTAACGGTGGCATCGGCAGTCGGGTCCCAGTCAATGGGGTCACCGGAATTTGGGGTATTCTGGTAAAGGTTTTCGCCCAGTTTAGCGAGGCCGGCTGAATTAATGAATTTAACCAGTTGGAGTCTACCCAGTTCGGTAGGCTCGGTAGCACCCTGTTCTATATAGGTTACCGTACCATCTCTTGCAATTGCGATATCATGTGCACCTTCCGGCAGGGCTCCCATATCAGTGTACTTATAGCCATCGGCTGTTACCAGCTGGCCAGTGGCATCGATCTTAATTGCTCCATCCCGCGTAAAGATAGGTTCGTCATAACCGGGCACGTCCACCTTGAAAAAGGCGTCGCCAATAATGGCCACATCGGTGGGTATCTCTGTATTTTGCATATTGCCCTGGGTAAAAAGACTGGTGATGGCTACTGGTTTAACGCCAAGGCCTACATCCATTCTAACCGGGACATTAATATCCGGCCCGGAAGCAGGACGCTTGATGGTTTGGTAGAGAAGATCCTGGAACTCAACGCGCTCTTTTTTGTAACCGCTGGTATTGACGTTGGCCAAATTGTTAGCAATCGTGTCAACATTGAGTTGCTGACCGTACATTCCCAGGGCAGCGGAATAGAGTGCTCTCATCATAATTGTTTTCCTCCCCAAATAGAGATGAATTCAGCGGCATATCAATCAGTCAATGCCGCCTGGGCCCCTCCATCCGGAGACCAGCCCAACTTATTCCATAGTTTATCATTATTAATATCGACTAACTGAGAGAATTCTTTAGGATTTTTTTAAAATTTTCTTACACTAATAATTATGGAAACATTTTGGTCTATTTCTCATATGTTTATTGAACAGGCGGATATACAACGTCGAAAGGCAGAGGAGGTGTTACGAGTGATAAAGATTTCCGAACTGCGAGCAAGGGATGTAGTAAACATACTAGACGGAAAGAAGCTGGGCAATATCATAGATATCGATCTGGATCTGGAGAACGGCAAAGTGCTGGCTCTGGTACTACCTGGACGACTCAAAGGTTTTAGTATCTTTTCAAAAAGGGAAGAGGTAAGCGTACCTTGGAACAAAATCATCAGGATAGGTCGGGATGTTATCCTGGTGGAGGTTCCAGTTGTCAAAGAGATGGACGAATATAGAAGGAATTTTATTTTGGATAGTGAACATTTCTAGGTATTGAATAGTCAAATTGTTGGAAATCCCGGTATTTTAGTTCATAATAGAGGCAGACAATACGAACAAACACAGGAGTGATAGTAGTGCGCTGCCCATACTGTCAGGATTTTGAAAGCCGCGTGGTGGATAGCAGGTCAAGTGAGGATGGGACAACCATCAGACGCAGGCGAGAATGTAATGCCTGCAAAAGGCGCTTCACCACTTATGAGCGGGTGGAAGAGCGACCGCTTGTGGTCATAAAAAAGAACGGCAATAGCGAACAATTCGATCGTGACAAGATTTTTTCCGGGATAATGCGAGCATGTGAAAAACGGCCGGTCAAATTCGAGGATATTGAAAATGTGGTAGCCCAGATCGAACGTGAGCTTCGCGATAACTACGATCGCGAGGTGAGCAGTGTGGCAGTGGGGGAAAAGGTCATGGACAAGCTGCAGGCTCTGGATGAGGTGGCTTACGTAAGATTTGCTTCGGTTTATAGACAATTTGGTGATTTGAACAGCTTTATCAAGAC
>JAAYCK010000032.1 GCA_012729835.1 Syntrophomonadaceae bacterium
AAATATCCACCAAATCCTTGGCATCTTTCACCAAATCATTCTTGATCTTCCCATTATCAGCATAGGCATCATTCAGTTTAGCTATATCGTCTTCATTGATCCATACTCCCTGCAACAGGTAAAGCGGTTTCTTGGCCTGTTGATTGTATTCATATAACGCGTCGTAAAAATCAGGCTTCAGCGTAGTGTATACCCGAATGACATCAGCATTCATATCACCAATATACTGAAACCAACGCAGATATTCCTCTTTGGTAATAGCCAGCTCCCCCGGAAAATGACCGGGCTTGGCTGCCCCCATGTTGACTCCTTTAATAAACTTTTTATGCCACGTTCCATCCGAATAAATATAAAAATCCCTGCCTTGAGTTTTGGCAACATATTGCAGGTCGTTTGCTTGATATACGTCTTTCTTGTTCATTTTCGCGAATACGAAATAGCCCCCGGCTATAGCTATTATCAAGATGAGCAAACCGATCATTTTTAAGCCTTTTTTCATAATTACTGCAACCTACCTTCAATTTTCTCAGCTATTATTTGCAATTTCCCATACCCTTAACTTAGCATACCTATTTATATACAACCACAGGTTTCTGCTGCGACTATCGAATAACCCTTGCATTTACCACGGAACATGCGGCTATTGAGTTCCCAGTCAATTTGAAACACTAACACAATTAATATCAAAGGGGTTCCGGACACAAACCCGAAACCCCTTGCTAATTCTATAATGGCGGAGAGGGCGGGATTCGAACCCGCGAGACAGTGTTACCCGTCTACTCGATTTCCAATCGAGCGCCTTCAGCCGAACTCAGCCACCTCTCCGTACATTACTATTTAGTTGTTGCCGCAATACCAACGGTTGGTCCCGTCTTAATATCACAGCTTTTTTATTTTACATGGAAATCATACTATCTGCAAGCCCCGGTTTGGATTTACTGGTATGTTACAGCTAACCCTGGGCAAGTTGGCATATTACCATCATTTACCTGTCTTCTGCTTTTTCTCCAGAGCCGCCTTGATCATCTCGCCGACATTGGTGCCGATCTCCTCTTTGTCGCTATACTGGGCAATCAGTCTCTGGTTGGCCCGGCTGCCGGGGCGGTAGTCTTCCCCTTTCTCCGGCTGGCGGTAACCGCAGGAACGTTCGGGGCAGGATAGCATGCGTCCCTTTTTCCCATTGACCAGCAGCATGTAGCGTCCGCACTGGGGGCATTTAGTTTTGGTGATATTGTCGGCGTGATATACGGCATCCCCGGCCTTGACTGCTTGCACCATTTCCGCCGCATTTTTACGGATATCGTTAATGAACTCCGCTTTTTTCCCCTTGCCTCGGGCGATATCCGCCAGCCGCTGCTCCCAGTTAGCGGTAAGTTCCGGCGAACGCAGGGCTGTCGGGACCAGACCTATCAACTGCATCCCCTTGGAGGTGGGGACCAGTTCCTTGCCGTGTCGTTCGATATAGCTGGTGTGGATAAGCTTTTCAATAATCTCTGCACGCGTGGCCGGGGTACCCAGTCCGCTGCCCTTGATGGCTTCCCGCAGTTCTTCATCTGCTACCATCTTACCGCAGTGCTCCATGGCGGTGAGGAGCGTGGCTTCGTTATAGCGGGCCGGCGGCTTGGTCTGACCCTTGCCCAGCCGGGCAGACTTTACCTGTATCTTTTCGCCCTTCTGATGGTCATTTAAGGTCTGTTCGGGTAATGCGTCATCTTCGGATTCGTCTTTTTCCGGCGGAGCATTCTGAACGAGGCGCCAGCCCTGATCGATCACCACTCGACCTTTGGAATAGAAGTCTTCTCCCTGTACGTTGGTGGTCAGGGTGGTTTGGTCATAGCGATAATGCGGGTAGAGCACGGCTATAAACCGCCGGGCTATCAAATCATATAGCTTCCTTTCGTCCGCATCCAGCCGGGACAGGTCCAGGGCTTGTTCGGTTGGTATTATAGCATGGTGATCCGAAACCTTGCTGTCATCCACCAGGCGCTTGCCTGGTTTTGGCGTTTTTTGCAGCAAGACCCCCACCAGTGCAGCATAAGGCCCGGTATTAATGCCTTTCAGCCGAAGCGGCAGGGTGGGTACTATGTCACTCGGTATATACCGGGAATCGGTGCGGGGATAGGTTACCAGCTTGTGCCGCTCATAGAGATCCTGCAAAACATCCAGGGTCTTGTGAGCTGACCAGTTAAAACGGCGGTTGGCATCTCGCTGCAATTCAGTCAGATCATAGGCTAACGGCGGCGGTTCGCTTTTAGTTTCCTTTTTTACTTCCTTGATAATACCCGTCTGTCCTTGAACCCTGGCCAGGATCTCATCAGCCTGGCCTTTATCAACTATGCGGGAACCCTTCGGACCGCGCCACTCCCCGCTGTAATCGCCGAAGCTTACCCGAACCGTCCAATAGGGCTGAGGAACAAAGGCTTTTATCTCCTGTTCCCGTGCCACCATCATGGCCAGAGTCGGGGTCTGCACCCGGCCGGCATTCAGTTGGGCGTTGAATTTGCAGGTGAGGGTACGGGTAACGTTGAGCCCCACCAGCCAGTCGGCCTCAGCCCGGCACACTGCTGCATCATAAAGGTTGTTGTAGTCCTTGCCCGGCTTCAGGTTTTTGAAACCATCGCGGATGGCGTTGTCGGTTTGGGATGATATCCACAGGCGGAAGAACGGTTTTTTCCAATGGACCTGCTCCATGATCCAGCGGGCCACCAGTTCCCCTTCCCGCCCGGCATCGGTAGCGATGATCAGGTGTTCAATATCTCCCCGCTTCATCAGTTCCCGTACTACATGGAATTGCTGAGAACTCTGTTTTATCACCTTGAGTTTCATTCGGTCCGGCAACATGGGCAGATCCTCCATGCGCCATTCTTTCAAGCGAGGGTCGTAATCATCCGGTTCGGCCAGAGTGACTAGATGCCCCAGAGCCCAGGTGACCACATAGCGCGGTCCTTCTATAAAGCCCTTGCCCTTGTGATTACACTGCAGGACCCGGGCAATCTCCCGCCCTACACTGGGTTTCTCCGCTAATACTAATGACTTCATTTAAGCCTCTTTATTCTTCACTGGATTCCTGATTAGCTTTATTCTTTTTCAGGTTTTTCGGGTGGGTGGTGCCGAACCGGTCCTGCGGTCCCCGCTTGATACTGCCCTGGGAGGCGCTCTTCTGCTTTTTCTTTTCTATTAACTCGCGCATTTTTTCAATGTCACTGTTGTTATCGTGCATTTGCCCAATCCTCCTTCACTTTTCCGTATTATTATAACACAAGCCCTAAGCCCTCCGGGTAAAGCCTACCGCATGTCCTGAGCGGATATGTAATCCACCTGTACAAATGACCAGAACTCTTGATATTTTCTTATATGAAACGGACCCTTCTAATTATCAACAGTTTTGCCGGATAACATAATCCCTGTTGTATTCTTATAAAATTATTGATTATCTCCCTCTTTCGACAATAACCGCCGAGGATAATAGGTTATTTTAAATAATGAAGGGGGCAATATTAATGCAGAATGACGACATTGTAAAAAAACAACTAGATAACGAATTACATATGCACCACATTATTAACAACACAAACAGCTATAATTTCGCAGACCTGGTCGACATCGAACTCCTTCAGCAATATGCCTGCGCTTTTTATGAGGCTACCGGATTGCCTCATGCCCTGCTTGATCCCGACAACAATATCCTTACCCATGCAGGGTGGCAGGATATTTGCGTACTGTTTCACCGGAAATGCCTGGAAACTGCGTGCAGGTGCCAGCAGAGTGATCATTACATAACTGCTCATCTGCACGATGACTCTTATGTTTATTATCAGTGCTTAAACGGCCTAATGGAATATGCTACTCCGATTATGGTGGAAGGTCAGCACCTGGCCACGCTCTTTGTCGGGCAGTTTCTGCACCAGCCGCCTGATGAGGAAATGTTCCGGCGCCAGGCCCGGCAATTTGGCTTTGATGAAGACTCGTATATAGAAGCACTGCACCGGGTACCCATCATCACCAAAAAAAAGATAGAACCTGTTATAAAATACTTCAAAATGCTGGGCCATTTCCTGACCGAACTGGGTTTAGAACGTAAACGCCAATTGGAGGCGGCAAACCAATCAGAACAGAAATTCTCCAAAATCTTTGACTGTAACCCGGAGCTGATAAGCATCAGCACCTTAAAAGAAGGTCGCTATGTTGATGTAAACGACGCCTTCGTCGAAAACACCGGTTATAAACGGGAAGAGGTCATTGGGCGTACAGTCGAAGACCTAGACATTTGGGTGAATCTTGATCTGCGTGCTCAAATCATAGAACAAATCCGGGAATACGGAAGTGTTCGTAATGCAGAAATAAAATTCAGAACGAAATCAGGGGCGATTCGAACCTTCATAACATCCCTTGAAATAATCGACATGGACGGGGGAGAGCATCTACTTGTTACCACCAATGACATTACGGAACGAATCCAGATGGAAGAGGAACTGCGCCTATCGGAGGAGTGCTTTTCCAAGGCTTTTAATGCCAGTCCCGTTTCCATGACGATCAGCACCCTGGAAGATGGAAAGTTCCTTCATACCAATGATGCCTATTGCAGAACCCTGGGGTATAGCCGTGAAGAGGCGCTTAAAAAGACATCTCTTGAAATAGGGATCTGGTCGGATCCGGCAGATCGTGAACAGGTAAAACAGAAGATCCTGGCTAACCAATCCGTAAAAGACATGGAAATCGTTTTTACGAGAATAACCGGTGAACAAAGATTGGGCTTGCTCAATGCCGAGGGTATAGAAATCCATGGCGAACTCTGCATACTTAGTACATTAACCGATATAACCGATCTAAGAAAAATGGAGCTCGAGATGACCCGGCTGGATCGCCTCAATCTGGTCGGAGAAATGGCGGCCAGTATCGGTCATGAAATCAGGAATCCCATGACCACTGTTCGTGGTTACCTGCAGCTATTACAGCAAAATCAAGCCTACCAGAATGAAGTGGAATGCTTTACTCTAATGATCGAAGAACTGGATCGGGCTAATTCCATAATTACCGAGTTCCTTTCCCTGGCCAAAGACAAGGCCGTGGATATGTCGAGGGCAAATCTGAATACTGTCATCAAGAAATCACTGCCGCTTATTCAGGCCACAGCTATCAGGCGGAATCAGCATATAAAGCTGCAACTCCATACACTGCCAGATTTGACCTTGGACGCAAAAGCCATCAGGCAATTGATAATCAATCTGGTCAACAATGGACTGGAATCGATGTCTCCAAATGGCTGCGTGACCATAAGAACATTTGCGGGAAATAATTATGTTGTTTTAGCGATTCAGGATGAAGGCCACGGGATAGACAATGCTTTGCTCAATAAACTGGGTACACCCTTCTTCACTACCAAGGATCAGGGAACCGGTTTGGGATTGGCTGTTTGCTACCGGATAGCTGCACAACATAACGCGGTAATCGACCTGGATACCGGATCCAACGGCACGACCTTTTATGTCAAATTCCCCATCAATTAATCCTCTGCTGAAGCGGCCATCGTGACAAGGTTCAATATATTATTGCAGGCGGTCGGTAATGAGCTGGAGCAATTCCGGCAGACCCTGGCCCTGGCGGGCGGATACGTAGACACCTTCACTGCCCTGCAGACCCGGGCATTTATCGACCTTATTGAAGACCGTGACCATTCTCTCCCGATCGGCACCCAACTCCAGGAGCAGTTCATCCACTACCTCCAACTTTTCCAGGTAATCCGGATCAGATAGGTCGACAACATTCAGCAAGATATCCGCTCCCACCGCTTCCTCCAGAGTGGAGCGAAAGGCCCGGACCAGATGATGGGGTAGATTGCGGATAAATCCTACAGTATCAGTGATGAGGGCATCGCCCACCTCTTCCAAATGGATGCGGCGGGTGGTGGTGTCCAGGGTTTGGAACAAGCGGTCATCCGCCTCCACCTGAGCCTGACCACTGCGGCTGGCCCGCTGGCACAGGGCATTGAATAAAGACGATTTGCCGGCATTGGTATAGCCGACCAGTGAAATGACCGGGATCCCGCTGCGGGTGCGCTGTTTGCGCTGCATCTCCCGGTTCTTCTTCACATCGTTCATCTGCTCCTTGAGATCGCGAATGCGCCTCCGGATGCGACGGCGATCAAGTTCCAGCTTCTGTTCGCCGGCACCGCCCCGGGTACCGATCCCACCGGTGATACGGCCCATCTCCTTGCCCTTGCCGGTGAGCCGGGGCAGGCTGTATTCCAGCCGGGCCAGTTCTACCTGCAGGATACCTTCCCGTGAACGCGCCCGCTGAGCAAAGATATCGAGTATCAACATGGTACGGTCGATTACCTTGGTCTCCAGCTCCTTTTCAATATTACGGAGCTGGACCGGGGTGAGTTCCTGGTCGAAGATCACCAGGTCGGCTTCTTTTTCTTCAATAAGGTGTTTCAATTCTTCCAGCTTGCCTTTGCCGAGAAAAGTGGCAGCTGAGGGACGCTGACGGACTTGGATCAGGGTCCCCACTACCAAAGCCCCGGCTGTTTCGGCCAGGCTTTCCAGTTCCTTTAGAGATGCTTCAAAGCTATCGCTGCGGTTTGCGCTGGCCTTTACTGCTACTAGTACTGCCTTTTCCTTCGCTTCTGCTTGTATGGCGGCTCCCCCTTTCTCCTGACGGGTTTCCTTTATTGCTATCGCGGCTGGGCTTGCCGGTTTTCGGCTTGCTTGCCGCTGTTTTCTTTTGATTCGTGCCTTTTGACTTCTCCTGCTTCTGCGGGCCGCTTTCTTTCTCCGGCGGGGCTACCAAACATCCCGCCCTGCGGCCAATAAGCTCGCCCCGTCCGGCTGCTTTTAAGGCCTCCCTGACCGTGTCCGCCTGACCCGGCTCCCAATACTGCAAGAGTGCCCGCTGCTGGCGCCGTTCTTTCTCAGTCTTGGGCACATAAACGGCCTCCCCGCTGAAGGGATCCAGCCCGGTATAGTGCATGCAGGTCGACAGGGTCATGGGGGTTGGCGTGAAATTCTGCACTTGCTGGGGACGATGCCCCAGTTTATCTCTGACATACTCGGCCAGCTCTACGCTTTCTTTTAGGCCACAGCCAGGATGTCCCACCATGAAGTAGGGAATCAGGTACTGCTCCCGGCCCATGTTGCGGTTGACTGCCTGGTAGCGGTCGACAAATCTCTGGTAGACATCCCCTCCGCTCTTGTGCATGGTGCGGGTCACCTCGTTATTGATATGTTCGGGTGCCACCTTCAATTGGCCACTGACATGATTTCGGCACAACTCATCCATGTAGACCCCGCTCTTGTCCTTAAGCAGCAGGTCATAACGCAATCCGGACGCTACGAAGATGTTCTTCACTCCCTTGACCCCGCGCAGTGCTTGCCATAGCATGACCGAAGGGGAATGATCAGCGTTAAGGTTCTTGCAAGGGCGGGGGAACAGGCAGCTGGTGCGGCGGCAGGCCTTGCACAATTCCTCATCCAAAGCCCGCATACCGTACATATTGGCAGAAGGTCCGCCCACATCGGGAATGGTACCCTTGAAGTCCGGATGACGAATGAAGCTCCTGGCTTCCGCCACCAGGCTATCCACGCTGCGCGACTGGATGGTCTTGCCCTGATGCAGACCCAGGGCGCAGAAGGCACAGCCGCCAAAGCATCCCCGGTGGCTGACCAGGGAAAACTGCACCGGCTCCAGGGCGGGGATTCCGCCTTTATTATCATATGACGGATGGGCCCGGCGCTGGAAGGGCAGCGCATAATAGGCATCCAGCGCCCCGCTCCACAAGGGTTGCGGCGGCGGATTTTGTACTACCCAGCGGTCGAAATGCTTTTGGGCCAGCGGCTTGGCCGACCAGGGGTTGTTCTCTTCCAGCATCATGCGGGTAGCCCGGGCAAAAGATTTATTATTACTGCTTACTTCTTCGCAGGCCGGTAGCTTCCGGGCTTCTTCGGGCGGTTCGCCGGTGACATAGCAAGTGCCGGGCAAATCATGGATAGCACTGATATCCTCGCCCTGCTGCAAGCGCTGGGCTACCGCCAGGAGGTTCTTCTCACCCATGCCATATATTAAAAGGTCGGCCCGGCTATCCAATAGAATGGAACGGCGGACCTTGTCGCTCCAGTAGTCATAATGGGCCAGCCGCCGCAGGCTGGCCTCCACCCCGCCGATCACCAGCGGTACGCCGGAATAAGCTTGCCGGATCAGGTTGCAATAGACCAGGGTGGCACGATCCGGTCTATATCCCGCCTTGCCGCCGGGGGAATAGGCGTCATCCTTCCGTTTATGGCGGTCAGCGGTATAATGGTTGATCATGCTGTCCATATTGCCGGCCGAAACTGAAAACATCAACCGGGGCCGACCCAGTTTTTCGATATCTGCCGGGTTGTCCCAGCGCGGTTGGGCAATGATCCCTACCCGAAAGCCGTTTTTCTCCAACCAGCGCCCCAGGATGGCGGATGCCCAGGCCGGATGGTCAACGTAGGCATCCCCGCTGACCAGGATTATATCCAGTTCACGCCAGCCGCGGTTTTTCATGTCATCCCGGCTGGTCACTAACCAATCACCTGCCACTGGTTATCCTCCCTGCTAAATAATTTTCATTACTTTATATAGAATAACCTCTATGCAACGCTTTATAAATAGCTGCACAGAGGTTAAAGGATTTTCAACTTTTGTTTTAACACACTACAATGATGACCAAGGGATCGTCCCTGGCTATCTTATCTTTTTGGATGGTTATAATCAACAAATTAGCAGACAGGCTCGCCCTGCTATATACTGCTTCCCCCCGGAAATACGATCAACCGATTTCACCGTTCCTGTCCCTCGCGTGTGCGGTCATTGATCTCTTTCTTCCTGAGTTGCATCTGTCAAACCATGCATCAGGCCATTATTTAATGCTAAAATAATACCAACGTTTCCCGTTAAGTTCACATAAATATCGATAAGCAGGAGGACCATATGATAGCTACTTTTTCTCTGTCCCCGGCAGCAGCCAAGCGTTTGATCGGCCGCGGCCTGGTTTGCGAGCCAGATTTCCGGAAAGCTTTTGAAATGGGCAAGATGGTCATCGGGGTAGGGACCACCAATGCCTATATCGCCGATGAGCTGGGCGTGCTGTCCGCCGATGAAAAATCCCGTTTCGCGGCTGGCATAATAAGCAACGGAGTACCCTGTGTTACCGATCCTACCACCCGCATGGCCAATATGTGCCTGGAAAAAGGACAGCGCAAGGAAATCCCCTGGGAGGAATTTGTCATTGGTTTGGAGCGGGACGATGTTTTTATTAAGGGGGCCAATGCCTTTGATACCCAAGGTAATGCCGGGATATTGGTGGCCAACCCGATGGGAGGTACCATAGGTGGTGCATTCGGCGTGCTGGCCTCCCGCGGATGCCAACTTATCATTCCGGTCGGCCATGAAAAGCTGATTCCTTCCTGTGAAGCTGCCGCAAAGGTAATGGGCATCTACCGGGTAGATCATAGCCTGGGTCAACGCTGCGGGTTGGCGGTGCTTTCTCCGGGTTTTGCACGGATATATACGGAGTTGGACGCCTTGAAGACCCTGTTCGGGGTAGATGCAACGGTAGTAGCCGCCGGCGGAATCTCCGGTTCTGAAGGGTCAGTCATGCTGGCGGTGGAAGGCGATGAGAAGTCGGTCAACCAGGCTCTGGCCCTGGCCCGCAGCCTATTGAAAGAAAAACCTATATCCATCCCCAAGCAAAAATGCAAGGATTGCTGGGCGAGTGAAAATTGTGTTTATAAAAACAAACCCGCCTGATGCGGGGATAGTCTATTTTGCCATCGCCCGTGCTTTCAGGTCCGGTGGCATCTTTTCTATGGCATAGCGCAGGGAGGTCCGGGGCATAGTCCCCTTGTTCTTCATAATATAATTAAATATCTCATCCTGATAGGGTTTGCTGGCTTCCTTGAGCATCCAGCCATAGCCCTTGCGCACCAAGTCATCCGGGTCCATCAACAATATATCAGCTAACTCCAATATCTCCCCGAGGAATTTCCCCTGTTTAGCCGGGATAATCAGTGATACCGCTGCTGCCCGTCTCATCCAGCGGTTATCGGAAACCGCCCATCTCTTCAGTTCCGGCAGGTACTCCGGATACATTTGCAGGAAGTCGCCCACTGTATGATTGCACAGGGTATCACAGGTGGCCCAGTTGCTTACATAGCTCTTCACCCAGTGCTCAAAAATCGCAAAATCGTCGGTCGTATACTCCTTGTGCCGATAATAGGACCAATTGCAGGCAATAAATGCCTCTTCCATATAGCCGGATTTCCACAGCTCCTCACAGAGGACAAAAACCTCGGTTTTGCTACTGTCTTTGAGACTTTTATAATGCTCCTTGCCGATCCTGGTCACAACCGCGGTGCTTACGCCATAAACGCATATCTCTTCCTTGAAATAGTTGGTGGCACTTTTCCTGGTCTTATCATCGGTATTATTCTGCAGATCGATCCGGATCCGTTTAACAATGTCGCTCATATTTTTCCCCCGTTTTTGTCGGTTTACTAGTATTCTACCAGATACTTGTTTCAGGATTACTTTTTATATGAGACATATGTATAATTATAGATAAATTACCAGGATTCATAAACGAGGTGGTCTTATGGATAATACTGTAAAGAGGCTTATCGCCTATCTCGCCTACGTCATTTTTATAGTCTTATTGGTGTTGGGGGTCGAGCGGCTTGACTTGTATATCAAACATCTTTACTCATTCACGTATCATTTCCGCTACGCCCAACTGGGTTTTTCTATAATGATCTTATTTAATATAACCATGGGTATGCTTCTGGCCCTGCCCGGGTTACTAATAACCCGTCGGCTGCCTGGAGTCTGGAGAATCGACTGGCTGCCGCTGCTGGTGGTTGGTCTGCCCTCGCTGTGCGCCGCCCTTTCTGCGTATACCTACTGGATTTCACCGCTAAGTGCACTTTACTTATATGCCATAAAACACCTGGGAGTAGTGAAAATCTTTTGTATGCTGCTGGGGTTTGTCCTGATCAACTCCTGGCAAAAGGTTACTCCGTCAGATAACGAGCTGCTGTCCGATCAAGGCTTGACCCGGTAGTGTTACTGCGGCCACCAGCGTGGATATTCCAATCCTTCCGGCAGCCGGGTGCTGTGATCCCCCCGGGCAGCATTGACCTGCGACTGGGTAAAAAATAGGCTTCGGGACAGATTTGTCCCTCTTATGTCGGTATCACGGAAATCAGCTCCGATAAGATCGGCAGCGGTCAGATCGGCACCCCTGAAATCGGCGGCAATCAAGCAGGATCCCCGCAGGTTAGCTCCGCGCAAGTCGTGCTTCCGAAGGTCGGCTCCCATTAAAAGAGCTCCGCGCCTCATTTTCTTTTTAGTCATCTCTCTCGCAGCACCGAATGTATTTGTCCTAACCAGCTCGCTGGTTATTAACAATAGCTTGTTTACTCTTCCGCGCAGGGCATCCATATCCAGACCAATTATCTCTGAGGGACTGAGAAGGGTTACTTCTTCGGTTTCTTTAAGCATGTCCTGCAGGTCTCTATAGATAGGCCGGGCTGACGACTGTCTCAGAGCATCACTGAGATACCACTGCATCTCGTGCAAGTGCCGCATAATAAGAAATACATCAAACATAGCCTGTGCCAATTCGGAAGATTTTCGCCAATCAAGTCCGGCAAAGCTTACAGTAGTCACCTTTTGGCCGGCGCCAAAACAATCGAAAGCCATACATCCCTTGAGTTCCTGTTCCTGAAGCTTCGAATAAATCGCACATCGGCTGTCCGGCTGCAGGTGGCGGCAGGGATCGCCAGTCTTCTTGTCTTGCGGAAAGCCCTCTGAAGATGAAAAGTACAGGGCCACACAACAGATCCCGCAACAATTGCTGCAATCAGCTTTTAAACTGGGGCTATTATCTCCTGGCTCCATTATTAAACCTCACCAACCGTGTTTTATAACATTATACCCGGCTGATGCCGGGTATCAAATGCTCGTTATTTAATTTGCGGATTACTTCTCTGCCTTGGGTCGATAACGAATGGTCTCACCGATCTCTTTACCAATCAAGCCCCGCCGCCACAGGCACTCCAGGTAGGCACGGGTGTCGGCCCAGGAAACCCTGAATTCCTGGAGCACCCGGGCACGTACGTTGATGGCCTGACAGACCTCGATGAGGGTCATTTCACCCTGCAGTTTTTCTAATACCTTGTTCATCCGCCTCTTGTGCTGAGCCTCAATTGCTTCCAGCCGCTCAAAAGCACCTGTAAAGCAGGGTCCATGGGTAGGCAGTACGAGCGCGGGTTCGCGCAGTACTATTTCCCGCAGTGATTCCAAATTCTCCGTTAAGGGGTCTTCCAGTGTCGAATAGGGCCAATCACTGATCTGGGAAACGTGTTCAGCCAAAAAGGCATCCCCACTGAACAGCCACTGGTTCTTTTCACTCAGGAACATCAGGTGTCCATCTGAATGACCGGGCGCCGGAAGGACCCGGCAGGTTTCATCTCCAAAGCTAAATATTTCACCTTCATCAATGGCGGTCATCTCCGGGTAGGGTTCGTTAAAACGGTTTATATGGGCAATATCTCTGACCATCTGCCAGATGGTGTCATCTGAAATGCCCTGCGGCGCCATTTCACGATACAGGTGCTCGTAATGTTCTGCTTCCGGCAGGGTATACTTGCCCCAGGCCGGCAGATCAAGGCGCGGCACCAGTACCTGTGCATCCGATTGCTGCTGCAGCCAACCGGCTATCCCGGCATGATCCGGATGGATATGGGTCACCAGGATCTTTTCTATCTGTTTGAAAGAGATCCCTATATCCTTTAATGCAGCGCTCCATTTTTCGCGGGCCTGGGGGGTATGCACCCCCGCTTCGATTATCGACCAGCCGGTATTGCCTTCGGCCAGGAAACAACTCGTATCGCCAGTTGGAAAAATGGACGGTATGGTAAGCGTATGGATACAATGGGCTTTCAGGTCTGGCTCAATAATCGTTTAAATAACCCCCCATCAATGATGCCATGCCGCCCGAATATATATTTTCGAGCGACAATACCCGTTTTCTCTATAATTCTTCCTCCAGAGCCGCCAGCGCCCGTTCAAAGGCGGGCAGCTCGTCATCCTGCACTATACTTTTGATCCGCCTATTGTATTCAGCCAGGGCTGGGGATATCTCCGCTACGATCTCACTGCCGCGGGCAGTTATAGATATCTTCACACTGCGGCGATCGTGGGAATCTTCCTCCCGTATTACCAGTCCTTCCTTGACCAGGCGATCGACCACCCCGGTCACCACCGGGCTGTCGAGCTGGATGGCGGCAGCTATGTCCTTGATGCTGCCCCCCTCGCGGCCGTTCAGATGCAGCAATACCCAGGACTGAACGATGGTTATACCATAAGCCCCCAGCTTGTTATTGTATTGACGGGCCATCTTGCGGGCAATGGCCCCCAGGCGGAAACAGTATAATTCGGCGAATTCCATGACTTACTCCTTTACCAGGTACTGGTTTTATACTATCACCCCAAATTATATATTACAATAATATTTTGTTGTAGTAATATTACTATGCTATGTGTTATGGTGATATTAGTTTTACATGATTGGGGGGTCTAAAATGGGGACCTGGAAAAAAAGCGGCTGTGCCCTCTGCGCACAAAACTGCGGCCTGGAACTCCTCATCGATAACAATCGCATCGTCAAGGTCCGCGGCGACAAGGACAATCCCAGAAGTAAAGGATACATCTGCCGCAAGGGTATGAACATCGCAAACTTTCAGCACAACGAACAACGCCTGAAATATCCCCTTAAAAAGGTAGCGGGTGAATTCGTTCAGATTTCCTGGGAACAGGCCATCAGTGAAATTGCTGTTCGTCTGTGGGAGATTCGTGACCAGTACGGCCCGCGTTCTCTGGCCTATATGGGCGGGGGCGGGCAGTCCTGCCATATGGAAGCTGCTTTTGGGGTTCGGCTCATGCGGGCCCTGGGTTCGCGTTATCACTATAGCGCCCTATCTCAGGAGCTGACCGGGCACTTCTGGACCCAGGGGCGGGTGTTGGGTCGGCAGTATATGCTGACTGTCCCTGACGAGGAACGCGCTGATATGCTGGTGGCTATTGGCTGGAACGGCATGGAGAGTCACCAGATGCCTCGGGCCCCTCTGGTCCTGCGCGAGTTTTCCAAGAACCCCGACAAGCTGCTGG
This sequence comes from Syntrophomonadaceae bacterium, assembly GCA_012729835.1. Lineage (GTDB taxonomy): Bacteria > Bacillota > Syntrophomonadia > Syntrophomonadales > Syntrophomonadaceae > Syntrophomonas_A. The sequence continues at coordinate 14,191 of JAAYCK010000032.1, forward strand.
TGGTCATTGATCCCCGTAAATCGGAGACCGCCCAGATCGCTGATCTGCACCTGGCCCTGCGGCCAGGTACCGACGCCTTGCTGCTGCGGGCGGTGATCGCTATCATCCTAAAAGAGGGCTGGTTTAACCAGGCCTACATTGATAAACATGTCAGTGGCTGCAAAGAAATATGGCCCCAGCTTACTGATTTTGATATTGAAGCAGCCTTACAGGTTTGCGAACTTGAATATGACCAGGTCCGGGATTTTGCCCGGTTGATGGCTACCCGCAAGGTAGGAGTGCATACCGATTTGGGGGTACTCATGAATCGCCACACCACTCTGGTCTCCTGCCTGGTCATGGTACTCCTGGCCCTCTGCGGCCAGATCGGCCGACCTGGTACCAACCTGATCCCGGGCATCTTCATGCCGTTGGGCGCCCACAGTGATGAGCGCAAGGAAAGCAATTGGAAAACACTAACCACTGGCATTCCGACTATCATGGGCTACGTTCCGCCCAATGTACTGCCCGAGGAGATCATGTCCGACCATCCGGAAAGGATCCGCGCCGTCCTCTGCACCCAATCCAATCCTCTGCGTTCCTACGCCGACACCAGCGCTTATGAGGAGGCTTTCGCCAGACTTGACCTGCTGGTTACCTGTGAGATAGCCATGACGGAAACAGCCACCCTTTCGCATTATGTACTACCCTCCCGGTCCACCTATGAATCCTGGGACAGCACCTTTTTTACCTGGACTCCTGATACCTATTTCCAGATGCGCCGACCGGTAGTGGAACCCGAGGGCGATCCTCTGGAAATATCAGAAATACACCTGCGTCTGGCCGATGCCCTGGGCTTTATTCCGGAACTCCCGGCGGCTCTTTATGAGAAAGCGGGCAATCGTATGGAATATGGTCTAGAACTGATGCAGTATCTGCAGGCTAATCAGACCTCCGCTGCCATGATGCCCTTTATTGTCGGCAAGACGCTGGGGCTGGCTCTGGGTTCGACCAACCTGGCCGCCCTTTGGGGCATTCTGCAGGCCCTGCCCCGGGACACCCGGGCCCATGCTGTTCGGGCTGGTTTTAAAAAGGGTCCCCTGCTGGGCGAGGAGATCTTCCAGGCCATACTGGATCATCCGGAGGGGATGTGGATAGGCAAGATTGATCCCGAGGATAATTTCAGTCTTTTGAAAACAGAAGACAAACGCATCAATGTGCTGATACCGGAGATGATCGAATGGCTGGAATCCATCACTCCAGAAAAGGAGGCAGCGGCCCTCAATCTTAAAGAAGACTACCCCCTGATCCTCATGGCGGGACGACATACCAGTTATAATGCTAACACCCTGATGCGCAACCCGGCCTGGAATGAGGGCAAACGTGCCTGCACTCTGGCTATGCATCCACGTGACGCCGAAAAGCTAGGCCTGGTTGATGGGCAAATGGCGGTCGTCACTACTGAGGCAGGGAGTGCTGAACTGGAAGTAGAAATCACTACTGCGGTACGACCAGGCATGGTCATGATCCCGCATGGCTTCGGCCTGGATTACCCGGGTAATATGGTTGGTATTAATGTCAATTACCTGACCAAAAACACCAATCGGGAAGCCTTTACCGCCACCCCGTTCCATCGCTATGTGCCCTGCCGGGTGGAAGCGGTTTAAGCGTGAGAAGACGGGATAGAAGCAGATTTACGCAGATAAAACATGACTGACGCAGATGGGTTTATGATGGTCAATATAGAACCGTATTCTTTGCGGATGCTATCGCTTCGAAAACGGTGAAAGCTTGCCGCGCTGCGCTGGCAATGACATAATAGAAGATTGCCACCCCGGAGACCCGCCATTTCATGGCTGCGAAAACTAGCGCACTTGTCATGGCGAGAAACCGACACTCAGACGCTGTGTTTTAATTTTCTTATCTAAATTTGATGTGCAAATCCACTATTTCGGGAGTATTGCCAATACGGATGGGCGGTCCCCAGGTGCCGAAACCAGTGGAGACAACCACCTGCAGATCACCCTTTTTCATATAGCCCCAATCGATATCGTATATTCTGTCGGTTATATAGTTATTGGGAAACAACTGCCCCTGATGAGTGTGACCGGACAACTGGAGGTCGACTTTATTGGCCCCAGCTTCAGCCAGTTCGGCTGGGTTATGGTCCAATAAGATTACCGGTTGGCTGAGGTCGATACCCTTCATTATCTCCGCCAACTCCGGACGCTCGCCCGGGTCGACCCCGTGCTGGCGAGTGCTCCTGCCTACCAGGTAGAAGCTATCCCCTACCAGGAGGTATTCATCTGACAGCAGCCTTATCCCGGCAGCCTGCAGGTAGGGCGCGGCATCCTGTCCATAGCCGTCGTGGTTGCCCTTGACCATGTAAACCCCCAGCGGGGCTTTGAGCCGAGCCAGCGTCCCCGCCATGTTTCCTTTAATAAACGGCTGGATATTTTCATCTACTATATCACCCGCCAGGAATACTATATCGGGGTCCCGCTCATTTATGCTGGCAACCAGCTTCTCTAATCGATTTTTATTGACTATGGCGCCGAGATGGAGGTCAGACACCATCACGGCGTGAATTCCCTGAATAGACCCGGCCTCCTTGGGGATGTTGATATCATAGCTTACATATACCGGATGATAGGCATTCCAGGTGCCATAGCCGAGCAACCCTGCTAAGATGAGCAGCACAATCAGGCCAACCTCGGCCGGTGCGTGTTTGATGCGGTGAGGTATGATGCTCCACCAGCGATCGGCCAGCCTCACTATATCGATCAGAACCAGTATTAAAACGGCATAATATATGAATGCCAGCGAATACCCACCCAACCAGGACAATCCCTCATTCAGGACACCACCGGCCAGCCCCAGGCGCTCCACCAGGATGAACGAGGTAGAAAACAGTCCGTACACCACCCAGTAAGTTATAATCTGCCGGGTCTTAAAACGGCCGCGAAAGGCCTGGTGCCCTCGCCATCCCACATAGAATATGATTCCGCACATCAACGCCAATACTAATAGCCATAAACCCACGAATTTCACCTAGCTTTTAAATTAGACTCTCACTATCATCATAGCTTCCTGCCATTATTAATACCATAGTACATCACTGGTTGCCCAAAAAATCATCCTTCATTTACCACAGTTCTGTTTTATACATTATGGAAGGCAATAGATTGTCGAAATCAGGTAGGGCAGGCAGGTATTCCGTGACTAAAATACTAACTTTTCGACAAGATTTTAACATTAATATTGCTAACATAAAGAGGGCGATTAGCACGATACACAGAAAAAATCGGAGCTGGCCCCGGGGTGACAATTGAAGGGGGTTTTTGGATGAGAGCGCGATTTACTAACAAATCGCTGTTTCTGCTGCTGACCTGGTTTGGCTTTAGTCTGGTATCCTTAATTTTCCCGACCTCAATTATGGCGGCAACTCCGTCGCTAGAACAGGCGTTGGCGGCTTCGACTAAGATTGCTGCTGGTGACAGTTTCCGCCTAATAGTAAGAAACGATGGCACGGTTTGGGGCTGGGGCAGCAACAGTTATGGACAACTGGGTGACGCTACTACTATAACCCGTACTGCTCCGGTTCAAGCCTTGGGCTTGACTGACATCACCGCCATATCTGCAACATATCGTCATTGTCTTGCGCTCAAATCCGATGGAACGGTTTGGGCCTGGGGTTATAACGACTACGGCCAAATCGGAAACAGCGCCACAACCAATCAAACTTTCCCTCTGCAGGTATCCGACCTGGCCAATATTGTTGCAGTATCGGCTGGATACTACCACTCTCTCGCCCTGGATTCATCTGGCCAGGTCTGGGCCTGGGGACGTAATAACTATAGCCAACTTGGAGACACTGGCATCACGCAAAGAAATACCCCCGTAAAGGTACACGGTTCACATGCATTTATCGCCATCGCTGCCGGGCAATACCACTCCCTGGCCTTGAAAGCAGATGGTTCCGCCTGGGGCTGGGGCTATAATTCATCTGGCCAGCTCGGTGATAATACCGAAATCATCAGAAGGTCTCCCAACCAAGTGTACGGCTCAGATATTTTTGCCTCCATTTCGGCAGGATCAGACCACTCCCTGGGCCTGAAATCTGATGGTACGATAATGGCCTGGGGCAGCAATACCTTTGGACAACTAGGTGATGGTACAACTGAAAATAAGCATGTTCCGGTTGCTGTTCTGTACTCTAGTTCGCCGGTAACCCCCATAACAAATATAAGTGCTATATCAGCTGCCAACAGTCACTCCATCGCTTTAAACGCCGATGGAACTGTGGTTGCCTGGGGCAAGAACAATGTTAATCAGTTGGGAGACGGAAGCAGCACAAATCAGTTGTTCCCGGTACCTATGGTCACCTCTAACAATCCGGGCAAGCCACTGGGGCCAGTTTGCGGCATTCGCGCTGGCTATGAATGCTCGGTGGTCCTGGAAACGGACGGTACCCTTCGCGGGTCTTTTGGCAGTACCCCGGCGTGTTCAGTGGATCTCTGTTTGGCGGGCAGCCTTTCCGCTTTGACTGTGGGCAGCGCTACCATGAGCCCCGCCTTCAATCCCAACGTTCTTGAATATACCGTAACCGCTCCTTATGGTACGATTTCGGTCGACATCGCACCTACCATCACCGATGCATCCTGCCAGTTGCTGATAGATGGGCAGCCACACACCAATGGTGCAGCGAAAACAATTACTCTTTCCGTAACAAAGCAGACTACCCGTATCGACGTTTTGCATACTGCCACCGGTATCACCCGCACCTATAGACTCACGGCAATCTGGGCCGCCCCCTCCACTCAGACTGCTAACCTGTCATCCCTGTCAGTAGACGGCGCGACCTTTTCTCCGGCCTTCGATCCCTCATTAACAGACTATACGATAACTTTGGATCCGCTGATAAACAATATTGATATAGCTGCTACTACGGCATTTGCTGCTGCCACGGTCAATATCGCGGACAGCCCTACCGTTAGCGGCACCCAAACTATGACGGTGGATCTGCTCCCCGGCAATAATGCTGTTACCGTGGTAGGCACCAGTCAGGATGCCACTCAGCAAGTGACCTATACTCTTCACGTTGTGCGCGGACTACCTGAAAATGCTTTGCTGAAAAGTATCCGTCTAAACGTAGGCACTCTAGATCCCATTTTTGATCAAAAAACCGTAGCCTATCAAGTGACTGGGGCAGGAACGCTTAAGAGCATCGATATAACGGTTGAAACCGTTGCCCCGACCACTGCATTGACTATTGGCGGACAGGCTGCAGTCAGCGGTACAGCTCAGGCCGTGAACTTGGTGCAGGGGCCAAACCTGATACCCATCGTCATCACCGCTCTGGATGGGGTGACTCAGTATAGTTATATACTTTCGCTAAACGGAACGGTGAGCAATGCTGATCTGGATGACCTGACCCTGACCGGTCAAACCCTTGATTCACCCTTCGATGCTGCCATAACAGATTATTCCTTACACGTCGCAAACAGTGTCGATGAACTCGAGCTTACCGCCAGTCCCTCCGACCCCCGGGCCTTGATGATCCTAAACGGCTCTATATTGGCCCCCAGTAGCCCGGTCACCGTGAAACTGGCTGAGGGGGATAATGCCATTACCCTGATGGTAGTTGCCCAGGATGCTTCTACCAAAACCTATACTATCGGAGTTTACCGCGAAATCAGTTTGGCCATTAGCTCTGCTGACTTGCCGGCAGCCGTGGTAAGTTCTCCATATAATTTCACCCTGCAGGCTGCTGGCGGCAATAACCTCTATACCTGGTCTGCAACCGGTCTGCCGGCCTGGCTCAGCCTGAATCCCAATACTGGTGTTTTAAGCGGGACTCCGGACACAGGAGGCCCCATTACCCTGGCTATCACCGCCGAGGATGGTACCGGCTTGACCGCCACGAAAGACCTTCCCCTGAATGTTTATAGTGTCACAGGAAAGGGCGGATATATGGTAGTTCCCGCTGCCGATTCTGCCTATATCATTAGCTTAAGTAAAGATGCCCTGCCGGTTATGACCGTCAAGGGTGATGTTTCCGGTTTTAAATACTTCTCGGTAATCGTAAATCCTGTTGCCGGACATGCCGGCAACGAAACCATGGTTTTCATCCATATGCGCAATAATACTCCCATCGCTGTGACCAGCAATATTGCAGATTATGATATCATCAATGCTGCGGGGGCAGGCTTTAATGTCATGCCGGGCGATGTTATCAAAGCCTATTTGGTCGATGGTATATCCAACAATATTAATACCAGTCCCATCGTTCTCTAACGACATCCAAGTAATACCCGCATAAAATATACCCGGGGCATCCGCCGCAGCCTGGCCAAGGTTGATCACGTGACTCGGCGCAGAGCCTAAATACTGCGAAGCTTGCTTAGTGACTGTCCAGCCATATCAAGATAAGGACAAGATATGACAAGAACGCGAAGGCAACGAAAGGTCGGACCGGCAATCCCTTATTGTGTCATTACGAGCGCAGCGCGGCAATCTTGTAGGGCAATTCCATATGCACACACAAACCCCCGGCTTTCTCTTTTCAAAAGCCGGGGGTTCAGCTTGTCATAGAAGTAGCAGAGCGATCAAAAATGGCGAGGGTCGAGGCGCAAGCTAGCCCCGCGATTGACGCGTACTTAGCGTACGTCGATTGAGCGGGGCTAGTGCAGTAACGGTGAGATTCGTCTTATTTGACGGTCTGATTACTGGGGCATCACATAGACATCCTTGAGCGTTAGCACCTGGGTCTCCCAGATCCGTTCAAAGCGTTCCCCATTCAGCGGGGCGTCGATGATCATGCTATTGATCAGAGCCCGCTGATCCGCGCTGTTATCAAAGGTAGCCCGCAGGAACAGAGCGTTCTGTGCCCAGTCACGGATGAGGAAGGCAAATATCTCTTCGATGATATCGTCTTCAATCTTGTAGATCTTGGCGTTTTCCATGATCAATTGCCCGTAAGCGGACAGGGTCAGCAGTTCGCCCACCCCGATCATATAATCGATATTGGCGGCCTGTTCAGCCGAGGGTGGGGTGGTTGCCAGGTAATCGCGCAGAGTCTCTACCAGGCCCAGGAAGAGTTTCACATTCTCCAGTTCCACTCCCTCATAAGCCTTATGATAATCAGCAAAACGCACGGTGCCCAGCTTGCCGCCCTTCTGTTTGAAAACATACTCGTCGTTGCCGATATCGTCGCGCTTAGGGATTACCGGCATTTCTTCATGCGCAAAGAAATAATACTTCATAAATTTGTTGACCAGCACCATGTTGACGTGGGCGGTGCCTTCCAGGCGCGGCATCATAGGCGTATCCCGGATAAACATTTCCATGAAGGTATCGGCTTGCTCCATGCCCTTGGCCCCGACTACGTCGAGCAGCATGGTGGCGATCTTTTCGCCCTGCAGACATACCTTCATTTTCAGGATGGCATTATACATGAGGTAGCGCCGATCGTCATCGGAGGCGGACCGGAAATAGTCCATGGCCCGCAGCGCGTAGAGTTTCATGGCTATCGTCCGAAGATAAGCCTCGGTGAAGAGCCGTCGGACATGGGGGAAGCTGTAAACTGGTTTGCCGTACAGATTACGATTACAGGTATGATGCAGACATTCATACAGGGCGTGTTCCACTTCACCGATCGATGCCCAGCCAACCATAGCCTTGCCGATGTTGACGGTACAGAGGGCGTGATCGAAGGCCTGCGGCCCGCGGGACAGGATATCTTCCTCTTTGATTACATAATTGTTCAGATTAAATTCGGACACGTAAGCACAGTGCGCACCGGAGGTATCGATTTTTTTCACGCATTCGAAATTGGGGTGCTGGGAATCGACCACAAAGAAAACATACTCGCCGGTATCGGAGAACTTGCCGAAAACGGCCAGCATCGCAGCAATATTGCCGTTGCCGATATAGTACTTATTGCCGGAAGCCGTATAGGTCCCGTCACCGTTCGGAGTCAGCAGCATTTCGTTGGAATAGATATCGTTGCCATGGGCGCGCTCAGAGAGTCCGAAACCAAAAAACTTGCCCTGGCGCAGCAGTTCAGCAGCCCGTTGTTTTACCTTTTCATTGTCGCTCAGGAATATCGGGCCCAGACCCAGTATGGTGACCTGGTAAAGATACTGGTAATGCAGGGCATAGAAGCTGGATACCTCGTTGAATTCAGCCACCCGCCACAGGTCCCAGCGGGAATCGGGCTTGCCATAGCCGGCTGGAGTCAGCAGATCAGCGAAGATCTCTTCCTTAGCGAGAAAGTCACAGTAGTCCTGGTACCAGGCAAAGGCCTTGTCCTCTTCCTTGATCGCCAGCAGGCCTTTCTTCTCAAAGAAATCAATGGTTTTCAGCATGATTTCTTTAGCCCGCGGATCCTTGTGTTCCCGTTCATATTTCTGGGGATTCAACAACAACATGGGGGCTCACCTCTCTTCAGATTTTTGGTCTGGTTATCAGCCATCTTTATATTTATAATATTAATTAATAATTATTAAGTCAACGAATAAAATATTCCGTGCCCTGATATTTCGTGGGTGCTTATCATTGATTTTTTGCATTGCCGCCCACTCCTTGGTAAAATAAATACCAACAAAATCCGTTACCTGACCTATGGGTTTTGCTGAAAAAAGGAGCGTACTCTGTGAGTTATAAAAAACTGGGGCGAAGAATACAACGAGCCCGGGAGGATGCCGGTCTAAGCCAGGAACAGCTCGCCAGGATGCTGGGTTGTTCTCAGCCCACCCTTTCCAATTACGAAAAGGGGAAAAGCCGGGTATATCTGGCCCAGCTCCAGCGATTCGCCGAACTCCTGAACAAGCCGGCAAGTTTTTTTCTCGAGGCTATGGAGCCGACCAACACCGACGACGAGCCATTCGATGAAGCGGAAGACTCCATCACCAGCGAACCATTACCTGACTCCGATAGCTATATCGAGGATGTGGTAAAGCTCTTACGGGAACTGCCGCGGGAAAACCGCCGGATGGTATATGAATATGCGCTCTGGCAGCAATACAAGCTGGGGAGGAATACGATCAAATGGTAAGTTTTGAACTCACCCACGAACAAAATGTACTGATCGAAAAGATTCGCAAAATGGCTCCGAAAATGGAAAAACTGGCTCTGGAGCTGGACGAGGCCGGAGACGACCGCTTCGATTTCTCTCTGGTCAAGCTGTTGGCCAAGGATAACCTGTTGGCCCCGTCCATACCGGAGGAGTATGCCGGGCGCGGACTGGATAGCTTCACCACTGCCTTGTTTTTTGAAGAAATCGGTGCGATCTGCGCCGGCTTAGCCACCGTAGTCGCCTATAATCTCCATGCCGCCAGTATGATCAACCTGTTTGCCAGCAGGGAACAGAAGCAGTATTATCTCCCCCGCCTGACTAAAAAGACCCCTTGCCTGGCCACAGTAGCCGCTACCGAGCCCGGGGCGGGAACTGATATCGGCGCTATTACCACCACTGTGAAAGAAAAAAACGGACAATATGTCATTAACGGGATCAAGGAATACCTGGTCAACGGGACTGTGGCCGATTTTATCATCTGTTTAGCTGCCTTCGATCCGGCCCGTGGTCGTTCAACCACCTCGGCTTTTCTGGTCCCCGGCAATGCCGATGGCCTGGAAGTGGTCCAGACCCGGCACAAGATGGGAATCAAATATGCCCATACTTGCACCATGCGCTTCAATAATGTCACTGTTCCTCAAGAAAATTTGTTAGGTGATATCGGCAGCGGCTATTTGATGGTTACTCAGGAGATCGACCGCTCCAAGGTCCTGACTGGTGCTATCGGTGTAGGGCTGGCCCGCAGCGCCTTCGAAAAAGCCCTGACCTTTGCCCGGGAGCGTCGGCAATTTGGCCGGGCCATCTATGATAACCAGGCGGTTTCCTTTGCGTTTGCCCGGATGGCCGCACAGATAGAAGCTGCTCGCCTGCTGGTCTGGAAGGCCTGCTGGCTGATCGACCGCAACGAAGACTACAATATGGCCTCTTCTATGGCTAAGATCAATGGCAGTAACGCGGCGGTGCAGGTGGTAGGCGAGGCCATGGAACTCATGGGCGGATACGGCTATATGAAGCCGAATCCTATCGAAAAGCTTTACCGGGATGCCAAGATTTTACCGACTCTGGAAGGGCCCAATAATATACACCATGTGGTGATCACGTCACTGCTGTAAATCACCTCTCCTTTATTCATCATTATCGCTCAGGAGCGTTTCCGCCCGGGTTATTATTCTCTCGCCAAAACGGTCTTTTATTGAATCCAGCACTTCATCGACCGGTTTATTAACCCTGGTTTGAAATAAACTATCCTGGCAAACCTTGCTGCGAGACTGCAATCTGCCGACGGATAGTCCGATCAATCTGACCCGACTCGTGTTCTGCCTCCTCAGCTCGGCAAAGAGATCCGCACCGGTTTGGTATATGGTCATATCGGCATCGCTGGGGGCAGAAATGGTCTTGCTGCGGGTAAGCGTCTTGAAATCCGGGTATCTAATTTTTAACGTAACGGTTTGCGCCGTCAGTTCCGCCTTTCTCAACCGTCTGCCGATGATCTCAGCGAACGTCAACAGGATACTATCCAGAAATAAGTCGTCCTCGACATCACGGGGAAATGTGGTTTCCCGCCCGATTGATTTGGCCTCATGCTCCGGTTCGACCCGCCGGTTATCGATACCGTGCGCTAATTCCCAGTAATCCCGGATCGAGGAACCCATTTGTTTCTCCAGATTTTCAATGTTGACCTGCTGCAGGTCTCCGATCGTCAGTATTCCTTGCCGTTCAAAGGCCTGCCGGGTTTTAGGCCCTACTCCCCACAGGTTGGCTATCGGAAGCGGAGCCAGCACTCCGGCGGCTTCTTCCTCCGTGATTATCTTGAGACCATTGGGTTTACCCAGTTCGGTGGCTAGTTTAGCTAGAAATTTGTTGCAGGAGATCCCTACCGAGATATTCAGCCCAAGCTCATGACAGACCCGTTCTTTTATGCTCTGGCCAATCTTTTCCGCAGAACCAAACAAACGATTACACCCGGTGATGTCCAGGAAGGCTTCATCAATCGAGAGCGGTTCAATGAGTGGTGAGTAGGCGGCCATGATTTCAAAAACCTGGCCGGAGGCTTCGATATATTTCTTCATATTAACAGGCAGAAATATTCCCTGGGGGCACAAGCGATACGCCTGTGCCGTAGGCATGGCCGATCTCACTCCAAAAGCCCGGGCCTCATAAGAACAGGTCGAAACGACCCCGCGAGCCTCCGGGCTCCCCCCGATGATGACCGGTAGGCCTCTTAATGATGGATCATCGCGTTGTTCGACTGATGCAAAAAAAGCGTCCAGATCGCAATGAATGATCGATAATGCTTGGTTTAACGGCACTAATACCACCCCTGATATAAACGGCTAAGCCTCTGAAAAAAGTATATCACGTTCTGCAAACAAGTGTTCGCGAAACGTGATATGCCCGCTTGGTCTGCGTTGTTTATGACTACTGCAATCGCAGTTGATGTAAAATGCGCAGCAATCATAGGAGTCAAGGGGAAACGAATTAAACACAGCGTCATTAATAGCACCCGTTAGGGTGCATGGGTTGCACTCTGGAGTGATGTACACAGATGCCTTCGGCACACAGACGAACACGGATTTATGTACAATGGCATTAATAATATGCAAAGCAATAACAGGGCGTGAGGGCCCCATATCTAATCTGTGTAAATCTGTGTTAATCTGTGGCAAAATAAGGTTCCTGACCCGGCTATGGTTCATGGTTTCCATAATCCAGGCTAAACACCCTTAACGGAGATAAGTGATGCGCCGGGAAGGTACCCTTCTTCTTATAATCCGGCGGATAAGCAGTATGATGAGTAATATCACCAAGGTAATCAAGCCGTAAACTGCCCAGGCTATCGTATTGGGCTGTGATAATCTGGCCAGGATGGAGGTATTCTGATCGATGATTTTGCGGCCCTGGGCCTGGTTATAGTAATCAGGGATCTGCGCCATGCCGCCGACCTGGTCGAATGACTGCAGGTATCGGGCGATGGCCACCCATTCCTTGAGTTCGCTTCCATTGCTCTTATCCCTGATGATCTGAGCCTCATAATCGCTGATCGGCTTACCCTCCCGGGTTTTTGGCACGATCGACAAAAGCCCGAAGGATTTCTCCCCTACTACCGATAGCATCTGGGCCGAATAGAGATTGACCACCACTCGGTAAAGCTTATCGTCATCGAGCTCAGAGCGTTTTCCGTCCCTGGGCTGCAGCGCCGCGTCGGTAACTTTATTAAACATCAGCCGGTGGGGATTGAAGGTATAGGTGATGCCGGACATGTAAAGCTGGGCATCGTTCATCAGGGGAGTGATCGACGCATCCACTTCACAGGCAGTCTTCAACTCTTTACCGGTCAGATACACCGATATCAGGGGATAACCTGATTTATTATCGGGGCCTATACCCAGAGAACTGATATTATACGCGTCCGCTACGGTGACATTGCCCTTTATCACCGAGGCCCGGATGGTCCCATTCGGTACGATGGCCGCCGCTATCGGTTGATACTGCTCTCCTTCCGCTTGTTTGACCCCATAGATATAGGCATCGCTGATCAAGTTGCCCAGGGGTTGCTCGCAGTGCTGGTCGTAGATCTCCTCCAGGGCGGCAAAGCTATACGGGGCATAGGCCAATACTTGTTCAAACTTCATCCCCAGGGGATCCAGGTAGTCTTTTTGTACCAGCGATTTAAAGTATTCTATCTGCTGGTCAACCGCTGCATCAGCTGCCATACCGGCATTTATCGGAATCAATCTGTACTGCACTTGCTTCCACACCCCGGCTGACTCCGGCTGCAGGGTGACCATCCCCAGGTTCGCGCCATACTCGCCAACCGAGCTTATGACCGTGTCTCCTTCGATAATAGGCTGCTCCATTTTGGTATGGGAATGGCCGCTGATGATGACATCTATTTCCGGCACCTTTTGCGCCAGGATAACATCTTCTGCTTTTTCTCGGTCAGCTACGGTTCCAGAATGAGATAGACAAATGATCATGTCTACCTTTTCCTGGTTCTGCAATTTATCCACAATGCTAGCCGCCCGCTCTAGCGGGTCGGAAAATTCCACCCCGGCTTTTGGCGCCTTAGCCGCAGCATCATAGCCCATAATCCCGAAAACCCCGATGCGGTATCCCTTACGCTCCAGGACCGTATAATCCTTGACCCCGTAGGCGTTCATCGCCTGGCGTAAGGGGATCAGATCGTCCTTAATTTTTCCCTGTTGGTCTGCCGGATAAGAAATATTGCCGGCAACGAGAAACGGCACGCGCTCCTGGCTGGTTTTGGCTGCCCTCAAGCTGCCCGCGAGCCCCGCCGGCCGGAAATCAAACTCATGATTGCCCAGGGTAGTGGCATCATAGCCCATTTGTCCCAATAGCCTAAGTTCTGGAGCTTGCCCGCTGAATTCGGTCTGGAAAAGGGTCCCCATCGAAAAGTCGCCCGCATCTACCAGGAGCAGTTGCGGATCATTTTTCCGCTGTTGGTCAATGGCGGTCTTTAACCGAGCAAATCCTCCCCAACTCTGGATAGCAGCGTTATCCTCCATATTGAACGGCAGCAGATTATCATGCAGGTCATGGGTAAAGAGAATAGTAATCGGGGAATCTGCTTTAACTGTATCCGCATACCCGCTCCCCGGCAGCAGGAGCATAAATGTCAACAGCAGTGCTATCATTTTATGCAATCTATTCATGGTGCCACCCTCCATCATCAAGCCTGGTGCCGGGGAGCTGCTTTTTGTCCCCCTAACCCTATTAATTAAACTTCTCTGCCCATCACTAAATACCTTCCGGATAAAAAATAACTTCCATAATTTATGAGGGCAGACTCCCTCCGGTAGGTCCTTGCATGCATTGTCCTGCTATCTTTGCTGTCATTGCTGCAAAAACGGGGGATGATTGCCGCGCTGCGCTCGCAATGACACACTAAAGGATGTCGCCCCGGTGCCCTGCCCTGCCTTGCTGCGAAAATTCACGTACTATCATATCGGTTCCTATCTCTGCCAGAATAATTTCGGCACTGCGTTTGCCAATACCAGGTAGTTCATCGATCTTTTTAATAGCATTCTCATGATCGCTAATCTGATCATCGATGATTTTATCAAGGTC
>JAAYCK010000033.1 GCA_012729835.1 Syntrophomonadaceae bacterium
AATTGATACATTGTTTTGCATGAGGACTTGTCTCCTTTCGGGAGGTATTTGTTTTGTTGCAAAAACAGTGTACCAAAGGGGATGGCAAGTCCTCAATTTTCATTTAAGTTTACAAAACGGATATGATGGTTCGGAGGAAGTAATGAAGATCATTTATCATTGTTTTGGTGGATCGCATTCGTCAGTTTTGGCTGCTTCATTGCACTTGAAACTGATAGATAAGGAAAGGCTGCCATCGAAGTGTGAATTGATAGCGTTGCCATTTTTCGATAAAACCAATAATGACGATTTTGGAGCTATAAGATTGATGGGCAATGATGAATTCGGCAATCAAGTCTTTGTCATGGGAAAGAAAAGCATGGGTAATCGTTATGCCACTATGCTGGAAGGGGTTGCCGAAATATTAGGAGGTCGGGACCAACTGCTTATGGTTAATTGCATGAACCGGGTGAACTGGTTTATGAAACTTGGTGGTTTCACATCACGTCGTATAGGAGCAGTATCCATCGGTCGACCCATTTTGGAAAAGGGAACGGTTGATGCATTTTTCAAACTGGTAAATCTGGTGGAAATTACTCGCTTAAAAGCAATGGCAGGAGCCGGATTATAGATGAAAATCATATTTTTAGGAACTACCGGAGTACACCATACCTTGCTTGCAGCCAACTTATATTTAACAGACGAGATATGTGATCCGGCGAGAATGCAGGATTTTGCCGATCAACGCAAGGACCATGACGGGAAACCGATTTATGTTGGACGAGATGAGAAGGGGAACGAGGTTTATACACTGGGGGCAGGCAAGGATGTCCTGATGGCTAAGAAGAGTATAGAAGAATTAGTAGGAATTTTAGATTTCTATCCGCATGATCTCCTGGTAAAGCCAATCAAAGTAACAGGAGATAGCCTCTTTCCCTTCATAAATAAAGTCAGCACCGTGATACCAAGCAAAAGCATAGGAAGAGTTGTGGCAAAATACCTGAAATCTACTCAGATAAATAGTATCGCTCGGCAGGTACAGGGTTTTAAGGATCACTATCAATTGCATTGATGTACCTGGCAGGATAGTCCCGATAAGCCGAACGGAACAACAGGCAGGTCTTACCCCGCAGCCTATTATTTTCATTTAACAACCGCTTATTTATCCCGGATAAAGTCGTTATAGCTTTAGTTGTAATATTCGCGGGCTTACGATATCCTTTGGCTATGAGCTTTATGAAGCAGTGAGGTAAGACTGTGGCCGCAAGTGTTTATAAGGTATTCCCGGGCAGCATAGCTGATGAATTGGAGATAGAGGCCGGAGATATCCTATTAACAATAGACGAAAACCCCATAAATGATATTCTTGATTATCAATTCTATTCCCGTGAAGATAATATCGTCATGGAGATCGAGAAACCAAATGGGGATATATGGGCAATTGAGATTGAAAAAGATTATGACGATGATTTAGGACTCATTTTTGACGACATCATATTCGACCAGATGAAACAATGTAAAAACCGCTGCATATTCTGCTTTGTTGACCAGCTTCCTCGTAAAATGCGTAAGACTCTTTATGTAAAAGATGATGATTATCGTCTGTCATTTCTAACGGGCAACTTTATTACGCTTACTAATCTGAGCCGTCGTGACTGGGATAAGATAATAAACATGCGACTTAGCCCTTTATACATCTCGGTCCATTGTCTGCAACCGGAATTAAGAAGTGAAATGCTGGGGCATCCCGGCGGCGCTAATATACGCCATGATCTTGAACGCTTAGCCCAAGCCAGCATCGAAGTACATACCCAGATAGTGCTCTGCCCGGGCATCAATGATGGGAGAGTATTGGAGGATACCATATCCGGACTCGCGGAGTATTACCCGTCAGTAAAGTCTATAGGGATTGTCCCGGTCGGCCTGACTGCTCACCGGGCAAAATTACCTCACCTAAAAATCATTGATCGTGAGAGTGCCAGGGAGATCATAGCTCTGGTTGACACCAGACAGGAGTATTATCGGAAAAAGTACGGTATAGGGATGGTATATCTGGCCGACGAATTCTATATCAATGCGGGGATTGAATTTCCTTCTTCCGATTACTATGACGATTATCCTCAGATAGAAAACGGTATTGGATTGGCCAGGACCCTTTTAGATGAGTTTAAGGAAATCAGCGATAAACTGCCTGGCCAGGTCAGCGGGCACGAAGTATACATTGTAAGCGGAAAATCAGCAGAATCAGCATTGGAACCAATTATTAAAGAATTAAACAGTATAACTGGAGTAGAAGCCGAACTGCTTACGATAAGAAATGATTTCTTCAGCGGAAACGTAACGGTAACCGGATTACTCACCGGGTGTGATATCATTAAACAACTTGGCAAACGCTATGAAGGTAAAGACATTGTGCTGCCAAGCGTTCTCCTGAAAGAGCATTCACGCAGCTTGTTGGATGATATAACGATTGCAGATATTGAAAAGGAGACCGGGACCAGGGTGCTATTGACTGACGGCAGTGCACGTTCCCTGGTAGATGCAGTACTGGGGATCCAAACCGAAGATATGGAGGATTGATATGGCCAAACCTATAGTTGCGATAGTTGGACGCCCTAATGTTGGTAAATCGACTTTGTTTAACCGACTGGTAGGGGCGAGAAAGGCCATTGTGGAGGATATTCCTGGCGTTACGAGGGATCGTTTGTATGATAATACCGATTGGCTTGATCGTGAGTTTATCGTTATTGATACTGGCGGGATCCGTATGGACGAAAGTGATACACTGACCCGGGAGATCAAGATGCAGGCTGAGTTGGCGATAGAAGAAGCTGATGTCATCGTATTTGTAGTAGACGGCAGGAATGGGCTTACTTCTGAAGACGAAGAGGTTGCTGATCTGCTGCGCCGTTCAGACAAACCAATTGTACTGGTAGCTAACAAAATCGAAAACTTCGGTGAACAAATGGACTATTATGATTTCTATAGTCTGGGTCTGGGTGACCCCGTTCCCATATCAGCTATGCATGGTATGAATACGGATGAATTAATGGATGCCATTATTGCTAATTTCAAGAGCCCTGCGAAGGGTTTTGAAGAAGACGATACTACCAAGATAGCCTTGATTGGACGTCCCAATGTGGGAAAATCATCTATGGTCAATGCTTTTCTTGGTGAGCCGCGAGTCATTGTCAGCGACATACCCGGTACTACCAGGGATGCTATTGATACCCTTTTTCAATACAACGGCAAAAAGTATACACTGATAGACACGGCCGGCATCCGTAAAAAATCCCGTATCAAGGAGAGTACCGAAAAATATAGTGTAATAAGGTCGCTAAAAAGCATCGAAAGAGCAGATGTTGTTCTCATAATGCTGGATGCCATTGAAGGTGTTATTGAGCAGGATCAGAGAATTGCTGGTTACGTTGCTGAACAGGCCAAGGCCAATATCATCGTGGTCAATAAATGGGACCTGGTAGAAAAAGATGAACACACTATGATTAAGTTTGATAAAAAGATCAGGGAGGATCTAAAATTCCTGTCCTATTCGCCAATTATGTATGTTTCGGCCTTAACAAAGAAACGGATATTCAAAGTGTTGGAGATCGTGGACTTTGTGGCTGAACAGCACAACCGCCGCATAACTACAGCCGAGTTAAACCGGGTCATTAACGAGGCTATGATGTTGAATCCCTTGCCCGGAGGCGGCAATAAAAAAACCAAGATCTATTACACTACTCAGGTCAGGACTGCTCCGCCTACCTTTGTGCTATTCTCAAATCACCCGGACCAGGTGCACTTTTCTTATCTGCGTTATTTAGAGAACGTGTTGAGAAAGAACTTCGGTTTCGAGGGTACCCCCATCAAGCTTCTGGTCAGGCAGAAGACAGGAAAAGATAATTAATTTTCAGGAGGATTTAGATGCTGAAAGGAATATTACTCGTAATAATATGCTATTTTATCGGCTCGATACCCTTCTCATACATATTCCCTCGAATCTTTACCCACGTTGATGTCAGATCAAAGGGCAGCGGAAATGTAGGGGCAACTAATGTATTCAGGACCGTTGGTATTAAGGTGGCAGTGCTGGCTTTGGCGGGTGATTTGTTAAAGGGTGTGCTAGCGGCCTGGATTGGAACCTCCTTTGCGAGCGGATGGTTATTGGTCTTTTGCTGTATGGCCGCAGTCATTGGTCATTGTTATCCAATTTTCCTTAAATTTAAGGGCGGAAAGGCAGTAGCCACAGCCGGGGGCATAGTACTATTTCTCATGCCCAAAATCGGGCTGACCCTGTTGCTTCTCTTTATCTGCATTGTTTATGTCAGCCGTTATGTTTCTTTGGGATCCGTCACCATTGCAACATTCCTGCCCATAACCGCTATGCTGGCTGCACAGCCGCCTGAGTATGTTATTTTGAGCTGGCTGTTAGCAGGTCTGGTCGTCTACCGTCATCGCGAAAACATAGTCAGGCTGCGAAATGGCACGGAATCGCGATTACGTGATCCGGCATAATACATAGGAGATAATACTTATGAATAAGGTCTGTATACTTGGCGCCGGCAGTTGGGGTACCGCCCAGGCGGTATTACTGGCGGCAAACGCAAAAAATGTGGTCATGTGTGGCCGCCCGGAAGACGGCCTTCAGGATATCAATTTTCAAAGGGAAAATCTAAGATTTTTGCCAGGTGTAAAGCTTCCAAACAATGTTGCCGTTAGTGAAGACGTAGCCGAGTCATTGAAAGATTCAGAAATGGTAGTGCTGGCTGTGCCGGCCCAGGCCCTACGGCAGGTGCTTGAAAGGATTAAACAATACATACCTTTAAACGCTCCATTAGTCAATACTGCCAAGGGATTAGAGATTTCCAGTGGTATGCGAATGAGCGAAGTTGTAAGTGATGTCCTGGGTGAAAGCGCTAAAGCTCGCTATACAGTGCTTTCCGGACCCAGTCACGCTGAGGAGGTTGGAAGGTGTGTTCCTACCGCAGTTACACTGGCGGCCTATACAAGAGAAGCTGCGTACAGGGTGCAGGACATATATATGACCAAGCATTTCAGGGTATATACCAATCCGGATGTAGCTGGTGTAGAAATGGGCGGAGCTCTCAAAAACATTGTAGCTTTGGCAACCGGAATATGTGAAGGCCTGGGTTACGGAGACAATACCCGCGCAGCGTTGATGACCAGAGGACTCGCTGAAATGACCAGAATGGGGACCGCACTGGGAGGTGACATCAGAACCTTTAACGGCTTGGCCGGCATGGGAGACCTCGTGGTCACCTGCGGCAGCAGACACTCACGTAATCATAGAGCCGGGCTGCTGATAGCTCAGGGCTGCAGCATGGAGGATACGCTTGAACAGATTGGCATGGTGGTCGAGGGCATCCATACTACGCGGGTAATTCAGCGTATTGCTGCCGAAATAGGTGTGGAAATGCCTATCTGTGAGGCATGTTATCATGTGATCTATGAGAATGCTTCGCCAGTTGAAGAGGTAAACCAGCTAATGATCAGAAACAGAAAAAATGAGATGGAAGAAACCGTACTAAACCAGGAAGATTGGATTTAAAATACCAGTGGTATGCTGACAAGTGTCCATATCAAGCCGATAATTATCAAAGTCACTCCAATGCAGGCACACCAAAAGGGAACGGGAAGAAGACGATAAGCAAGCTCAAGATAAAAGGCGACCAGGTCGTCTTTTTTTATGGGCATTAATTGTTTTTCAGTATTTCGATACCTACAGTAGGCAAATGCGACCAACAATAGTCCAAATAGAAATATGGTGAGCCCCGTTTTCAAATAATTTCACTTCCTCAGTTAAAACATATGAACTTATTATATTAGAACGCTGCTTTAAAGTTAAGAGCAAATACTTTCAATAAACCTATCAAGACCATATGTTTGATTAGTGATATAATTTTTTCCAGGAGTAAAGACCGGAGGGATGCATGTTGTTGCGATATATTACGGGGAGGGCAGGTGCCGGGAAGAGCTGGCAGGTATACAGTGAGATACATAAGGCATTATCTTTACCCATTGATAAACCATTGATCCTCCTAGTTCCTGAGCAATATACCCTGCAGGCTGAGCGTGATCTGATCCAACATTTACAAGTCAATGGTATCATGCAGGTCGAAGTACTGAGCTTTACCAGACTGGCTAATCGTGTTTTTTCTGAAGTGGGTGGATTGACCAGGGTTATGCTTAATGAGCAGGGGAAAAACATGATTTTGCGGAGGGTAATCAACCAGAATATCAAAAGCCTCACTATATATAAACAAGCTGCAAGGCAGAACGGGTTTATAACCAAGTGCGGACAGATGATAAGCGACCTTAAGCAATATGATGTTGACAGCAACCTGCTTAAAGAGCATCCTGCTCTCGCCGGAGGCAACCGGGTTCTTGAACAGAAAATCCATGACATAGCAATTATATACGATGCCTTCAATCAGTATCTGCAAGGAAGATATATGGATATGGAGGACTATATAAATTTATTTATTGAAAAACTTGATCACAGTGTTAATTTAAGAGGTTCGAGGATTTGGGTAGATAATTTCTCCACCTTCTCTCCCCAGAGCCTTCGAATTATCGAACGATTACTCTCTTTGCCCTGCAACCTTACAGTAAGCCTTACCAGGGACGGCAGTGTGCGGACCGCTGATAGCGGATTGTTCGATATAAGCGAAGTGGCTATAAGAAAACTGCATGGAATGGCTGTAAAACTAGGGCTGCCAGAAGAAACGCTGCAGCTTTCGCAGGACCATGCCGGTAAACCTGCTGAGATGAAACACTTGGAAAGGCAGCTCTATGCCTACCCCTACCAGCCTTGGGATCAGGACATTTCCCACATACACTTATTTTCTGCTGCCAATGTCTTTTCTGAAGTTGAGTATGCTGCGACTAGAATAGTGGAGCAGGCCCGTGACCACGGCTGGCGATGGAAAGAAATAGCGGTGATTTGCCAAGATCTGAATACCTATGGGCCTATAATAGCTCGCGTTTTTCCTGAATACCGGATACCATATTTTTTTGATGAAAAACGAGAGATCATTGGTCATCCCATCATACAGTTCATGCTAGCCTCATTGGATGTAGTTCAGCGAGGCTATCGGCGCGAAGATATTTGCCGATGCTGCAAAACCGGATTCACTGACCTAAATTATGACGAAATAGACGAGTTTGAAAATTACCTTCTGCGCTATGGTATTCAAGGCAAGCGTATAAAAACAGAATTCGAGCTTGGCGAGGCAGACAGAATACCTGCCCTGAAAGATATGAGAATTAGGCTGATTGGACCTCTGCAGACTATGCAGCATAAGCTCACTGATGTCAAGGAAATAGGTGAGATGACCAGGGTGCTCTATGAATATCTTGACGAGATGAATCTAGAGGCTAAACTGGCAGCGGAAATTGAAGTAATGAATGAACGAGGTTATCTAAATCTGGTGCGCGAAAGCGCACAGATATGGAACATAGTATTGGATACCTTGGATCAGCTATATACGATAATGGGCGACCAGGCGACCAATCTTAAAGAATTCCGGCAGCTGTTGGAGGCAGGTCTGCTTACTTATGAAATTGGGGTTATTCCAACCACGATTGATCAAGTGCTGGTAGGGACTGTTCAGCGCTCAATAAGCCAGAACATAAAAGGTCTGCTGGTTTTGGGGGTAAATGATGGAGTACTTCCTGGTATAAGAATTGATGATGCTTTGTTAGGTCAGGATGAGAAATCCCAGCTGGAGTTAATCGGCATTGAGCTAGGTTTAACCCGTGAATTAATGATAGCGCAGGAGAATTATCTTATATACAATGCCTTGGCCAAGCCCAGTGAAGAGCTATGGCTTTCTTTTGCCCTGGCTGATAGTGAGGGACGGGCTATGCGTCCCTCACTCCTGTTAAATCGTATTCGGGCGCTGTTTAGAAATATCACGCCATCTTCAGATTTGATTGACAAGCGTGATATGAGTCTAGACGCCATATCGACCCCGGGCAGTACTCTAAAACACCTGGTAAATAATTTGCGCCGGGCAGTGGCAGGGGAAATCATCGATGACTATTGGTGGGACGTATTTCGATGGTACGACAGAGACGAAGCATGGAGATGTAAACGGGATTTTGTTATAACGGGCCTGCAGCATCGCAACCAGACGGGCTTAATAAGCACTGACCTTATCGATAAATTATATAAGCGTCCATTTCGTACCAGTGTTTCGCGATTGGAACAATACGCAAGCTGTCCTTTTGCCCATTTTGTACGCTATGGTATGCGGCCGGCTGAAAGAAAGACCTTTGAAGTCTCAGCTCCCGATGTGGGGGACCTATTTCATAGCGCCTTTCAAAATCTGGCCGAAAAGATTAGGGAAGATGGAGTTGAGTGGGGGGACTTGGACCGCGAAAAATGTGACAGCATGATGGATCAGGTGATGGATAACCTGGTTGCGGTACATGCGGATGGAGTCTTTACCAGCACCCATAGGTATCGATACCTGGTCAACCAGCTTAAAAGAGTAGGGCGGAGATCCGCCTGGACCTTGACTCAACATATTCAGGCAGGTGAGTTCAGACCGTTGGGTTATGAGATGCGTTTTGGCCGGGGAGGCGATCTGCCGGCGGTGGAGATCGTTCTGGAAGATGGGCAAAAGCTATATCTGGAAGGACGTATCGACCGTGCCGATATATATGAAGGGTCTGATGGCACTTATGTACGGGTAATAGACTACAAGACCGGCCGAAAGACTTTTGATCTCTCCGATGCCTATCATGGGCTGAGTCTGCAATTGCTAGTATATCTGAAGGCTCTGCTGGGTAATAGCCGGGCATTGAGGGGAGCCGAACTTAGACCAGCTGGTATATTCTATTTTCGGATCGATGACCCCGCGGTAAAAAGCGATACTGAGATAATCGAAGAGATAGAAAAACAGATAGCCAAAAAACTGCGTATGGACGGGCTGGTGTTGCGAGATATAAATATAGTCAGGGCAATGGACCTAGAATTCGAGGGCAGTTCCAGTGTCATACCGGTAGGGCTAAAGAGAGACGGCGACTTCGATTCCTATTCGACCGTACTTAATACTGAAGAATTCAACTGGATGCTGGAACATATTGAAGGACTAATGCGGGAGATAAGCGAGGAGATCATAAGAGGACAAGCCAGAATACATCCGGTGATGATAAATCAGAAAAAGGCTTGCGACTACTGCCAGTACCAAGCTATCTGCCAATTCGATCAACTATTTGAAAACAATCGTTTCAGGGTATTGCCTCAGCTCAGACGGGATGAAGTAATGATAAGGATTTCCAAGCCTCAACTGGAAGGGGGGCAACAATAATGATATGGACTGACGAACAAACTCAAGCTATTGACGCCCGAGGCTGTAATCTTTTGGTATCTGCTGCAGCTGGTTCGGGTAAAACTGCTGTACTGGTAGAACGTATTATTGGTTTGCTAGTCAGGGACGGAGTCGATATAGATCGTCTGCTGGTAGTTACCTTTACCCAGGCCGCTGCAGCCGAAATGCGGGCAAGGATCAGCCGTGCGCTGATGGAGGTTTTAACAGAGGATAGCAGCAGCGAAGAGCGCATGCGCCGTCAGCTGAATCTGCTTGGCAGGGCTTCGATAAGTACGATACACGCTTTCTGTACTGATGTGGTTCGCAGCAATTTTCACGTTATAGACATCGATCCACATTTCAGAATTGCCGATGCTGCGGAAAGTGATTTGTTAAAACAAGAGACCATCGATGAATTCATGGAAATGGAATACGAGAAGGGCCATCCAGCCTTCCTGGGACTGGTTGACCGGTTTGGCAGCAGTAGAAGTGATAAGGGCCTTCAGGACATTTTACTGCAAACCCATAGTTTTATTCAGTCGCAGCCGCAGCCACTGGAATGGCTGTTAGAAAAGGTCAAAGCCTTTGCTACAAGTGAAGAAGACTTCTTTGAGAGTAATATCCTAATGATCACTATGAAGCGTCAGATATGCTTGCAGTTGGAGACAGCCAGAGACCGGTTTAATGAAGCCCTGGCCATAGCCATGTCACCGGGTGGGCCAGTGACCTACCTGGAGGCTCTGCAGAATGATTTGATCATTGTTCAGGAGTTACTCTTTCATGCCGACTCGGATATCAAGACTTTTTACACACAACTGGAAGAGTTAAACCACCTGAGTTTAAATAGAGTCAACCGGGATGCTGATCGTGAGATGGCTAAAAAAGCCAAGGATTTGCGAGATGAGGGGAAAGCACTATTACATGAGATAAAGACTGGGTTTTTATTTAAGTCACCGGAGACCATGTACCAAGAGATGAAGAGTATTTATCCCTATTTAGAATACCTGTATCAGATGACAGAGGATTATAGCCGACTGTTTCAGATCAAGAAAGCTGAAAAGAGCCTGCTTGATTTTAACGATCTGGAGCATTTTGCCCTGGAAGTACTTAAACATGCCGAGCTTAGAGAGGAATACCAGCGACGCTTTTCCTATGTTTTTGTAGATGAGTATCAGGATAGCAATCTGGTGCAAGAGAGTATTATTAATGCTATCAAACGGACAGATAATCTCTTTTTAGTCGGTGATGTAAAACAGAGTATATATCGCTTTCGTCTGGCGGATCCCACCTTGTTCTTAAGCAAGCAAGCGAGTTATGGAACAGAAGAATCAGCCTTAGATCGAAGGATCGATCTGAAAACCAATTATCGAAGCCAGGAAGAGATCATTAATGGAGTAAACTATTTGTTCAGGAATATCATGTCCCCTGATCTGGGTGAGATACATTACGATGAATTTGCCGAGTTAAAACCCGGTTTGGGAAGGCATGAATCGGAAGAGTCCTATCTGGAATTATGCCTGATAGAGAAAAATATGGAAACTATCAGTGATGATTTAGATGAGGCCCCATTGGATCACATCCAGATAGAAGCCGGGTGGATCGCAAATAGAATAGAACAATTACTGGGTCAGGAGATGTGGGATACCAAACAACAGTGCAATAGATTAACGGAGTACCGTGATATCGTGATACTCTTGCGAGCTACCAGGAGATGGGCGCCGATTTTTTCCGAGACACTAACTGCGCGGGGGATACCAGTGTTTGCTGACTCTGGGATCGGGTATTTCGCTTCAGTTGAGGTAGGGGTATTCCTAAACCTTCTGCGCTTGATCGACAACCATTGCCAGGACATACCTCTGCTGAGCGTAATGCGATCACCTTTGGCAGGCTTTAGTTTGGACGATATGATAGCTATTAGGATTGAAGACCGGGATATGGCTTTCCATCAGGCAGTCGAATTATATGCTGGAAAACACCAAGACGAACTGGCCAGTAAGCTGCAAGATTTTATTAAAACCCTGCATAGATGGAAAGAAGAGTCGCGCTGGCTGCCGATTGATGAGTTTATATGGAGATTGCTGATCGAAACAGGATATTATCATTATTCCGGGGCCATGCCCGGGGGTGAACAACGGCAGGCCAATTTAAGAATACTAGTGGAAAGAGCCCGGCAATTCGAAGACTCCACCATGCGAGGCTTGTACCAGTTTCTTCGTTTCGTAGAGCGCCTGCAATCCGGTAACGGAGATATGGGTATGGCCAAGATATTGGGTGAAAACGACAATGTCGTAAGAATAATGAGTATCCACAAGAGCAAGGGACTGGAATTCCCAATTGTTATCCTAGCGGGACTCGGTCAGCAATTTAATCTGGGAGATACTAATGATCCAATGCTTTTCCATCGGGATCTGGGCTTAGGTCCGCGTTATGTAAATCCACAGTCCAGAACCATAATCGATACCATGGCCCGAGCGGTGCTGAGAAGGAAAATAAGACTGGAAAGCCTGTCGGAGGAAATGCGTATTCTGTACGTTGCCATGACCAGGGCTCAAGCCAGGCTTATTATTTATGGGACCTGTGCGAATCTGCCCAGGTGTTGTGCAAAATGGTGTCAGACACCGGGGCCTTTTACTCTGGCTCGCGGGAGGAATTATCTAGATTGGATTGGCCCCATTATTCTTCGCCATCCCGATGGTTATGTACTCAGGGATTACTCAGGGAACGATCCGCAAAATATTGATTTACTCCAAGACTCCTCCCGCTGGACGGTTAGGGTATTAGATCAGCAAGTAAACATGAACCAAGAGAGTAAAAATCTGCTAAGACATGATCAAATCAGGCAAATTATGGCGGGAGATTTAGCGACCAGCAGTTCAGCAGAGGCTGATCTGATATTTTCACGCTTGAATTGGCAATACCCATACATGGAGGCGGAAAGTATTCCATCGAAAATGACGGTTAGCCAGATAACGAGTCTCCAAGTTAAGGACATTTATGATTCCGACTGGGCGATGCCTACCTTAAATAAACGCCCCGCTTTCCTTGATAGTACTCAAAGAATAAAGCCAGCCGAAATAGGCAGTCTGCTGCATCTGGTTATGCAGCATATTGACTTGGGCATTTCAGCCGATAAAGAAAAAATAGAGGAACAGATAACCTGGATGGCGGAGCGGGAGATGATCAAACCTGAACAGGTTTCGCTGGTAGATATAGAGAAGATAAGAACCTTCTTAATGTCACCACTGGGCCAACGGGTAGCGGGTTCAATCAGATTCTTTCGGGAGAGACCTTTTAACTTGTTATGCCGGGCTGGCGATGTCATGGCCGAAGGTATAGCCGGTGACGAACACCTAATCGTTCAGGGTGTGATCGATCTGTATTTTGAAGAGAATGATGGAATTGTTTTGGTGGACTATAAATCGAGCTATGTAAGCGCCATTGATGAGGAGGGGCAAAATAGCCCCCATAATCTGGTTGAGAGGTATCGTCCCCAAATTAAGCTTTATAAGCAAGCATTGGAAAGCATTTTGGGGGCCCGGGTCAAGGAATCGTATATATACTTGTTTGCTACTGGTGAAGCTGTTTTGATAGATTGATTACTTGCCCAGGAGTTCGTCAAAAATAGCCTTTAATTCAGCTTCGGTTTTGAACTTTAAATCCGGTTTTTCCCCGAGCTTATCTATTGCCGAATCTAATAGAGCCCGAAGTACTTGTTCGCGCGGAACTAGGGTTTTGGAGTAGTCGTAGCCCCGATTGACGATATAATTCAGCCAATCGATCTGATCTGCATATAGACTGGCGTTCATTTGCATGTTGATTCGGCGGCGGGATGTTGAAGCTGGCTTGAGGTCTGGTTTGACCTCCTTATCTGTGGCAGACTCTTCTGGTATTACTTCCGGGGACGGGGCAGGGGCAGAAGGCGCGCTATCCCCTGAAGTAGCCTGTTCTTTGGCAAATGCCCATTGTTCACGAGCCATTTTTTCCAACTGCGGATTTTGTTTGATAGCGCGATTGAAAACCGCCTTGCCAAACCAATTAATAGCCTCGGCATAATTATCAGTACGACGATATAACTCTCCGACCAGATAGGTGGCCTGCACGTCGCTCATATTACCTATAGATCGAAAATCTCGATTGAAGGCTTCCAGATATGACTCAAGCGCCTTCTGACAATACTCCTTATCCAATTCTAAATTACCTTTTTCACGGGCCATCCAGGCAGCACCCATAAAGAGACCTGCTAATTCACCAGGCCTGGCTTTTTTTAATTGAGCAGAACGTATGGCTAACTCATAAGAACCCAGCGCAACATCCAAATTTCGTTCGTGAAGATAGTCGGGCGGATCTTTAGGCCTGATCTGAACCAAAGCTTGAGCTAATGGTTTTAGAATTCGGTCCTCTATCTCTTTACTGAATACATTATTTGAAGCGGCATAATAACAGCCGGGACACACTACTATAGTATAGTGCAAGGGACTTGTTCCGGAATATACGGTATGAAAATCTGCCTCGCGGCTATTGGCGACAACACGTGAACTGCGAACGGCATATGTTTTAAAATCAATACTACATACGGGGCATATGTATTTCTTATCATAATAGGGACTATTATCAGTCACGTAGAACACCTCAACTTTTTTCAAATTTAATTCAATATTCATAAAATAAATCTATAATTAAAATTATAAACCATTGAAATGGGGATTTATATTAGAATAGATATTTTGGTTCAAAAAGATTGATGAAGCCAACCGGATATTCGGCAGCATAGGGGGTATATCTACATGAGAATACGCAATTTTATGAGCACCAGCCTTATTTTGCTTGAGCCAGAGAACACACTGATGGATACCGCTACTGTATTTCTGGAGAATAAGATAGATGGAGCTCCAGTGGTTAGGGACAACCAGGTTGTTGGACTGATCACAAAGACTCACCTTATTAGAGCAATAATTAATCATAATGACATGAGCCAGCCTATTAGTATGCATATGAGCGGCATGGTAAAAACGCTCAATCCGGAACAAAAGATCAGTGATGTAGACATTATGTATACTGGTCGTTACCCAGTAATAGAAAATGGTCACTTAGTAGGCATTATTACTAAATCAGATATAATGGTGGCCTTAAATGAGATACTGGATGAGATGTCAGGCCAGTTGAATACAGTAATCAATTCTGCCTATAATCCCATTGTAACTATTGATCGTGAGGGGACAATAACAATTTGGAACCAATCGGCTGAAAAGTACACTGGTATGAAAGCCAGTGACGTTATCGGAGCATATATCAATGATGTGATACCGGAAAGTGAATTAGTCGACATAATCCAGAGCGGCAGGTCTCAATATGGCGTGAGATTATGTATTGGAGGGAATGCTTTCATTTCCAACCGGGCTCCTATAATTAAAAATGGTGAAATAACCGGGGCTGTAGCCGTATTATATGATGTTTCTGAGCTGGAAGGTGTAACTAAGGAATTGGCCTATGTAAAAGCCATCAATAACGAAATGGATGCTATCATTGAATCTTCTTTCGATGGCCTTTATATTACTGATGGAAAAGGTATCACCCTGCGGATCAACAAGGCTATCAAACGCATGACCGGACTGGGTGAAGAAGAACTAGTAAACAAATCAATGAATGAACTGGTGGAGCGTGGAATCCTATCTCGTTCTGCCAGCTTGGTAGTTATGGAAAAACGTGAACCTGTCACCACTACCTTATCTACGATAACGGGAACGGATCTGCTGGTTACTGCTACACCAGTATTCGATGAGAACGGTGATATATTCAGGATCGTCACCAGTGTTAGAGACGTCAGCGAACTTAATATGTTGAAGCAGCGCGTAGAGCAGCTGGAAGGACTGAAGGAACATTTCGAATTTCAAATGAACACCATGAAAATAAGACTCTCCGGCAACCTTATCTATAAGAATAAGGAAATGGAAAACATCGTATACCAAGCTCTCAAGGTAGCGGAGGTTGATTCGACTGTCTTGATTTCCGGTGAGTCCGGGGTAGGCAAGGAGATCATCGGAGAATTGATCCAAAAAAACAGTGCCCGGCGTGACGGGCCATTCATTAAGCTTAATTGTGCTGCTATACCTGATAATCTATTGGAATCGGAATTATTCGGTTATGAATCGGGGGCCTTTACCGGGGCGAGGAAAGAGGGGAAACCTGGCCTTTTCGAGTTGGCCAACGGAGGAACCCTTTTACTTGATGAAATTGGTGATGTTCCTTTGCACCTTCAGGTAAAACTGCTGCGTACCCTGCAGCAAAGGGAGATACTTCGAGTGGGCGGCGTAAAGCCTATTAAAATAGATGTACGAATTATCGCCATAACCAACAAGAACCTCGAGAAACTAGTTGAAAAAGGCGATTTTAGGGAAGACCTCTATTACCGCTTGAACGTTGTGCCTATCTGTGTTCCCGCCCTCAGAGAGAGAAGGGAAGACATTCCGCTGCTCATTCGGCATTTTCTTGCTAACTACAATGAACGCTACAACCTTAAGAAGTCTGTCAGCAGTGATGCCATCGATATGCTTATGATGTACAACTGGCCGGGCAATATCAGACAGTTGGAGAACCTCATTGAAAGATTAGTAGTTACGACCACCTCTGAAGTTATCGATGTTGCACAATTACCCACCATTTTTATTAAGGAGAATACTCATCTGGTGGTGAATCACGGCCAACCAGTAACTGTCAATGCGATTGTGCCTCTTAAAACGGCTGTAGAGAGTGTGGAAAAGCAGTTGCTGGAAAAGACCTTTTCTATCACTAAGTCATGCTATAAAGCGGCCCAAATACTTGAGGTCGACGCGTCTACCATATCGCGAAAAGCAAATAAATATGAGGTTAAGTATAAACAAGATGCATAAAAAAGATGCAGGCGCCCCGGTTGGAGGAGCATCCTGCAGACTAAAAAAGAACTTGTTCACTTTAGGGGAAATAAAAACTAATTGAGCTTGTTGGTGCGTGACCAGATCTTGTTATTCTCAGCTTCCCTGATCAGTTCATCGCGGAAGTCCGGATGAGCAATATTAACCAATGCTTCAGCTCTTTGCCACGTGGTCTTGCCCTTCATTATGGCATATCCATATTCAGTAACCACATAGAAATTGATGGAGCGTGGAACGGTTACGATAGTACCAGGGCTGAGCGTAGGCACTATTCTTGATTTTATCGTACCGTCTTTGCTGGTCTTAGTTGAACTCATACAGATGAGGCCCTTGCCGCCCTTGGAACGGAAGGAGGCAAAAATGAAATCCAACTGACCGCCGGTACCGGAGATCTGGCGTGGACCTGAAGCTTCTGATGCTACCTGGCTGTACAGATCCACCTCAATTGCATTATTTACTGCAAATACTTTATCATTTTGAGCAATAATAAAAGGATCATTAGTATAACTAACCGGATAGCTGGCACAGACAGGGTTATTATCCAGGAAATCATAAAGCTTGTCGGTTCCCATGGCAAAGGTATAAACGATTTTACCTTTGTCGATGGTCTTTTTACGGCCAGTTATTCGGCCAGCTTCATACATATCAACATAGGAGTCGACCAGCATCTCGGTGTGGACTCCGATATCCTGCAGATCGGATTCGGCGATCATGCTGCCCACAACATTGGGCATTGCCCCAATACCCAGCTGCAGGCAGGCACCGTCTTCCATCAGTTCCATGACCACGGCGGCAACTCGTCTGTCAACATCAGTTACTGGCGGTTCAGGTAAATTCAGCAGTTTGGGATTGGTCTCACTCTCGACGATGTAATCTATCTGAGAAATGTGTATGGATTCACCGTTTCCTCCTAAACAAACCGGTACCGATGTGTTTACTTCAACGACTACCTTTTTGGCCTTATCAAGAATATACGAAGTAACAGAATTTGAGGTGCCGATGTTGAAATATCCATTGGCATCCATCGGGGAGACTAGTGTGAAACACACATCGATATCAACGTATTCTTCCACCAATTTGCGGCCTTCATGATAGGTGATAGGTATATAATTGCATAGATTCTGGCTGTGCAAAGCACGGGAAAAAGCAGAGAAGTGCCAATCATTAAAACGGAAATGCTTTCTTTCCGGGTCTGCTTTGACTATTTCTGGTATCATGGTAATGGTGACGGCACGAACATTTACGTTTTCTAACTCATTTACCCGGCGGGCAAGGGCGGCATCCAAATCTTTGGCCTGCATAGCGAATTCCCCATAATGTACGGTGTCACCTGACTTAACTACCTTGACTGCTTCGTCTGCGCTGACCAACTTTTCTCGGTATTGATCCATTAATAAGTTTTGCGATAATATAACAGCCATAATAAAACCC
>JAAYCK010000034.1 GCA_012729835.1 Syntrophomonadaceae bacterium
ATAGACTACGAATTTTGTGTTGGTTGCCATACCTGTGAGTTGTCTTGTAGGCAAGAACACAATCGTCCTCCGGAAGAATGGGGTATCCGTATCAGTGAGATTGAACCTGAAATAAGCGGGGGCAAATTATATTACGTCCCCTTTCCCACTGATAAATGCAATTTATGCGGTAAGCGCGTGGCTAAAGGGCTTCAACCTGCTTGCGTGCAGAATTGTTGGGCGGGAGTAATGAAATTCGGGTTAATCGAACATCTCGCCGAATATATGAAAAACAAGCCCAGGACTGTGATCTGGGCTCCCCACTAAAGGTTGAATTTAAAGGTTTTTCAGAGTTAAATGGAATAGGAGGTTTATTTCTAAAATGAACGAAACCCGGGAATTAGCCAGATTTATTACTGAGCTGCGTTATGCCGATTTAAAGGACGAAGTGGTTAAAAAGGCGAAAGGACTGATAATTGACCAGTTTGGCTGTCAACTCGCTTTTGCTACTCTGCCCTGGAATAAGGCTGTCTATCAATATACTCGAAACAAACGTTCCGCCTCTAATGATAGTACGGTGGTGTATTACGGCTTGAAGACTACGGCTGAAAATGCCGCTTTCGCCAATGCCGTCTTCGGGCATGGTTTTGAGATGGATGATACCGAGATGCTGACTGCCAGCCATCCAGGTGTCGCAGTAATCCCTTCTGCTCTGGCAATGGGTGAAGCTGAAATAATCTCCGGCAAGGAATTTATAACGGCCATCGTCGCTGGGTACGAGGCGATGCTGCGGCCGGGTATTGCCGCTCGAGCTATGATGATGCGGGGCTTTCATTCTACCGGAGTGGGTGGAACCCTGGGATCAGCCGCTGCTGCCGGCAATATCCTGGGATTTGATGTAGATACTATGGTTAGTGCTCTGGGGATAGCCGCCAGTGAGTCCAGCGGGATCACTGAATATGCGATCTCGGGCGGTTCGGTCAAACGGATGCATGCCGGCTTTGCAGCGGCTTCGGGAGTGAGAGCGGCATTACTGGCTCAGTTAGGAATTACAGGTCCCACAGCTGCATTAGAAGGCAAGAAGGGCTTTTGCCATGTCTTCTCCGATGAGTGTTCGATAGAAGAGATCACCAAAGACCTGGGAAAAGAGTACAGAATAATGTTAACCGGCAACAAGCCCTATTGCTGCTGTGCGGGACAGCACACAGTTATTGATGCCGGCACCAACCTGAAGAAAAAATATAACATCAACCCTGAAGAAATCGTTGAAGTCATTATCGAACAAAGGCCCCGGGAAGCCATTAACCTAGGCAATATCATTATTCCGGAGGACGTCATTTCTGCTCAATTCAGCGCCCGTTTTGGTCTGGCGTTAAATTTGATCAAAGGCAGCAACGGCTACCAAGACTATAATGAGAAGAACATCAAGGACCCACAAATACTCGACCTGGTGAAGAAGATGAAATACATTCCGGATGAAAAGTGTGAAAAGCTTAAAGTGAGTGACGGCGGACCGGCTCTGGTAACTATTAAGATGAAAGACGGGACTACCTATGTGGAGCAGGTAGATTATGC
>JAAYCK010000035.1 GCA_012729835.1 Syntrophomonadaceae bacterium
GATAGCTCAATCAAGGGTCGGGGAATATCATGAAGTTCTTGTTTTTTCTGCACGGGACACAGGCATCGCTAAGGCAAGAACAATGGAAGACGCTCACGTGAAAAAATTTCAGACCATGGATGCTGAGCTTAAAAGATATAATTATCTCACATGGGCTGGCGGAATATATTTGTATAATCTTTTTGATGCATTTGAACTGACCGGTCTTTTAAAGGATAATGAACAAAGGAATCCGACAGTGGCATTTGGTCTTGCGTTGATTCCAGGCCTTGGTCTTGGTCAGATCTATAATGGATCTTACTCCAAAGCGGGTCTGTTCATAATGGGTCAGGTGCAGCTGGGGGTGATTGCTTACAATAAAGACAGGATGATGCGTCTTGCTGAATCAAACTATCGGCGGGTATCGGATACTACGATTACACCTGCTTCGATCAAAGCGCTTTCAAGCTCCGACTGGGACAGCAGAAGACGTGCTGAACTTAAACAGAGAAATTCATTTATCTGGTATTCGATATTTGTATATGTGATCGGAATGCTTGATGCTGTTGTTGATGCGCATTTGCATGATTATAAGGAGCGAATGAAAATTGAACCTGATCTTGTACCATCAGAAAACGGTACAGGGCTGAATCTGAGATTAAATTTTTAGTTTTTTTCTGCGGAGGTTGGTGGGAAATGACCGTAACACTCAAAGACATTGCTGAACGGGCAGGCGTAACGTCAGCTACTGTTTCAATGGTAATTAATAACAAGCCTAATATTTCTGAAGCTACCCGGAAAAAAGTACTCAAAATCGCAAAAGAGCTTAACTATTACCCCAATGTTATCGCCCGCGGTCTTGCTACAAAGAAATCAAATGCTATAGGAGTTATAGTCCCCAACCTGGCATCATCGTTTATTGTCAGAATTCTTCAGGGCATTAAAAGTACCAATCGCGACATCGATTACACGGTGCAGCTCTTTGATACTGTTGGACAAAAGGAAAGTGAATCACAACTGTTTCAACGACTTGCCAGAGAGCGGCGTATCGATGGAGTTATTCTAATAAGCGCGACAGTTACCGAAGAGGAACTGAATATATTCCGTGAAGAGAGTGTTCCAAGCATAGTAGTCGCACGCAAGTGCGAAAATCTCGATTCTGTATATGTAAACAATGAGCAGGGCGCATCCGATGCCACTGATTACCTTATTAACAAAGGGCATCGTGTCATTGCCTGCGTAACAAGCAGTAAATCGGGACTGCCAATGCAGGAGCGGCTTGAAGGGTACAGGCATTCATTGCAGCAACATGATATTGAATTCAGACCCGAACTTGTATTTGAAGTTGATGATGACACTATGCAAAGTGGTATCCAGACCTTCCCGAAAATAAAAGAGATGAATCCACGGATCACAGCTGCCTTCTGCCCGGCAGGTGATATGGTTGCTATAGGTATTATCAAAGAGGCTAAAAAGGAAGGTGTACGTATTCCTGAGGACCTCTGTGTTGTCGGCTACGATGACCTTCCTGCAGCAGAAGTTGTTGAACCCTCCCTTACTACAGTTCGTCAACCTAAACTGGAGATGGGCGATTATGCAATTAATATGATAGTTGATAAGATAGAGGGACGGGAAGCGGGTATTAAACACAAGGAACTTCC
>JAAYCK010000036.1 GCA_012729835.1 Syntrophomonadaceae bacterium
CAAGGACATGGTTGGAATACCATGGAGAGTAGCTTTTGCACTCCAGGCAGACGGTTGGTGGTTGAGGAGTGACATTATCTGGAGTAAACCGAATCCTATGCCGGAGAGCGTTAAAGATCGACCAACTAAGGCGCATGAGTATATTTTTCTATTATCTAAAAGTCAACGCTATTACTATGATGCTGAAGCTATCAAGGAACCGGCAATATACCTGCAACCGAACAGCCCAGAATCTATAAAAAGCCCATATGGACAGGGATATACAAAAAGGTCAAGTGCAGGGGTTGGCTTTGGGCATGGCACCGACAAAGAAAAACGTGCCAGAGATAGAGTCAGAGGATCCAAGGGAGTTATCAATAATCCATTAAATAGTGACCTGAGGAAGAGCGGAAACAAAGAACATAAACTTAATGCGTCCGATAGAATAAACACGCATATAGGTGGTTCTGTGCCCTGGGAAGGATATACCCGTAATAAACGCTCAGTCTGGACGGTAGTAACCAAGCCATTTACAGAGGCACATTTTGCCACGTTTCCTCCAGATTTAATAGTTCCTTGTATTTTGGCTGGTTGTCCAGAAGGCGGAACGGCTTTGGATCCATTTGCTGGCAGCGGCACTACACTATGGGTAGCTGAGCAACTCAACAGACATAGCATAGGCATAGAAATAAAGCCAGAGTACTGCGATATTGCACAACGCAGAATGGCTAAACTAGAGCCTAGCTTATTTCAAAACCATGCGTAGTAGAAACTGCACACAACAAACATATAGGTAAAAAAAGCGGCTCTTGAGAGTCGCTTTTTTAATGTCAAAAATAATATTAAAATCCCGTTAAGTCGGGGAAGGAGGTAAGTGTATGACTAAAGAAGCTCTCCAGCAGGAGATATCCTTGTTTGATATTGCTTACGAACAAGGAAAACCTTTAATATCGGATACGGAATACGAGAAAAAATTATCCGAATTAAAGAAAATGGAAGTAGAGTCCGGGTCCACGCCTGACTCCCCAACCCAAGTAATACCTTTCATAAAGGTTGAGGGGTTGGAAACCGTAATCCATAATAAACCAATATTATCAATGGACAAAGTATCGGATTTTCCGGCACTGTTTCGTTGGTGCAGAGCAAGCAAAGGTGTCCTGATTGAGCCAAAACTGGATGGCTTAACGATTGTCCTAAGATATTCTAACGGGCAATTAGTAGATGCTATAACCCGTGGAAATGGGTATGAAGGAGAACGAGTGCTGCATACCGTTCAAACCATAAAAAACTTACCCAAAACCATCCCTTATGGCGATGAATTAGAAGTCCGGGGAGAAGTATATATCCCATTTACAGCCTTTAATAAAGTTAACAACGGGGAATATGCCAACCCACGGTCAATGGTAGCCGGGACTGTAAGGCTGCTAGACCCCAATGAAGCAGTTAAAAGAGGTTTAGATATACAAATCTTTGATCTCTTGCATTGCGACTTAATGTTTGAAACTGCAGTTCAGCAGTACCGCTTTCTATGGGAACAAGGTTTCCCAATCGTACCGTTTGAATTGTTTTTCGATAAATTAACCATCGAAAAATATATCACAAAGTACGAACACGAAACCCGGGCAAGATTACCCTTCCCCATTGATGGCGTTTGCGTAAAATACAATGAATTATCGTTACGGGAAAAGATGGGGACCACTGGGAGATTCCCGAAATATAGCATGACGTTCAAGTTTGCCTCACTGGAAGAATTCACAATTCTCCGTAAGGTAACATGGCAAATAGGAAAATCTGGTCAGCTGACACCGGTAGCAAATTTCGACACCATCACTATAGACGGAGTTGAAATCAATAAAGCAACTCTGCATAACTTTGAATTTATACAAGAAAAGCAGATTGCTTTAAATAGTAAAATTGTGGTAGCTAGGGCCAATGACGTCATCCCTAAAGTGGTATGCGCGTACCCTA
>JAAYCK010000037.1 GCA_012729835.1 Syntrophomonadaceae bacterium
CGGCATGGTGACAATACAGTCCACCAGCCCCGCTTCAATGATATTTTTCCGAATCTCCGCTTCCGCCCTGGTGGAGGTGCTCATGGAGCCGTTGGCCAGCACAAAGCCGGCCACGCCGGTAGGAGAAAGCTTGCTGATGATATGCTGTATCCAGGCGTAGTTGGCATTGTTAGCCGGGGGGATGCCGTACTTCCAGCGGGGGTCATCCTGAATCAAGGTATAGTCGCTGACGTTAAAGGGCGGATTGGCCAGTATGTAGTC
This sequence comes from Syntrophomonadaceae bacterium, assembly GCA_012729835.1. GTDB lineage: Bacteria > Bacillota > Syntrophomonadia > Syntrophomonadales > Syntrophomonadaceae > Syntrophomonas_A. Next base: position 262 of record JAAYCK010000037.1, read on the forward strand.
CGCCCGCAGGTTCTTGTGCAGGTCGTTGCCGAAGGTGTCCGCGTCTCGGCTGCCCAGGTTGCCGTCAATGCCGCGGATGGCCAGGTTCATCTTGCACAGCCTCCAGGTGGTGGCGGTGTACTCCTGTCCATAGATATAGATATCGTCTTTGCGGCCCTGGTGCTCCTCCACAAAACGGGCGGATTGGACAAACATGCCCCCGGAACCGCAGCAGGGGTCATAGACCCTGCCTTTATAGGGTTCTATCATGCCGACCAGCAGTTTTACGATGCTGGGCGGGGTATAGAATTCACCCTCGCTGGAGCCGAATTTGCCCAGGAAGTATTCATAGACCCGGCCCAGGATATCCTGCGCTTTGGCTTCCTTGCTGCCCAGGTTGAAGGAGAACAGGTCGATCAGTTCGCCCAGCTTGGCCTTGTCCAGCTCCGGCCGGGCATAGTTTTTGGGCAGCACCCCTTTTAAGCTTTTATTTTCACGTTCAATGGCAATCATGGCCTCGTCGATGATCTGCCCGATGGCGCTCTGTTTGGCGCTCTTTTTGATATAGTCCCAGCGGGCGCTTGGCGGCACGAAAAACACGTTGTCCTCAATATAAGCATCCCGGTCTTCTTCGAAGCCTTCGCCTTCAGTCACCAGCTGATTGTATTTTTCTTCGAAGCTGTCTGATATGTATTTCAGGAAAATGAGTCCCAGAACAACGTCCTTATATTCGGATGGCTGGATGTTGCCTCTCAGTTTGTCGGCCATCTCCCACAGCTTGTTTTCAAATTCTAGATTCACTGCCATTTATGTCCCCTCCTAAGTCAATTGGTTATAGATGCTGGATTTTGTGTTTGACCAGCGGGCTTCCGCTTTTTGGACGGCTTCTTTATAGATTTTCAATTCTTCATGATAGCGGTCGATGATTTCCTGCTGTTTGCCCATAGGCAACAGCGGAATCTCCATTTCCATAATATCGGTATGGTTGATATTCATAATGCTGGTGCCGCGCTGAAAGCTTTTGATGATGGCCAACCCTACCGGACTTTCAAAAAAGAGCTTAATGAACTCTCCCTTGACCTTTTCCTTGGGCCTTACCACTATCAAATTGGCCGAAGCAATGATGGTTTTGTCCTGTGCTGTAAACACAGCCGATTTTATCGCTGTTCCCCGGCAGGATAAGACTACATCGCCCGTCATCAGCTCGTAACGCTTCACTTTGCGTTCATCTTCATCGATGGTGTCCAGGTTCCGGTAATCGATCTCTCCGTTTTCGATGTTGGAGATGTTAAGCACAAAAATGCTTCCCAGGGAGGTGTCTTTTTTCAATATGGATTTTCCACGGAATACCTCCGCCACCTCTTTCAGCTTCACCTTTTCAATTGGGGAGCTTTTAAACCTTCTAATGTTTTCATCGTCATCCGCCAGCAACAGCTCGATACGCCAGTCTTCGTGGGATAAAAACTCCTCTGCCCTCACCCGTTTTTGGTCTTGGATAGCAAAGGATTTTTGATCCAGGGTCAAGGTGCCGATTTCAACTTCTGCCTGGTGCCCGGTAGATATCGTGAACAAATAGGTCTTGATGGCGGTTGCCGGTCTGAAGGTGCCTTCCGGCAGAATATAAATGCTCTTCACCTGATAGTTTTGGGTAATAAAAGCACGCAGTTTTTCGTATCCCAATCCGGCGAAGGTAAGTTTTGCAGGCACGATAATATCAAGGGTCCCCTGCTCACTTAGATGCTCCAGCATATTTTCGATAGCTATGCCGTCGCTGTCTCTGGTCATAAATTCCCGGCCTGACTCATCCATTTTGGCTCCAAAGGCCGGCAGCGAATAAATATAATCAAAGCTTTCATCCGGCAGGCAGTTTGTGTAGATAGACTCAAAGCGGATGTTTACATTTTTATGGGCGCCGAAAGCCAATTGCAGCAGGATATGCATGGGTTTATACTGAGTCGTTAATGTGATTTCCGCGTCATCTTTAAACCGGTCAAGCAGTTCCTTTAGTCCGGATAAATGTTTTTCTGCTTCCGTAATAAGGATCTTAGACGGCTTTAATTGACCGATCCTGTCAGTGATATATCTGGTCAGGTATACGGGCGAAATGATCATGCCCATCCGGTCGTTTTTATAGATTTCTAGGGTGTAATCTATGAGATCAATCTCTTTTAAAGCCGCAAAAAACTCCCAAAAGTCGTCTCTATCCGCCGGGAAGAAGCCCAACTCATCCTCGGTGGTTTTTTTCATGAGCTGGAAAAGTATTTCCTTGTCAAACTGGATATTGATGTTATTCTCAAGCTCCTTGAGCATCATTTTGACGCGGAGCATTTCTTTCAGCAGTTGCTCGCGGGAGGATATCTGTCTTTGATACAGGACGTTTAAGGCCATATCTATATTAGTATTCACTTCAGACCTCCTCTCTGTATTAATCTGACAAATAAATTGTACTTGTCAATTTTTAGTATGTCAATACTAAATTTTATATTTTTATTAAGATGAGCCCCTCCACCAAAAGGCAGCCTTAACTTAGGGATCATAGCGCATCATCAATCGGCTAGAATGCAAACATTAATGCATCCTGAAGAAGGATAATGTCAGTATGTGGAAGAATAATACTGTGCATACGGTTGTTTAAGGGAGGGAGGTTTAATTCTTGAAAGCCGGGGAAACCAGTCTGCAAAAACTGATGAACGGCGCGATACAGTTTATGGTGCCGATATATCAGCGCACCTATAGCTGGACGGCCAAACAGTGTAACCAACTGTGGAAGGATATTATTC
>JAAYCK010000172.1 GCA_012729835.1 Syntrophomonadaceae bacterium
CCCGCCGATAGGCCCGGCGAACGGTCTGCAGGAAGTGGCTCAGGTCGGGCCAGCATTGCACCCGAAGTGTGGACCTCACCCGGTCTATGATCCTCGAGTCGTCCACCAGCCCGGCCAGCCGCGCGCGGGTAAGGTGCTTGCTCAGGCCCTTGTACTCATTCTCTGTGTTCTGAATGATCTGAGCCGCCACCAGCCGGTAATAGACCTGCCGGAGCGTCAGTGGGCCCTCGTACTCACCTAGGATCCCGTTCACCGCTGCGAACAAGTCCAGGGTCTTCTGGTGGAATGCCATCGCCTGCTCCTTCGCTTCCGGCCCTTCAGAAGCTGATACACCTCTCGGCTCCTGCCTGCACGCGGGCCACGTTGTGGAAGTACACCATCGTAACCTTAGGGTCTGAGTGCCTGGCCATCGCCTGCGCCTGCTCCAGGCTGGCCCCTCCGGAGACCGCCAGGGTGATGGCAGTGTGCCTGCAGGAGTGAGCCGTCAGCCGGCTATCATCGAGACCTACCCGCAGGAATGCTGTCTTGACTATCCTGGACAGGCTCCTGGTAGTGAGCGCCTGGCCTGCGTTGCGATCTGACAGGGAGACGAAGAGCGGCTCTGCCTCGGAGACCGTGCCACGGGCCGCCAGATACGCCCGGAGAGGCTGGAGTGTCTCCTCCACCAGGAGAACGAAGTCGTCCTTCTCATCGCGGCCCTTGCCCTGAATCCACAAGACGGCCGTCCCGGCTTCCTGCCTCAGGTCCGCGATCTGCGCCCTGGCGATCTCCACGGTCCGCAGGCCGGTCCTGAACAGCAGGTTCAGGAGTGCGAAGTCCCGCAGGCCCTCCACCGTGCTCTTGTCCACGCCATCGAGAACCTGCCTGATCTGCCCTGGCGTCAGGCAGTCCTTCCGGTGGCCCTTGGCCTTCTTCGCGCCCTTGACGCCTCTGGTGATGTCAGGATAGGCCTTCCGGCTCTCCAGCCAGCCGAAGAGCCGCCTGACCGCCGTCAGGTAGCAGGAAACCGTGGAAGCCGTCTTGGTGGCCTGCAGGCTCTCCTTGTAGGCCAGGATGTCCTCGCGCTGGAGAGTGCCCATTCGCTGATCTCGCCCGGTCTCCCGGAGCCAGCCCACGAACTGCCGGAGTGCTCTCTGGTAGGTGGCTCGGCTGGCCTCTGTGATGTCCTGCTCCCGGAGGAACAAGTCCGTCAGGTCCTCCAGGCTGGCCTGCTGTGTGACTGCCGAGGTCTGCTCCTGGACGGTGGCGAGAGCCTGCATTTTGGACCTCTCCCGTGCGTTGTTTGCCGTCTGACAAGAGCAAGTATAATCGAAGCGTCTCGATAAGTCAATAGGTATTCGTCAGGCGAGGGTGTTTGCCGTTCAGACGTTAGGCCAGGCGGCCCTCAAAGGACGCCCTGGCCACTCAATAGGATGTTATACATCCTTATATGCAGAACCGAGGGCCAAGAAACCCGTGGGCGCCTTGGGCTCTCTGAAGCGGGTTGCGCAGGAAGTGGGTCTTGTTTGCGCAGGAAGTGGGTCTTGTTCTGCCGAAAGGGTTTGACTTTCGGAGCCTGCTGCCTATAATACCTGTAGACGCTTTCTTAGCCCCACGCTCCTCCTCGGAGGACTGTGGGGTTTATCTTTGTGTGCCGATGGAAGGGCGAGACGAATGTCTGGTGTAGTGGTGCCTCCCAGACCAGGCGAGGAGCGGCTTGTCATCGGCGCGATGCTACTCATCCCGGAGGCCGGCACCGTGGAGACCCGGATGGTTGCAGATGTGAGCCGCGTCACCGCGGCCTTTGGGGCGACTGAACATCACGTCCGCGAGGTGCAACGGCACGCGGCATCCGCCATCGAGCGTGACGTGCACAACGGTGCCAACGTTTGCGCAGCGAGG
>JAAYCK010000038.1 GCA_012729835.1 Syntrophomonadaceae bacterium
GCGAATATACTGAAGCGTTTGAAAGCTCCGCCGGATACTATATCGAAGAAGCCAAATAGCTGACCGCCCAGCAGTTTTTCCAGAGCAACAGGATCGATGCCGGGAACTGGTATATACGCTCCGAGCCGGAAGATCAGCAGCATAAATAGCGTGAACAGCAACTTTGTCCGCAAGTCGCCGACTTTCCATGCTTGTTGCATTGAACCCAGCATCAAATCACCTCTACTCTGCCGCCCTGGGCTTTAACCTTTTCTTCAGCCTGCCCGCTGACTTTGTGTACCTTGATGGTGAGTTTCTTCTGAAGTTCGCCATCACCCAGCAGTTTAACTCCGCAGAGCAGCTTGCTGATCATGCCAGTTTCAAGCAGTACCTCCGGGGTAATTTCACTGTCGTTTTCAAATACGTTCAAATCCTTGACATTGACAATGGCATATTCCTTTTTAAATATGTTGGTAAAACCACGCTTGGGCACACGCCTCTGCAAAGGCATCTGACCGCCTTCGAAACCTGGTCTGACTCCACCGCCGGAACGAGCCTTCTGCCCTTTATGTCCCCGAGTGGAAGTTTTGCCGTGCCCGGATCCTGGTCCCCGGCCTACCCGCTTAGTGCGTTTATTAGCGCCGGGAGGAGCCTTTAGCTCATTGAGTTTCACTGTAAAACCTCCCTATAAGAGTCTAAATTTCTTCAACTGAAATCAGATGTTTAATCTTGTTTATCTCTCCACGAATCTCCGGGCAATCATTCTTAATGACGCTCTGCTGGAGCTTCGTAAGTCCCAGGCTCTTGATCGTTGCGCGCTGGGTCTTCGGAAAGCCGATAAAGCTTTTAGTCCAGGTAATCTTTAATTGCTTTGCCACCTGCTATCCCTCCCTAGCCCAGGATCTCATCAGGGGTCTTACCCCGCTGACGGGCAACATCTTCCACTCGCTTCAGGTTCTTCAAGCCTTGCATGGTAGCATGTACCATATTGTTGGCGTTTGACGAACCGAGTGATTTAGTCAGTATATCCTTGATGCCGGCTGCCTCGAGAACTGCTCTCACCGGTCCGCCAGCGATAACGCCGGTACCAGCTGAAGCAGGTTTCAGTAAGACCTTGCCAGCTCCGAAGATCCCTTCGATGGTATGGGGAATGGTTCGCTCATCAATCAAGGGGATTTCCACCATACTCTTGCGTGCATTCTCAACAGCTTTGCGAATGGCCTCCGGCACTTCGGTGGCTTTGCCTTGACCGGTGCCCACCTTGCCTTCGCCGTCGCCAACTACTACCAGTGCACTGAAACTAAATCTGCGTCCGCCTTTCACAACTTTTGCCACGCGGCGAACGGTTACCACCTTTTCTATAAATTCCGGGGCGGCCTGTTCCTTCTCAATCATCGTTTCCCTCCTAACTCCTAGAACTCAAGCCCGTTTTCCCGTGCTGCATCGGCTAATGCCTTAACACAGCCATGATACTTGTATCCACTGCGGTCAAAGACTACCATTTGGATGCCCTTGGCCTTGGCCTTTTCAGCAATGCTACTGCCAACCTTGGCTGCTGCTTCCATGTTGGTACCCAGACCTTTCAGTTCGGGTTCCAGGGTAGAAGTCGCTGCCAGGGTTACTCCATTAACATCATCAATGACCTGAGCATATATATGATTCAGGCTCTTGAAAACACATAAACGGGGTATTTCTGCAGTTCCGGAGAGTTTGCGCCGGATCCGCTTGTGTTTTTCCTGCCTCAATTCGTTTTTGCTAACCTTCTTTATCAACGCCATTCACTTCCTTCCGCTCTACCTGCCAGTCTTACCAGCCTTGCGCCGGATGACTTCGTTTTCGTATTTAATACCCTTGCCTTTGTAAGGCTCAGGTTCTCTGATTGCCCGGATATGAGCGGCTGTGTTGCCCACTAGTTGTTTATCGATACCCATAACTGTAATCTTTGTTACCGCCGGCACCTCAAAGGAAATACCCTCGGGCGGATTTATTTCTACCGGATGGGAGAAGCCAATGGCCAGAACTAGTTTGTTGCCGTTCATGGAAGCTCTGTATCCAACACCGACCATTTCCAATTTCTTCTGAAATCCATTGGTAACACCCTCAACCATATTGGCGATTAAAGCCCGGGAGAGTCCATGAAAAGCCCGGTCCTGCTTTTGATCGCTGGGTCTTTGTACCAAAAGCTGTCCGTCTTCTTTGACCACGGTGATCCGTGATGGAATGGTCTGGCTTAAAGCACCCTTCGGACCTTTGACTGTTACAGTCTGGTCAACTACCGTAACTTCAACTCCTGCCGGTAGACTGATAGGTTTTCTACCAATTCGTGACACTGATTAACCCTCCTTCAGCTACCATATATAGCATATTACTTCTCCGCCCAGACCCTGTTTGCGTGCCTTTTTATCGGTCATCAAACCATGGGAGGTGGAGATTACTGCAGTACCCAGACCACCTAATACCTTCGGGACTTCGTCCCTCTTTACATAAACCCGCAGACCGGGCTTGCTGATGCGCTTAATGCCCGTGATGACTTTGCGTTTGTTGGCGCCGTATTTCAGATAAATCCGAATGACACCCTGCTTGCCATCTTCAATATATTCATAGTCCTTGATATATCCCTCATCCTTCATGATGGCAGCAAGTCCCAGCTTCAGTTTGGAACTGGGTACTTCTACGCTCTCATGCATGACCATATTGCCGTTTCTGATGCGAGTCAGGAAATCAGCCACGGGATCAGTGATGGCCATAGTAATACCTCCTTGCTAATTAAAAATGGACGCAGATGACGCAGACCCTTGGGGCGCAGATTAACGCAGAATCCCTTTCTACTAAACGATAACGGGGTATAATCTGCCGTTTCACTAGCAGGTCCTTCCGCACTTTATACTGCGGGGTTCTCCTGGTCATCAAACGCTGTTCAATCTGTGTTCATCTACTAGTTAATAATACCTACCAGCTGGATTTGGTAACGCCGGGCAGTTCTCCCCGGTGAGCCATTTCGCGGAAGCATACTCTGCAGATACCAAATTTACGCATATAGGCCCGGGGCCTTCCGCATATTTTGCAGCGGTTATACGTTCTAACTTCGAATTTCTGCACACGCTGTTGCTTCGCGATCATAGCTTTTTTCGCCATGCTCCCTATACCCCCTATCTGAATGGCATTCCCATTCCACGTAACAGCTCTCTGCCTTCTTCGTCGGTTTTAGCTGTCGTAACAATAACAACTTCCATTCCTCTGATCTTGTCGATCTTGTCATAATCGATCTCGGGGAATATGGTCTGTTCCTTGATACCCAGCGCGAAATTACCACGGCCATCAAAAGCCTGAGGTGAAATACCTCTAAAGTCGCGCACGCGCGGGAGTGACAGGTTGATCAGACGGTCAAGAAATTCGTACATCATCTTACCTCTGAGTGTCACTTTGCAGCCAATCGGCATGCCCTCACGGAGTTTGAAGCCGGCAATGGACTTCTTCGCCCGGGTTATAACTGGCTTCTGGCCGGTGATGATGGTCAGGTCACTGACTGCGCCATCCAGGGCCTTGGGGTTCTGAATTGCTTCGCCGACCCCTATGTTTACAACCACCCGTTCAATCTTGGGCACCTGCATAACATTCTTATATTGGAACTTCTCCATTAACTTGGGTGTGATTTCGTCCTTATATAGCGTATACATCCTGGACATTTATATAGCTGGCCTCCTTTCCTGGAGTATTTAGTCCATTATTTCGCCGCACTTTTTACACACTCTGACCTTTTCCCCACTGTCGAGTAAGGTCTTTGCGAGTCTGGTCGGTTTGCTGCACTTATTGCAGACCAGCATCACATTGGAAGCGTGGAGCGGACTTTCTATCTTCAGTATTCCACCCTGTGGAATCGCCCGGCTTGGCCGCTGATGCTTCTTGACACGATTGACACCTTCGACCACTATCCGATTCTTAATAGGGATTACCCTAAGGACCTTGCCTTTTTTGCCGGCGTCCTTACCGGTGGTAACCAGGACGGTATCCCCTTTCTTGATATGCATTACTTACACCTCCATCGACTAAAGCACCTCGGGAGCCAGGGATACGATCTTCATGAAATTCTTTTCCCTGAGTTCCCTGGCTACAGGTCCAAATATACGGGTTCCCTTGGGATTCCCATTGTCATCTATAATAACCGCAGCATTCTCGGAAAAGGCTATATAGGATCCGTCTGGCCGTCTGATCTCCTTCTTGGTTCTGACCACTACTGCCTTAACAACATCACCTTTCTTGACGACGCCGCCGGGAGCAGCTTCTTTAACCGTGGCAATTATTAAATCGCCTACAGTTGCGTATCTCCTGGTAGAACCGCCCAGAACTTTTATACATAAAACCTCTTTCGCTCCAGTATTATCTCCTACCCGAAGCCTGGTCTCTTGTTGAATCACTTTGTCAACCTCCCTTCATAATAAGCCTGCTCTTCAAAGGCTCATTATTCCTTTCAAAAAATTCCTGCTTGTCTAACCCAGCGTTTTGGCCCGGCGTACTACTTCGATCAGCCGCCATCTCTTATCCTTGCTTAAGGGACGAGTTTCCATGATCTTGACCACATCGCCAGTCTTGGCGTCATTGGTCTCATCATGAGCCTTGTACTTTTTGCTGGTCTTAACAGTCTTTTTGTAGAGAGGATGCTGTCCCACCGTTTCTACACTGACAGTTATGGTTTTATCCATCTTGTCGCTGGTTACTGTTCCGATTCTGACTTTACGATTTCCGCGGTTCTCAGCCACGCTAAGACCTCCTTGGATCAAATTTTTCACTTTATCAACCGGCATTTAACTTTTTGCCTAGATCTCGTTCTCCCGAGCGATTTCTCTTTGCCGTTGAACCGTTTTGCACCTGGCTATATTCTTTTTGACATCTCTGATTCTCATAGGGTTATCAAGCTGCCCGGTAGCCATCTGAAAACGGAGATTGAATAATTCTTCTTTATAATCAGAAACCTTTTTGACCAACTCTTCATCGGTCAGGTCTCTCATCTTCTTAGCTATCACCGAGTTCACCACCCATTTCCTCTCTTTTAACAAACTTGCACTTAATCGGCAGTTTGTTGGCAGCCAGACGCATGGCCTCCCTTGCTACTTCTTCATCAACACCAGAAAGTTCGAACATGATCCGGCCCGGTTTTACCACGGCCACCCAGTATTCCGGCGAGCCTTTGCCTTTGCCCATGCGGGTCTCGGCAGGCTTTACTGTCAGCGGACGGTCCGGGAATATCTTGATCCACAGCTTTCCGCCTCTTTTGATGTAGCGGTTGATAGCGATACGAGCAGCCTCTATCTGCCGGTTGGTGATCCAAGCCGGTTCCAGGGCTTCCAGACCAAAATCACCATAGGTTATGGTATTTCCCTTGTTGGCTTTGCCGCCCAGGCCTGGTCTATGTTGTTTCCTGTATTTTACTCTCTTTGGGGTAAGCATTGTTTACTCTGCCTCCTCCACTACTTTCTGTTTCGGTCTTTGCTTGGCTTCCGGCAGAATCTCTCCCCGGTTGATCCAGACCTTGATGCCAATCTTGCCGTAGGTGGTGTTGGCTTCTGCAAAGCCATAATCCACATCTGCCCTAAGGGTGTGCAACGGTACTTTGCCCTCGGCATACCATTCGCTGCGGGCAATTTCTGCTCCGCCCAGGCGTCCGGAGATGGCGATCTTAATACCGAGGCCACCGGCACGCATGGTCCGGATAACAGTTTGCTTCATGGCCCGGCGGAAAGATACTCGCTTCTCCAACTGCTGGGCTACGCCTTCAGCTACGATTTGTGCATCTAATTCAGGTTTCTTGATCTCCTGAATATTGATGTTAATATTTTTGCCTGTCATTTCAATTAAGGCGGCCTTTAGCTTTTCTACTTCCAGACCTCCACGACCGATTATAATACCAGGCCGTGCGGTGTGTATGGTTATACGAATCCGGTTGCCGGTGCGCCCGATTTCGACCCGTGATATTCCGGCTGCATAAAAATGCTCCTTAATATAGGTTCTGATGCGGTAATCTTCATGCAGGAGTTCGGTATAGTCCCGGTCGGCATACCAATTGGAGTCCCAGTCTCTAATAATACCTATCCTGAATCCTTTGGGATGAACCTTTTGACCCACTATTTAACCTCCCTTTCCCGTACTATCACGGTTATATGACTGGTTCTGTGACGTCTGACATCGGCTCTTCCATAAGCCCGGGGATGCATCCGCTTGATGGTGGGCCCTTCGTCAATGTAAATCTCCGATACAAACAGAGCATCAGAGTCCATGTCATAGTTGTGTTCCGCATTGGCTATGGCGGAATCTAACACCTTGCCAATCAGCGGAGCTGATTTCTTGTTGGTGTATCTCAGGATGCCGATAGCTTCAGCAATATCCTTTCCTCTAACCAAATCAGCTACTTGCCGGGCTTTGAGGGGAGAAACCCTTAAATAACGTCCGATTGCTTTGGATTCCATCATCAATGCCCCTTTCCTACCTCTTACGTTTCTCGGTCTTGCCATGTCCGCGATAGGTTCTGGTGGGAGCGAACTCACCCAGTTTCATGCCTATCATATCTTCGGTGACGTATACCGGAACATGTCTGCGTCCGTCGTGTACTGCCAGAGTGTGCCCAATCATCTGCGGCATGATGGTGGAACGCCGCGACCAGGTTTTGATTACCTTCTTTGGGCCGCCCTGGTTCATATCCTCAACCTTATGCAGTAGCTTTTCCTCACAATAAGGTCCTTTTTTAAGTGACCTGGCCATACTGCAAACCTCCTTTATTTGCGCTTCCTGACGATCATTTTGTCAGACGGTTTCTTCTTGCGCGTCTTGCCGCCGATCGCAATCTTGCCCCAGGGTGAAACGGGGTATTTGCGTCCGATCGGGGCACGGCCTTCGCCGCCGCCATGGGGATGGTCCACCGGGTTCATTACCGAACCTCTGACGGTCGGTCTTACTCCCAGCCACCTGGAGCGTCCAGCCTTACCCAGGACTACATTATCGTAATCCAGGTTGCTGACCTGCCCGATAGTGGCCCGGCAGGTGACATGTACTAATCTCACTTCACCAGATGGCAGCCTGACGTGAGCGTAAGCGCCTTCCTTGGCCATCAGCTGGGCTACGGTACCGGCAGAGCGGGCTAACTGGCCGCCTTTCCCGGGTCTCAGCTCCACATTGTGAATCATGGTACCCACCGGAATGTCTTTGAGGGGCAGTGTGTTGCCCACTTTGATGTCAGCATCTGATCCGGAAACCACCTTATCCCCTACTTTCAGGTTGTGGGGAGCAATGATATAGGCTTTACGACCGTCAGCATAGTGCAAGAGTGCAATATTGGCGCTCCGGTTGGGATCGTATTCGATCGCCGCTACCTTGGCCGGCACATTGTCATGAATGCGCTTGAAATCAACAATACGATAAAGCCGTTTGTGTCCGCCGCCCTTATGCCTTACTGTCAGGCGTCCTTTAGCATTTCTGCCGCCGGTGCTCTTCAGAGGCATTGTGAGGCTCTTTTCCGGCTCTTTTTTTGTCAGATCGGCATAATTCATAACAGTCATCTGCCGTCTGCTGGGTGTAGTAGGTTTAAACTTTTTTATAGCCATTAAAAATTCCCTCCTTCAGCGGCTTACATGCCTTCAAACAGGCGTATCTTTTGGCCGGGTTTGAGGGTGACGATCGCTTTCTTGCGAGTAGGGGTTATCCCTTCAAACCTGCCCATGCGCTTGGGCTTGCCTTTGACGTTCAAGGTATGGACCGAGTCAACCTTCACATTGAAGATGTTTTCGATAGCGTTCTTGATCTCGGTCTTGTTGGCCTTGCGGTCAACGATAAAGGTGTATTTGTTATCCACCAGCAGGTTCATGGATTTCTCCGTGACTACCGGCTTGATAATGATATCCCTGTAGTCTCTCATTAGTTGAATACCTCCTCCACTCTGGCCACGGCATCTTTCGTGATCAGCAGAGTTTCATACTTCAGGAGATCGTATACATTGATAAAATCAACACCCAGCGGCTTTACGCCTGGAATGTTGCGGGCTGACTTCATAGCGTTCTGCGCATCTCCGGTTGTAACCACCAGGGTCTTTTTACCGGTCTTCAGAGCTTCCAGCGCCAGCACCATCTGCTTGGTCTTGGGCTCTTCAAAATTCAAGTGATCCACCACGATGATATTGTTATCTAATACCTTGCTGGACAGGGCAGATCTCATAGCCAGTCTCCTGACTTTGCGCGGCATCTTGAAGGAAAAATCCCGGGGTTTGGGTCCAAAAGCTATTCCGCCGCCCTTCCACACCGGGTTGCGTTTATGTCCTACCCGGGCGCGTCCAGTTCCCTTTTGGCGCCAGGGTTTTTTGCCGCTGCCTTTGACTTCAGCTCTGGTCTTGGTGGAAGATGTGCCAACTCTCTTGTTGGCCAGCTGCATCTTAACAAACTGATGAAGTACTGCTTCATTTGGCTCAATGCCGAAAACATTTTCGGAGAGATCGATATCGCCGATCTGAGCCCCGTTCATATCATATAAAGCAACCTTGGGCACTTAAGTAACCTCCTCACGTACGCGTATCGATGTATTACGCCTTAACTGAATTCTTGATAACAACCAGACCACGTCTGGGGCCGGGTATGGAACCTCTGATGAGGAGAAGATTTCTTTCCGGATAGACTTTTACTACCTTCAAGCCCTGAATGGTTACCCTCTCTCCTCCTAGTCTGCCAGGAAGTTTCCTGCCTTTAAAAACACGGGCCGGACCCTTGGCCCCCAGCGAACCAGGACGGCGATGGTATTTCGAGCCATGCCCCATGGAACCGCGTGCAAAATTGTGTCTTTTGACACCGCCGGCAAAGCCTTTGCCTTTGGAAGTGCCCACTACATCTACCATATCACCAGCAGTGAAAACATCCGCTGTTATATCCTGACCGACCTCGTAGCTGTCAGCGCTGCTAACTCGGAACTCTCTGATATAACGAAGGGGTTTGACATTTGCCTTTTTAAAATGGCCCTTGGTAGGCTTATTGGCCTTTCTTTCTTTCAGGTTGTAAAAACCTACCTGTACGGCATCATAACCGTCGCTGTCTGCGGTCTTCTTCTGCAAAACAGTACAAGGTCCCGCTTCAACTACGCTTACTGGAATCGCCGTACCGTCCTCGTCAAAAATCTGGGTCATCCCTACTTTGATGCCCAGAATAACCTTTTTAACTTCTCTTGCCACCTGTTAATACCTCCTAACGGGAAATCTTTTTGTGATTGGTTGGAAGTGGTAATCCAACATCACTTCTCATAATCCGGAATTTTCCGCATTGAGGCCCTTTTGCCACTGACCTCTTTGCACCGGTCCTCACCGTTACTATAACTTGATCTCTATGTCCACTCCTGAAGGCAGATCCAGGTGCATCAGAGCATCAATTACCTTGGGGTTAGGATCCAGTATGTCGATCAAACGCTTGTGGGTCCGCATCTCGAACTGTTCGCGCGAATCCTTGTTGACATGGGGAGAGCGCAGAATGGTGTAGATGCTCTTCTCTGTCGGCAGTGGAATCGGGCCAGAAACAGTTGAACCATTCTTCCGAGCTGTCTCAACGATGGTCTGTGAAGACTTATCCAGAAGTTTGTGGTCAAATGCTTTAAGTCTAATTCTTACTTTTTGTTGGGTGCTCACTCCCGTTAAAACCTCCTCTGCATAATCACGCCACCAGGCGTGTTAAGCAATTATGAATTCTTATTGTCTGGTCTAAACCATGGTTGGGATCCTAGTATCGGTTCCCGTTTTATTTTGTGATCCCGAGAGGAAAAGCCATGCTTTTCCTCTGCGTGATCCAAAAATCATTACTACTGTCTGTACTAATCCTTGACTTCGATTACAGCACCGGAGCCAACGGTTCTGCCGCCCTCGCGGATAGCGAATCTCAGTCCCTGTTCGGCTGCGATCGGGGTGATTAGTTCGATCGCCATCTCGATGTTGTCACCGGGCATTACCATCTCAACGC
>JAAYCK010000039.1 GCA_012729835.1 Syntrophomonadaceae bacterium
GACAACCCCAAGCTATCGTTTCGGATCGTTACGCTGCTTACAAGGTACCGGTTAAATCAATCTTTCCATCAACTCAGCACATTAGGGTCGAATCCTTCAAGGATGACATCTCCAATAATCTTATTGAATCTTTCAACCACCAGTTCAAGGCCTGGTACAAAACTAAACAGGGCTTTAATTCTTACCTTTCAGCCAATAATCTCATCAGCACCTTCGTTTTCTTTTACAACTTTGTCAGGCCCCATTCTTCATTGAACGGCCATACCCCAGCTCAGGTTGCCGGCTTGAATCTGTCTAAGAAACAAAAACGAAAGTATTTGCTCGTGGCTTGAACCTTTTCTACGAAATCGGGTGCTATTCTTTCATGTTTACTTTACAGAGCCATCATATCAATATGACCAATAAAATAACATGAGGACTAGCAGGGTAATGCCGATAATGGCTCTTCAGCACAATTTACCGGTCAATTACCCCCGTTAAGTCCACACTTAGTTCTGGTTATCCCGATTTGTTTGTGATCTTATTTATCGATTGTCCTGCGGTTTAGCCAGTAATAGCCGGCAATAACAGCTGCAACAACCGTAAGGACTAGTGCTATCGTAGTCCCAGCCGTTTTGTTTTCCCCATTCAGCGGCTTCTTGGCTGGCCCAGCCTTATCTGAAGATATCCCTGTATTCACTGCATTATCTGAAGAAACGCCCAACACTGTTGGCAGAGAATTAGCAAAGAGCATAACTCCCTTTTCTGCTTCAGCTTTGGAGTTAGTATGGGCTCCCACTTCAATCAACATGGCCCGTGGGCTAAGATCCTGATTGTAGTCTCCCTTGCCCATATATATGCCATTGGAAAGCCCCGGGGCCTTGCGGTCCATTACTGCTTTCAGCCTTTTGGCAAATTCCAGATTTGTTTTCATATTGGGATTCTGCCGGCCGACAACCAGTTTTACCTTGGTTACTTTCTTGCCTTTTACCTCAGTCTGATATTGACTGGCAGGAACGGCATCCCGGTGGACATCAATAATAGCGTCAGGTTGTTTTTTTAGCAGACTGGTTGCCGTGCGTCGTGAACGATTATAGGCATTGATATCGTGAGGATTATGATTGTTTTGATTGTATACCACATTGAAGCCCAAGGATTTAAGCTTTTCGTTTAAAGCCTGCCCTACATCATAGATCCCACCATTTCCATTGATGCTCTCTTTCCCGTCAGAGGGTACGTAGGATTCGTCACTATGAGTATGGTAAAGAGCAATTGTCGGATTTTTACTGCTCACAACCGGCACGGAACTATTGTCAAATATCCAGGCCTTTTTATCGCTATCATAGTTCACCGTCGGCATGACCTCTTTGCCTTTATATACACAGCGAGCGGTATTAGTGATCACTTCTTTGACCATATATCTTGAATTATCGGCACTGATATATTCATCACCTACCGAAACCACCGTTGCGGTCTGCAGTATGACATTGTTCTTCTCATCGATCAGTGTCATATACTTGCCGCTGGGCATCTCGTCTTCAGCATATACAGTGAATACAAAACTAAAAACCAGCAGCATGCTAAGAACTAATGCAATTCTTATAATTCTTTTACTCATCTTCATCGCTGTCACCTTCTTTATGAATATCATGCAGGGGTTTATGCGCCGGTTCAGGTTCTCGCAAGTTTTTAACCAATTCTTCCGGTCTCCCTTCACTCTCCGGGCCACCTTGAATTCTTTCCAGGGTCTCACCAATAAATTCAGCCAATAGGACAGCTAACAAGCCGGACAACACCAATGAATCAAAGGCTCCTGCTCCTCCTACATGTACGGTTCCTCTCACCCCAGTACGTACTAAATAGATGTATTGACCTACATCCAGAGACAGAACGCCTATCACTGCAGCAAAAAAGGCGCCTCTTCTCGATCTGCCTGCTAAATAGCCAACGATACCGGCAACGATAGGATAAATATATATGGGATCGATGAAAATATTCTCTGGTTCTGCGCCCAGGTAACGGGCGGCTAAAAATAGTACAAGTCCGGTTACTGCCGCTGCAATAATAGCTCTGGTTCTTTCCATCCAGGTACCAGCCGCAAATAGGACGTAAAAGGCCAGAATCACTGCTATTATTCCACCCAAGTTGATAGTAATCCGTCCGGTTATAGGTATGTCAATAAAACTACCGATTATCATGGCAGCGATGACCGCCAGGGCAGATTTATCGGTTAGGTGCAAACGGTCTAGGACCCGATGGGCTACCCCAAAATAAATCAACACTGAAATAATCAAAAGGGCAACCAAGCCAAAAGGAAAACTGCTCATCCCTGTAACATCCTTTCTATCGAAATTCTTTTTGTTTAGGATGACCATTGGCAAGGTCTTTTATGTAGTAGCAAAATAATTGAAAAAGTCTGCCTGATAATGAGCTGGGTTCAGTTCATTATCAGGCAGACTTGTTTATTACTATCTGTGAATCGATCGGTAAATCGATATGGTCACTGCCGGCTAGACCACCTTAGGGGATCAATTCCCCTCGCCCTCAACCATTCGGCCGTGAATCCGGTAATGATCAACGGATGCTGTTTTATCTCTTGCAGGTCTTTTGCCGCATTCATTAAGAATACAGCTTTTAAAGAATAAAGAAATTCATCTGTCCAGCTATTCAGCTTATCTATACCTTCTCGTAAAAATATCTTCAAAAGTGGCCCAGCTATGCCGACCAGGTCGGCACCCATAGCCAGTGCACGGGAGGCATCCAGTGACGTACGGATTCCCCCCGAAGCAATTACGGTAAGCGGAAGACCAAGACTGCAGATCTCGCCCAAACTGGCTGCACTAGGGATCCCCCATTCCAGCATTTCACTGGAATGACTGCCTCGACGCTGTGTCTCGATGGAGATAAAATTTGTGCCCCCGCTGCCACCTATATCAAAGTACCTTACGCCACAGTCATATAGTATACTTACACTCTCCCGGGACAAACCAAAGCCAACTTCCTTGGCAATCACCGGTACCGGGCTTTCATTAACGATGGCTTTTACATTATTCCTGACACTTCTGAAATCTCGATCTCCTTCGTGCATGGCTAATTCCTGCGGTATGTTGAAATGTAGCTGCAGGGCATCTGCCTCTATCATATTAATCGCTTTCAATGCATCACTGACACTGCTATTAGCCCCCACATTGGCAATAATCAAGCCGTCAGGATTTATCTCTCTTACAACTTTAAAGCTGTCTCTCAATCCAGGATCATCAAGCGCAATAGTCTGAGAACCTACTGCAATGGCTAAGCCGTATTTCTGGGCCAATTCTGCCAGACCACGGTTTATCCTCCGAGCTTGTTCTGTACCGCCAGTCAAGGCATTAATTATAACCGGATAAGACAATTCTTTGCTAATAAAATGTAAGCCAAGGTTTATATCTTCCATATTGAGACCTGGCACTGACTGGTTGATGAGATGCAGGTCAGAAAAACCTGTATTCAAGGGGCCATCTTTGGTTTTGGATGCGATATCGATATGATCAGTTTTTCTTTGATCGCGAATTACAACAACCTCCCCGCCATACTCCTGGCATGTTCCAATGCCTGCGGATCATTAACATTAAATAGTTGCTCATGCAAAGGACCGAAAAGCCTTAGTTCTTGTTCATCAATAATCATTGAATTCAGGTCTTCCTCAACTATTCGGGTAAGTTTGAGCCGCTTGTCCTCCAAATAGTTTTGGAAAATTGGCAGACACTTTTTTGAGTATACAGCGGCTGTAGGCTGGAGTGTAGAATTCATACGGGTCACCACACTGTCATAATCACCAATTAGACCGATCATATGATCCACCATTTTCATATTTATAAAGGGCATATCACACCCCAATACAAATACCGGATCGAATAAAGCTCGCTCTAGCGCAGCATGTATTCCGGCCACCGGTCCGAGATAGGGAAATATATCCTGATATATCGGAAGGCCAAAACGGTGAAACAGATATGGTTCATTGCTGATAATGATTGTTTCCTCAAAACGGCGGGTAAACTTGTCGATGATGATTTCAATTACCTGCTTCCCGCCGATTTCGGCAAACGCTTTATGAAATTTCATGCGGGTGCTTTTACCACCAGCCAGTATGGCTCCAGTCGTCTTCATAATACTATCCTGCAATTATTTCAACTTTCCTTATGCTCTTGTAATTAAACTCAATGACACGAGGCCTGAGCAAGCTAATCACGCATTTGTGATATGAAAAAGGCTGCCGCCGGCAGCCTAAAAATTCATACCTCATCCCCCGCTAGTTCGTGCACTACATGAAGAACAATTATCGGATACAGGAGCCGATTTGCCTGCCGCTCCCGTATTAAAAAGGGATAACATCTGTTTTATATTGTTCGATTTGCATTCCGGGCATGTGGCTTTCGCTTTATCAGCATTAGAAATCATCAAGTCAAACTTCCTGCCGCACTCCTGACACTGAAAATCAAAAATAGGCATTTTACTACCTCCTTGTGTGGCTCGTAAAACTGCTATTCTCCTTCCTGCTGATCCAGGTATTCTTCCACTTCTTCTTTTTCCTGGTCTTCGATTAAAGCGCGTATGGAAAGGCCTACTCTCTTTTCATCCGGGTCAATGCTAAGTATCTTTACCATTACCTTTTCGTTGATTGAAACTACGTCTTCGGGCTTTTCAATTCTGCGATTGGCCAACTGTGAAATATGAACCAATCCATCCACACCGGGATCCAATTCAACAAATGCACCAAAAGGCGCTGTTCTAACCACTGTACCTTCGATAACGTCGCCCTCATTATATTTTTCAACAAAATTCTGCCAGGGGCTCTTCAAGAGTTTTTTGCGGCTAAGCGATACTCTTTCTTTCTCACGATCAAGACCGAGGATGTATACTTCTACTTCGTCGCCTTCATTCATGATATCAGAAGGATGGTCAATCCTCCTGTGGTCCATCTCCGAAACATGGAGCAATCCTTCGTAACCACCCAGATCAATGAATGCACCATAATCAACCAGGCGCTTAATCTTACCGGTTCTAGTTTGCCCCTCTTCGATGTTCTCCCAGAAGCTCTTTTTCAGTTTATTTTTCTCTTCGGCTACCAGATCCTTACGTGATAATACCACCTGAGAACCGCGCCGTTTATTGCGATTGAATTCTATTATTTTGAAATTGAGTACTCGACCGATGTATTCCTCCAGATTCCTGGCATAACCGTCTTCTACATGGGAAGCCGGCAAGAAGGCGACGATTCCTACGTCTACTAACAAACCGCCTTTTACGCTGTCAGTGACCGTACCATCTATTGTCTTGCCTTCCTTGTAATATTCCTCTAAACTATCGAGAACCTTTTGCGAGTCCACCTTTTTCTTGGACAAAAGAATAGTCCCGTCATCATCCCATTTAAGGACCAGTACTTCGATCTCATCACCGACTTTAACCAGATCCTTGCAGGAATCAATATCCTTTAAGGACATTTCGCGCTGGGGAATGATTCCCTCTGATTTTCCGCCTACATCGACCATAACTTCATCATCCAGAACCTGAATAACACGTCCGGTCAATATGTCCCCTTTGCTGGGAGTTGCAAAATCGGCCATTTCAGCTTCCATTTTTGCAAATGACTCTTCCTGCTGCCCCTCTATGTTTTCCTGAACCGGATCTTGCACTACGTTTTCCGCTTCAGCCTGTTTTCCCGTTTCTGCCTGGTTGTTTTCCATTTCCGTCATCCTTTCCACTACCTCCTTAATAATCCAATCCGGAGTTGAAGCTCCAGCTGTAATACCCACTTTGGCGGCATCCCGGAACCATTTAATATCAATATCGCCAGAACTCTGAATCTGATAAGTATTAACTCCGGTATCCAAACACTCTTTGTAGAGAGTGGCTGTATTCGAACTCTTACTGTCACCGATCACCAGCATTACGTCTACCTGGCTGCAAAGATCGCGGGCAGCCTTCTGCCTTAGTCTGGTAGCGGGACATATGGTATTGAAAACCCTCAGCTCTGGACACTTGCTTTTTAAGGCATCAACTACTCGTTCGAATTTCTTTTCATCCTTGGTAGTTTGAGAAACTACGGCCATTTTAGCGCTGATTTGCAGATCACATATTTGATCAGGGTCGTTGACCACAATGGCCTGTTCATCACACCAACCTATCAGGGCTTGTACTTCTGGATGATCCCTGTCTCCAAAAACAACTATATCATACTTTTCACTTAACGATGCCACAATTTCATGAACCTGCTTTACCAAGGGACAGGTGGCATCCTTTACAATCAAACCCAGCGTATCCGCATCAGAGATTACGCTAGGCGTCACCCCATGAGACCTGATAATGATCCCCGCCGGAATATCCTTTATGTCTCCCAGGGAATCGACCGAATCAATACCATAAGCATGAAGGTAATCGATCACTGCTTGATTATGGACCAGCGGCCCCAGGGTATACCATTTCCGATCATCGGTAAAACAGTCCCGGGCCATATCAACTGCACGTTTGACGCCGGAACAAAATCCAGCTTTGTTGGCCAAAATGGTATGCAACTAACTACACCCCATAATATATGCGTAAACCAGTTCTATCATTGTTCCAGCAACAGGTTTATCTCATTCATTATCGAAACGCTGGCTTCCTGCAATACAGCACTGCTTATCTTTTTCCCCAGGTATTCGCTCAGATTTATCGGATCGCCCACTCGAACCAGAAGTGGCTTGAACCAACCCAGCGGGAAGGTGTTCTCAGTTCCTATACAGGCTACTGGTACCACTGGAGCCCCGGATTTCAAAGCAAACATAGCGACACCGGTCTGAACGATAGCATCCGGATATAGCTTTTTTCTGGCGCCTTCCGGAAAAATCCCCAGTATATTTCCCTGTTTCAGAAGATCCAATGCATAGCGTATGGTCTTGATGTCCGTTGAACCACGCTTAACCGGGAAAGCATTCAGCTTAGTTAATATTATAGACATTATGTCGTTATCAAACAACTCGGCCTTGGAAATGAAATGAATGGGTCTTTTAATAGCTACACCCACCAAAACCGGGTCCCAGTTGCTCATATGATTGGCCGCAATTATTACTGGTCCCTTTTCAGGTAGCTTATGTAGTCCCTCCGTTTTCAAACCCAGGACTGTTAAAAAAACTTTGCAAATAGCCCGGGCTATTCTATACAGCATATCCAGACCCCCTAATAGTGTCCAGTATGAGGTTCATTAAGTCATCAATAGTCATGGAACTACTATCAATAACTATAGAGTCAGGTAATATCTTGAGAGAGCCAACCTCTCTGTTGGCATCGCTTTTATCTCGTTCTTCTATCTCTATTTTAACCTTCTCCAATTCATGACCGAGCCCAGTTGCTGTTAGTTCAGCCTGCCTTCTTCTAGCCCTTTCCTCAATGCTGGCGGTCAGAAAAAATTTATACTCTGCTTCCGGCAATACACATTCGCCGATATCACGTCCATCCATAACTACAGAATTATTAGATGCCATATGCTGTTGTTGGCGGACCATAATACGTCTGATCTCAGGGTGGGACGCTACTTTGGAAACAGCGGCATTGACTTCGTGGGATCTGATTGCAGAGCTGACATCCTGCCCGTCACAAAAGACCAGTTGATGACTGGAACCTTGTCTGAACTCGATGTGCGTATCTCTGGCCAAGTTAGTGAGTTGCCCGGCATCAGCCAGGTCAACCTCGTTTTTTATCGCTTTCCAGGTAATACACCGATACATGGCACCGGTGTCTATATATACAAAACCCAATTTGTCTGCCAAGCGTCTTGCAATAGTACTCTTACCGGCTCCGGCCGGTCCATCAATAGCTATCTGCATTCTTCATTCACCCAGTATAGAATTCAATTAATTTTAGCATACCTAATGGTCAGGTAAAACCTATAATCCATATGATAATTAGGTTATTGGCATTATCGCATGTACTCACATGAAATGCTATGTCGATCTGTTATTTTAGGAAAGATGCTTTTAGTTAGGGTTTATTTTAACTTCGTATCGTATTCAGCAGATCCCAAAATTCCGGGAAGGAAATACTGACTGCATCAGTACCCATGATTTGTGTATCTGACTGTAGACACATGGCGGCAACAGCAAGGCTCATAGCAATTCGATGGTCGCCATGGCTTTGAACCTGAGTATTTTCGGATTTATTTTCGCTCAACGCAGGATTACCTTGAATTACAAAACCATCTACCAGCTCTTCTATTTCGCAGCCAAATTTGGACAGCTCGCTGCATATGGCAGAGATACGATCACTCTCTTTTACGCGGAGTTCTTGAGCGCCTTCAATTGTTGATTGACCATTCGCAAAGGCCATGGCCACCGCTATTATAGGTATCTCATCTATCAAACGCGGAATAATTTCACCATTTATTCTAACACCATGCAAGGAAGAACTGCATATCAGCAGATCAGCAACCTCTTCTCCGCCAATTATCCTGCGGTTATGCAAATCGATCTTGCCGCCCATCTCGCGCATGACATCAATAATACCATCGCGAGTACTATTTATTCCTATGTCCTTTATCAACAATTCTGAACCAGGTACCAGGCTGGCAGCAACTATGAAGAAAGCGGCAGAAGAAATATCTCCGGGCACTAGGAAGTCCTGTGGCTCAAGCTCTCTCCCTGGGCGCAGAGTGATCTCGTTGCGATGTACAGAAATATCAGCTCCCATGGCGATCAGCATGTTCTCACTGTGATTACGGGATCTCTCGGGTTCAATAATTACTGATTCCCCATCTGCATCCAGCCCAGCCAGCAACAGGGCCGATTTGACCTGAGCACTGGCGATAGGCATACGGTAGTGTAAGCCTTTTAGTGGTCTGCCTTTTACAGCCAGTGGAGGGTTTTGGTCATTATTGCGCGCCCATATATCAGCACCCATAGCTCGCAGCGGCTCCATAACACGTTTCATGGGACGCTGGTTGAGTGATTGGTCTCCGCTTAGTACAGAAAAAAAGTGCTGACCAGCCAGAAGTCCTGACAATAACCGCATGGTGGTTCCAGAATTGCCACAATCCAGGACTGAAGTTGACTCGCGCAGCCCATGTAATCCCTGGCCGAATATCTGTAACCGCGAGCCTTCTCGCTTAATTTCAACGCCTAATTGCTTAATGCACGAACATGTAGAAAGGGTGTCCTCTGCCAGTAAAAAATTGCTGACAGTCCCAACTCCCCGCGCCAAAGCAGATAAAATCACGGCACGATGTGAGATAGACTTATCAGGTGCAACACTTATCTCTCCCTTTAAAGGTCCAGATTTGCTCAGGGTTGTCTGCATTTGTCCTCCTTATGAGCGAATCCACGCTTTGATGCCATTGGCCTGCAGTTCAGCAACCGCCTCTGCTGCATCAGTTAGAGAAGGAACTCCTAAGCGTATGGTACCGCCATCTCCTTCCCGGACTCGCAGTATTTCGATATCAACTATATTGATATCCTTTTCATGGAGTATAGCTCCTAAACGGGCAATTATTCCAGGTTTATCTGGCACTATGCATACTATATCTGAAAAATCGGGCATTATCCCGCGGTGGACCTGAGGTATCCTGTCGCGCGTATCTTTTGCCGAGGAGAGCTCTTGTAGTACTTTTTCCCGATCACCGGCCTTTATTGCTTCTCTCAGCTTAATGAGATTTTCGATTAAAAGGTCTAATTTGTCTACTATTATCTCCTGATTAGAAAATATGATGTTGTCCCATAGTTCCGGATTGGAGGAGGCTATCCGCGTAGTATCCCGAAATCCTCCGGCTGCCATCATTAAATGTTCTTCATCGCCTCGGGTCATGTTAACCAGGGCCGCGGCAGTTAGATGCGGAATATGACTTATAGCCGCCACCAGTTCATCATGGCGCTCAGCTGTCAGCCGCTTAATGCGGGCTCCAGTACATGCGAGCAGTTCGTTCATAAAGGCTAATATGTCATCAGGCGTGCCCGGAGCCGGGGTCAAAATATATGCAGCATTTTCAAACAAGTAGCGATCAGCTCCAACGACACCCCTTATCTCAGAGCCGGCCATGGGATGACCACCAATCTTGTACACAGCGTCAGGAAGCTGTGAGAATACACGCATAACCTCCTGCTTGGTGCTGCCAACATCACTTATAATGGCACCCGGCTTAATTCTTGTTTTAACCTGGTCTATAATGCCACCAAAGGTGCTTATTGGGGTACACAGGAAGATTACATCCGCGGTAGCCGCCGCCGTTTCCAGATGCCCCCCACCGTCAATGGCTCCCATTGCCAAAGCTTGATCTATGGTATGATCCTCGTCCACGCCAATAACTCTAGCTACCAAAGGTGATTCCTTGAGAGCCAGACCTAAAGAACCTCCTATAAGACCTACTCCAATTATCAATACATTAACGGACATAACTTATCACCTATCTGTGTATTACTATTCCTGCTTCATTGCAGCGTGCAGTTTTTGTACCTTATCCACCATCATACGGAAATTCTCGGGTGTCAATGATTGTGGACCATCAGACATCGCTTCACTAGGATTCTGGTGTACCTCTACAATCAAGCCGTCACAGCCGGCACCAACAGCAGCCATTGCCATCGGCGCTACCAGTTTCCATTTACCGGTTCCGTGGCTGGGATCGACGATAATCGGCAGATGGGTAAGCTGTTTGATGATGGGAACAGCGCTCAAGTCCAGGGTATTACGGGTGTAGTTTTCAAAGGTACGGATCCCCCGCTCGCACATGATCACCTGTTCGTTACCGCTGGATATGATATATTCGGCAGCCATAATCCATTCTTCAATGGTAGCGGAAGGTCCTCTCTTCAAGAGTATTGGTTTATTACATTTCCCCAGTTCCCGTAAGAGGAAAAAGTTTTGCATGTTGCGTGCCCCTACCTGCATAACATCCACATAGGAGGCTACGATATCGATTATACGCGGATCCATGATTTCTGACACTATCGGCAAGCCGGTTATCCTTCGCGCTTCGGCGAGTATCTTTAGACCCTCTTCCTCAAGTCCCTGGAAGGAGTAGGGTGAGGTGCGGGGCTTGAAGGCCCCCCCCCTGAGCATAGTGGCCCCGGCACTTTTAACCATCTGTGCGACCTCAAGGAACTTATCCCATCCTTCTACTGCACAGGGGCCAGCTATTACTTGTATGCTGCCGTCACCAATAACCTGATCACCTACTCTTACGGTAGTAGGATTCGTTTTGAATTCCTTGGAAGCCATTTTAAAAGGCTGTACTATGGGTACAACTTTCTCCACTCCGGCCATGGTTTCGATTGCATCCATGATAGCCTGGGTTCTTTCTCCGATAGCACCAATAATGGTACGCTCAACACCTTTGGAAAGATGGACATTGAATCCCTTTTCCTCCAGTTTCTTTTCAACCATCTTGATCTGTTCTTCCGGAACAAGTCTTTCCATTACGATGATCATTTTGTAACCTCCTTTTCGTAGAGGTGAGAAAAACACAAAATGCCATTAGTGAAAAAATCACCAATGGCATCCAAGCCAAAGTCATAATTTCCCACCATACTACCATACTACATTTTTGATATTTAACATCCGTACTACAGCTATAACAATAACATGATGGGATGCTCAATTCAATCAAATTTTAAACAGTCTTACTATATAAAATATGCTAATGCTGGATAAGCTTGTTCTGCAGTTGGGCTATGGCTTCAATTCTTGATAGCAGTTGAAGGTAATTCTCCGGGGTTAGTGATTGTTTACCATCGGACAATGCCCTATCAGGGTCCTGGTGCACTTCTACCATCAAGCCATCAGCTCCGGCAGCAATAGCAGCAGCAGCCACCGGAGTTACCATTCTCCATTTACCGGTGGCATGACTTGGATCAACAATAACCGGCAGATGTGATAGTTCCTTGGCCATGACCACGGCCCCGATATCAACAGTATTACGGGTATAGGTTTCAAAGGTCCGTATGCCGCGTTCACACAGAATAACCTGCCAATTACCACCGCTTAGCAAATACTCTGCCGCCAATAGCCATTCCTCAATAGTAGCCGACAGTCCCCTTTTCAACAGAACTGGTTTATTTACTCTGCCCAAAGCATCCAATAACGAATAGTTCTGCATATTACGACTTCCTACCTGAAAAACATCGACATGATCATATAGGCAATCGATGTCATGAAGATCCATAATTTCTGTTACTACCGGCAAGCCGGTAATCCTTCGGGCTTCATCCAATATCTGCAGACCCTCTCTTCCCATTCCCTGAAAAGAATACGGGGAAGTCCTCGGCTTGAACAATCCGCCTCGCAGCATATTAGCTCCGCTTGCCTTAAGAATCTGTGCCAGTTCCAGGTACTGTTCAGGACTTTCTACAGCACAGGAACCGGCAATATTAGTGCAGTAGCCCTGCCCAACAAATACCGGTCTCCCCGGTCCTTCTATTTTGATTACGGTGTCTTCAGCTTTATAATCCCTGGATACCAGCTTAAAAGGCCTCATGGCCTACCTCCTGTATAACAACTGTGATAGATTTTAATAAAATACAGCAAAATATAATTGCATTGATAATTGATATCATTCATCTTAATAGTATAGCATTCCCTTTAGACAGATAATAGTCTGCTGAATATATCATTGCTGATATGGAGGTGAAGCATGAATGGTATAAAGCTGGCTGTATGCCAGATGAAAATTGGTGATGATAAAAACAAGAATCTATCTGTTGCTGAGGATATGATCAAAGAATCTAGCGGTCTAGGCGCCCAAATGGTAGTACTGCCCGAAGTGTTCAATGCCCCCTATCAATCCGCGCTATTTCCCGATTATGCTGAGAGTTTTCCCGGAATCACTACAGAATTTCTTGCACGGTCAGCAGCGTTACACAAGATATATCTCATTGGAGGTTCTATCATTGAAAAAGAAGATGGGCGTCTGTATAACAGCAGCTTCATTTACGGTCCGACAGGTGACCTGTTAGGGCGGCACCGAAAAATACACCTTTTTGATGTAGAAATTGAGAATGGTATTACTTTTCACGAATCTGATACCCTATCACCTGGCAACAGCGTGAGTGTGTTTAATAGCACACCACTTCCCATTGGGGTAATGATCTGTTTTGACATACGGTTTCCCGAACTAGCCCGACGCTATGTCTTGGAAGGTGCACAAATGCTGGTGGTTCCGGCAGCTTTCAATACCACTACCGGCCCGGCTCACTGGGAGATCCTTATGCGAACGCGTGCTGTCGATAACCAGTGTTATGTTATTGCAGCCTCTCCAGCCCGTAACCCAGACTCTAATTATCAGGCCTGGGGACATTCCATGATAGTTGACCCCTGGGGCAAGATATTAGCAGAGGCCGGAATCTGCCAGGAGATCATTTTAGCTGATGTCAGTTTTGATTTAATAAGACAGATCCGTACCCAGATGCCTTTGTTGAAGCAACGGCGTCCGGAATTATATTAAGTGAGGGGGACAGGCTAATGAAGTTTTATACCGAATATCTCTGGTTCAACACTGAAAAACGAAAGGAGTACATCAGGATCACCGATCAGGTACAAGAAGCCTGTAATAAGAGCGGAATAACCGAGGGTATGATTCTGGTAAGTGCCATGCACATTAGTGCCGGCATCTATGTAAATGATAACGAACACGGTATTACCAGAGACATTGATGAAATGTTAGAAAAACTGGCCCCTTTTGGCCCTGATTATCACCATCATCGTACCGGTGAAGACAATGGGGATGCCCACCTTAAAAGCATTTTGGTCCATCATCAGATTATCGTACCGGTTACCAACGGCAAATTGGATCTGGGTCCCTGGCAGGAAATATTTTATGCTGAATTTGACGGGCGTCGAAAGAAACGGGTGATTATCAAGGTTATGGGGGAATGATTCAGTTTAGTTACCGCAAATGATCACATTGTTATAAATTGCGAAAAGCTGATAAGTTTTACCCGGAGGGGGTTTGACCCCACCAATTACCTCTGCAGGTCTGTTCTTAAGCTTTGCGCATCTTTCATGTAGACATGTCTGATTTCTTCCTGGCTCTTTTCGGTATTCACATGCACCAACACTCTAATGCATCGTGGAAGGGCATTATGGACCTCTATCTCCTGGAAGCAGAGCAGGGGTACTTTGTCCCACCCCATCGAACGAGCTGCTGCAGCCGGAAATGCTGATCTGATATCAGCTGTCACCGTAAACAATGCACTGGCTATATCCTCAGTTTTCAGATCATTATCATTGCAGATCTGTTCTAACAACTCCCGGGTTGCCTGAAGCACTTCCTCAACCGTATCTGTTTTAATTGTCGTTGCTCCCCTGATTCCTCTAACCAACAATTATCTTCACCTACCATCCTACTTTTGTGGTTTTCTAAGAAACTGCCCGATGTCCCAGCCCTATAGCAACTTCATCCAAATGTAACAGTCCAATTCCCATGAAAATAGCGACACTAACATGGTCATGATGACGGGCGATGCCGATCTTTCCTCCGACATTGAGTCCCAGGGCTTTTGGCATGATCTGGGTTATTGCCTCCCGTGCTGCGCCGGCAATAGCCCCTTCATCCGCATGGGTATCCTTTATTACTCCTTCCCTCTTAGCTGCAACAACTGACCTTTCCACAATCTTCCCAACTGAACTAATAAACTCACCGCCATAATCGACAGCTACCGCTTTGATGCCCAAGTGTTCCAGCATGTCCTTCTTAAGGTGCGCTTCTTCATCCCGCGTTTCGGAAAGGGCCATTCTAATTGCAGCTGTGGCCACCATTTTGCTGCCTATCACCATGCTTATCCCACCTTACTCCATACTGCTTCTTATTTTACTATAACATTGCCAATCATTACTATGCCCTGATTCGCGGTGTAGCTGGAATTAACCTCGGGAAAGCCAACATTTTGGGAAACGGCCTTTATACGATACTTTACGGGAAATGAATACCTGGTTGAGTCTATCTCCAGTCTGTCACCCGCTTTGACCGTTATCTTCACGTCTTTGTTTTCAAATGTTTTACATCTGCGTCCATTAACCAGTAGATCGGCCATAGGTAGTGATGAAAATGACTCTATCGATATAACCAGACTAGCCTGTGGTGATTGTATCTTTCCAGGCAACTTTTCACTAACGTTTTCCCGGCTGACCGGATAGTATATTCCCTGTCCTTCCATTCGTTCTGACCAGCTAAGATATAGGCGAAATGAATCACGGGTCATAAGTCCTTGAATCACTATGACGGAAACCAATGTGATTAATATAAAACGTATAAGATATCTCTCAAAACGGTAAAAGAGGTCTTTCAAGCAATCATCCTCCGGGCATGGTTTCTATTATGATATGCCCGCTATGCATAGAATATCCTTGCCTTCGATAGGGATTAAACTAAAGAAGGGAGCATCGCTCCCCTTCTTGCTAATATTTATATTAATAAACTATTGATTATTCCTGGCCCATTCTACCCCCGTCATAAAAGCCTGACGATTTCTTTCAATAACTGCCGGCTTTTTCCCTTTAAATATGGCATCAAAGTGCTCCAGGGCTTCTTCGACCTTTACCGGACCGGTCATATGCAGGTAAGCGCCCAGCATTATCATATTGGCACCCCGTACATTACCCATGGCTTCTGCAATAGAATTGGCCGGTATCTGATAAACAGTCACATCCTCCCGCTCCGGCACCCGATCCACCAGTGAGGAATTAATTACAATAGTCCCGTTGGATTTTACCTTATTCTCAAATTTATCCAGCGAAGGTCGGTTCATGACCACAATAGAACCAGGATTTTCTGTCAGTGGTGAACTAATTTCTTCATCTGATATAGTTACTTGACAATTAGCGGTTCCTCCCCGCATCTCTGCACCGTAGGACGGTACCCAGGTTACTTCTTTACCTATACCCATTGCCGCATAAGCCAGGAACTGGCCCATTGCCAGAACTCCCTGACCGCCAAAGCCCGCAAATAAAATCTGTTGCTCGACTGCCATTTGTCTTTTTCCTCCCCAACACTTTCTAAGGCACTATTCAACGCACTTGAATTCTCCCAGCGGATAAGTCGGGAACATCTTGTCTTCCATCCATTTCATAGCCTCCACCGGATTTAATCCCCAGTTGGTCGGACAAGTAGACAAGATCTCCACCATACTGAATCCCAAACCCCGCTGTTGAACCTCCAGGGCCTTTTTTATAGCCTTTTTAGTCTTCATCACATTTGCCGGGCTGTTTACTGCAGTACGGCAGATATATGCCGCACCTTCATTGCCAGCCAGGAGTTCAGCCATATGCGCGGGATATCCTTCCCATTCTGCCTTGCGGCCATAGGGACATGTGGTGGCAACCTGCCCCAATAAGGTAGTGGGCGCCATCTGTCCTCCAGTCATACCGTAGAGGGTATTATTGATAAAGAAGGTGGTAATCTTCTCGCCGCGCAGGGAAGCGTGAACAATTTCTCCCATGCCGATGGATGCCAGGTCTCCATCTCCCTGATAAGTAAATACAAAACGATCAGGCAATAACCTTTTAATAGCGGTTCCTATAGCGGGAGCCCTTCCATGGGCTGCCTCCAGGGTATCAAAATTGAAATAATCATAAGCTAAAACGGAGCATCCCACCGGGCAGATGCCGATGGTTTTTTCCCGAATATCCATCTCATCCAGGCATTCAGCGATCAAGCGGTGTATAATACCATGAGTGCAGCCAGGGCAATAATGGAATTTATTATCCTGCAAGCTCTTGGGCTTTTGAAATACGGTTTTCATATCCATCCCTCCCTGGCAGCAATATTTATAATCTGCCGGCTTATCTCCTCGGGGTTGGGGCTGATGCCGATACGGCCGTAGAATTCAACTGGAACCCGACCTTCAATGGCGAGCTTTATGTCCTCGATCATCTGTCCCATATTTATTTCAACAGATAAAAAACGTTTAGCTGTCTGCGCTGCTGACTTGATAACATCGTCCGGGAATGGCCACAAGGTTATGGGACGGATTAGTCCTGCTTTGACTCCTTGCTTACGGGCTTCCGAAACCGACTTCTTAGCTATACGTCCCATCAAGCCAAACGCAACTATAACTATGTCTGCATCTTCGATCATAAAAGTCTCAGCACGTTTACATTCTTGTTGAATCTTTTCATACTTTGCCTGAAGATGATGGTTTCTCTTTTCCAAAAAGTCACTGTCCAAATGGAGTGTGTTCATAACGTTGGGAGCCCGGTCTTTACAGCCGTTGGTTGCCCATGGTTTATCAACAAATTCGGTAACTGGTTCCCGGACAGTAATGGGCTCCATCAAATTGCCCAGAGTCCCTTCTAACATGATCATGACCGGTATTCGATGGTAGTCTGCCCAGTAGAATGCCTGCATGGTCAGATCCATCATCTCTTGTACACCGGAAGGAGCCACAACTATTGTATGATAATCACCATGTCCGCCGCCGCGAGTAGCCTGGAAATAGTCGGCCTGGGAAGGCTGGATCCCGCCCAAACCCGGGCCGCCTCTTGATACATTCACTACCACACAGGGAAGTTCTCCTTCGGAAAGAAAAGAAATACCCTCCTGTTTCAAGCTGATGCCGGGACCCGATGAAGCAGTCATAACCCGAAAACCAGCAGATGAACCGCCATATACCATATTAATTGCTGCTAGTTCACTTTCGGCCTGAACAAATACTCCGCCGATGGTTGGCATTTTCCTTGCCATGTACTCAGCAATCTCACTGGAAGGCGTGATAGGATATCCGAAAAAACCACGGCATCCGGCCAATATTGCGCCCTCCGCCAATGCTTCATTACCTTTCATTAAAACCCGGTCCATGCCCTCACTCCTTCTCCACTGTAATAACCAGATCCGGGCACATCAACCCGCATATAGCGCAGCCCGTACAACTCTCTGGTTTTGTCAGGACTACCGGGTGATAACCCAGAATATTGATACTTTCATTGTCGAATTCCAAAACATCCCGCGGGCAAAACTCAATGCACAGCCCACATGCCTTGCAGCGGTCTTCCACAAAATGTACCGTGCCTTTGGCCATTAACCTATTCCTCCTTATGAGATACCTAGCCAATCAGGTCTGAAATGAAGTGACAATTTATAGATAATGTCACTATACTCCGGTTGAAGTTCGTTAAATAGTTTTTCTTCCACGGTAAGATAACGTACAGTGAGCCCCATTATCTGAGCCCATTCTAGAACTTTGCCATGGCCTTCCCTGACTGTTTCAGGTGTAGTTTCTTCAACCAGATTTGGATTGCTGATTATGCCTGTAAATGAAACTCTACTGGATTGCTCCAGCATTTCTTTCAGTGCGATCAAGTCATCCAAACTCCCGGCAAAAGGCCGGTATGGATTAACCACCAGCATAAATTCGTAGGGCCTGTCCAGTATATAAGAGCGCAGGTACCCCATTACTAAAACTCCGGACTCATCACCGCCTAGATCAATAAATAGACTGTTATCCTGGCGGATACTGCTAATAATCTGCGGCGGTAATTGCGGGACGTCGCCAAAAGCTAAATCCCGTCTTGGTGCCAAGAGTTTGACCCCTTCCTTTTCCAGATCCTCTATCGCCAATCGTGAAGAAAAAAAAGGGTTGATCAGATCAACGTCGGCCAGAACGCTTTTCTCCCCTGCTCTGGCTTCCGCACGTGCAAAATTGAGAGCTATCTCAGTCTTGCCACTGCCCAATCCCCCGGCAAATATGATCAATTTCCCCAAGGCTCAAGCCCCTTATAAAATAATCTTATTCAGTACTTTATAACAGCTAGCATTGAAAATCAACCAAAATATTTGATTTTTCGAGATTTTTGAGGGGGTAAAGTGGTTGGAAAATGATAGGTTCATTAAGCAGTATGCAAAAAGAATTAATTAAGCGGTTTGTTCCATAGTCTTATTAAATGGTGGTCTGGTCAACCAGCAAATCGGAAAGGTCGTTGATAACACTTTCTATGGTATTCTCGTCCATTCCCAGCAACTCCATAGCGTTAGCGGACATAGGATACAGCATACCATCCACACCAATGCCAATTCCCATGGCAACACAAATAGCATCGGCCAAATGTATAATAGCAGTCAACTTGGGATTAATAGTAGCTTTGTCGGGATCATGATGGAAGGCAATGGCTTCAACCATCTGGTCAGTCAGGTTCCATTTGGCAGCTACCTGGGATCCCACATCTGCGTGAGTAAAACCAAGTATTTCAGTTTCAACCTCATTAAAGGGTATTTCTCCTTGAGTGGCTCGTTCGACTACATCTATATATGATTCCTTCATAGTATTGTTTAGTATGACCTTCCCAATATCATGTAGAAGTCCAGCAGTATAGGCCAGGTCAAGAGCGGGGAATTTTGCTTTACGGGCAATCAGTCGTGCTGCCATCGCACAACATTGAGAATGTCTCCAAAGCTCGCCATGCTCAAGCGCATATCCTGCCATCTCTTTATTTAGGATGTCGCTGACTGAAGCTGCAATAACTATACTGCGAATGGTTTTAAAACCCATGAAAACCACTGCGTCAGTAACAGTATTAATACGTCGTGTATAGCCGTAAAAAGCAGAGTTGGCAAGGCGCAGAACTCGCGCGGTAATAGCCTGGTCCTGGTTCAGGACGTTATTGATATCTTGAGCCGTGGAATCGGGATCATCAGTAAGCTGAATAACCCGCGTAACTACCGTCGGGAAAGCAGGCAGATCATTCACTGCTTCAACAATTGATTCCAGACTTAACCGGGCCATACAAATCCCCCTACCTAGTTATCTCCAGTTATTGACCTTGCGTTCCAGAAAGCGCTTATAATCAAGCATCTCTCCGCTAATAGTAACCATCAGTCGCTCTATTTCCAGCGAGGATAGTGTTAGCTCCTCAGGATCTAACACTTGGACAACTCTGAGTTCTTCCCTGGCAGCGAATTTGACGGCATGTTCCATTGAATCAGCATTAAAAGTAACGATAACTGGTGCATAGGACATTTCCCTTCCGTTTATTTCATCATACACCGAGTATATCTCTTGGCTCATATCGATATCTTCGATAGCTATTCCTTGGATAGGGACATTTCGCATCAATGACACTTTATGCTGTCTGGTTTCTTCAGCGGCCTGTTCGGGACTTTTCCCGCCAAATAAGGTTCTCTTGGATCTTACACTGTTAATAAAATCGAAGCGAACCCTTAATCGCAATATACTCAAAAGATTTTCCCCCGATCCACTACGTAGAAATATCGTAAATTATGGTTAAGGTATTATCTAATTATAAAATATTTCTGTACATTCAGCTAGAAAAAGGCCAAAGGTAGCTGCTAATCCCTCACCATAGTTTATGTCTAAATCAAACAATGGGCCCAGTCTCAATTGTTCCAAAATCATAGCATGTCCGATTTGATCCGACAGACTGGGTGCAATCAGGATCTCCGTTACCCTCTTGTCTAACCTAGCCGCCAGATACCCTGCTACCGCAGTAACATAACCGTCCAGCATTATAGGAACCCTGTTTTCAGCCGCATTAGCAATGAATCCGACCATAGCAGCAATTTCCAAACCTCCGAATCGTGCCAGCAGGTCAATTATATTATCGTGTTTTGGAGCCCGGTTGTTCAATGCTTGTTTTATAATATCGATTTTTCGTGCAATCACGTCGATGCCCGATGATCCCCTGCCCACCAGTACGCTGGGTTCAGCTCCAGTAGCAGCAACCGCTATAGCTGCTGAACACAAGGTGTTTCCAATGCCTAACTCTCCAATTCCAATTATATCAAAGTTTTTATCGCTTAAAATATACCAATAGTCCTGACCTGCAGTGATAGCCAGTCCTACCTCATCATAGGTCAAAGCATCACCCGCTATAAAATCACGGCTGTGACTGTTGACCCCGTAAGATATCAATTCGGCAGCCTTTGAGGAAAACCCTTCATATTTACCTGCAAATTCTACTTTCTCCATTTCATCCTTAATATCAACAGATATTGGCCTTGCTAAACCTACATCTAGTATGTATTCTCTTTTCCCTAAACGGCTGAGGATTCGAGTGGTTGGTGCCTCACCTGATAAATGTTGTTCTACTAGCTTATTCGTTGACAAGGGTTCGTAATTGCTTAATTGGTGCAGACTTATTGCATGATCGGCAGCAAACAAGGCCATACCGTAATTTTGGGCATGACAATTGAGACTACTCAGACGTTTATGCAGCATTTCCAGTTTTCCTAGACCGTGAAAAGGCATAAGGGTATGATCCATCGATATCACCTTCGTTATACGGCTGACTAAGTAATAATAATACTTTACTATGCCTTGTTTGCCTTAGCCATCTCTAATAACTTCTTCACTTCTTCATCTTTTAAATACCTGTATTCGCCTGGCTGTAGTCCTTCCAGATCCAATCCGGAAAAGGCTACCCTTTTCAAATATATTACCGGGTGCCCAATAGCATCGCACATCCTGCGAACCTGCCGTTTTCGCCCTTCATGAATTTCTATTTGCATCAAAGTATCCCGGCTGTTCTGTTGTAATATTTTGACTTCAGCGGGTGCAGTTATACCATCATCAAGCACCACGCCCTTTTTTAACTTGCTGACTTCTTCACTTTTAACTAGTCCCTTAACCTTTGCTACATATATTTTAGGCATCTCATAGCGGGGATGTATCATGAGATTGGCGAAATCACCATCATTAGTCATTAAAAGCAGACCTTCTGTATCAAAATCCAATCTTCCCACCGGATAAATTCGTTGTTTTATTTCTTTTACCAGTTCCATTACCGTTGGTCTGCCCTGGGGGTCCCAAACACTGCTTATATAGCCCGTTGGTTTATACAGTAATAGCGTAATCTTGTCTTCAATAGCTGGCATCCTACCATCCAAACATACTAGATCTTGTTCGGGATCGATGTCGAAGGCAGGTTTAACAATGACTTCCCCATTTACCTTGACCCTTCCCTGAACTATCAATTCTTCAGCATGCCTGCGGGATGCTGCTCCAGTCATAGCCAGATATCTAGCCAATCTCAAATAAAACCCCTCTTCCAGGATGAAACTAATTTTGCATAAAACAAAAGGGCGAACTATGGTCATAGACCCTATTGAATTAGCCTTATTGATGACCATTCTACGCTAATCACCATAATTCCTTGTATCATTAGTCTGCTTGGTAGTTTTCTGTTATGATTACTTTAGTTACAAACAAGTATACATTTGGAGGCTTCTAGCAATGGAAAAAAAGACAATCGACCGTAACAAAATACAAAACGCTGTTCTCATGATAATTGAAGCAATCGGTGAGGACCCTTCCCGTGAGGGTCTTCAGGATACGCCCCGTCGAGTCGCTGATCTATATGAGGAGGTTTTTTCCGGGCTGGACATTGACCCACATGATTTTTTACAGGTCTCCTTTACTGAATTCCATGACGAATTGGTATTAGTCAAGGACATCCCTATTTATTCTCTTTGTGAACACCACCTGCTGCCCTTTTACGGAAAGGCTCACGTTGCTTATATACCCCGCGGGGGCAAGGTTGTTGGCATTAGTAAATTAGCCAGGGTCGCTGAAACATATGCTCACCGTCCGCAACTTCAAGAACGACTTACTTCACAGATAGCGGACTGTATCAATGATACCCTTAAGCCCTTCGGTGTAGCTGTCGTCATTGAAGCTGAACACATGTGCATGACTATGCGCGGGATAAGAAAACCCGGGGCAATGACAGTTACTTCTGCAGTTAGGGGCCTCTTTGAGACACGAAGCGAAACCAGGGCCGAGCTTTTCGCATTGATACGCAGTTAACTTTTTAATGCAAGAACAAACATTTAATACGTCAAAAAAAAACAATGGACATGTCAGAGGACCTACCCATTGTAGTTTTTTATACACTATAATTTTGTTATTGTGCTAGAGAGACGTTAGCTCCATCTTTAGCATTGTTTTCTTCAGATGGTGCCGGTGCCGCAACGATTGGAGTATCTATAATACGCCTTGCGCCGTAATAATGAGCTGAATAATAAGAATCATATATGGATGAATAGCATACTCCTTTTCCACTACTGGAACTGGCATGAATGAATTGTCCGGAACCCACATATATCCCTACATGCGTTATACCGTAAGAACCTGCGGTACCCTGGAACAATACCAGATCGCCGCATACAAGCTCTTCCTTGCTTACTACGGTACCCACCCCGGCCATACCTGCTGCTGTACGGGGCAATTGATACCCATATTGTTTGTAGCAATAACTCACAAAACCCGAGCAATCGAATCCGCCGGGACCAGAGCCGCCGTAACGATACGGTGTCCCTAAAAACTTAGCTCCAAACCCTATGATATCTTGTCCGCTAATACTCGAACCGGATCTAGAAACGACGGGCTGAGGAATAACATTGGGTGTTGCCGCCCGTGAAGGCGCGATACTGGTCTGGCCATTTACCAGCAGTTTCATACCTGGTTGCAACAGATTAGATTTCAGATGATTAAGGCTAACCAGCTTATCCACTGTAGTATTATTCTTTCGAGCTATACTCCAGAGGCTGTCCCCACTCTTTACCGTATAATATGTACCGGCTCCTAAAACAATAGGGGCTAAAAACATTACCATTACACAACTTAGCAATAAAACCAATAAACTTTTTTTGGATACCAAAAGCGTCCTCCCTCCCATTTTCCCAGGTCATTATTGACACAGATTCGCCCATAAAGCCATACATTTTCTGACTCATGGGTAAAGATATTTCGACATGTAGATTAAAAAATTCTACTCTACTATAAAAAAGTCCTTCTTTTATAAAAATATTTTTGCTTTTAGACAAAAAAAGCGGAACAAATCGCTATCCAAAACTCGTCTAATTTAAGCTATTTTTGCACATCAAAAAAGGTTCTCCCTGCTAGCATACAAGGAGAACCCATTTTTGTTTTTTCTTCTTTAGAACAATCCTATAATCTGCCCATCCGGCAGGATATCGATACTCTCTGCGGCCGGGTGACGACCCAATCCCGGCATCGTCATAATATTCCCCGCCAGTGGCACCAGGAATCCTGCTCCAGCTGATAATCTGACTTCTCGAATACTTACCCGGTAA
The DNA here is from genome assembly GCA_012729835.1 of Syntrophomonadaceae bacterium. GTDB lineage: Bacteria > Bacillota > Syntrophomonadia > Syntrophomonadales > Syntrophomonadaceae > Syntrophomonas_A. The sequence continues at coordinate 24,020 of JAAYCK010000039.1, forward strand.
TCTCTTGGTCTTCCCCGTTTCAACGGATCATCCGAGAGAGAATTCTGAGTTTTAGCAATACATACAGGTAATTCACCATAGCCCATCTTCTCATATTTCTCGATATTCCTGATAGCCTCGGAGCTGTAGTCTACGCCATCTGCCCCGTAAATCTCAACACATACTTTTTCTATTTTTTGTTTGATCGGCTCTTCAAGCTGATACAAATAGCGGAATTCGTTGCCCTTATTACATGCCTTAACGACCTTTTCGGCCAGTTCGACGCCGCCGGCTCCGCCTTCAGCCCACACCCGTGACAGGGCTATATCCGCCCCTAATTCCATACACCTGTTTTTCACCATATCAATCTCGGCCTGCGTATCACCGGGGAATTCATTTAAGGCCACTACCACTGGTAACCCGAACTTCGTAAGGTTCTCCAACTGTTTCTCCAAATTGGCCAAACCAGAGTTCAATGCCTCCATATTGGGTTTCGATAAATTTTCTTTGGGTACCCCGCCATGGTGTTTTAGAGCTCTAATAGTCGCTACCAGAACCGAGGCATCCGGTTTGAAGCCACTATAACGGCAGACTATGTCAAAAAATTTCTCCGCGCCCAAATCAGCTCCGAAACCTGCTTCAGTTATCATATAATCGGCTAATTTGTGCCCCATCCTGGTTGCAATCAAGCTGTTGGCTCCATGAGCTATATTGGCAAACGGCCCGCCATGAATGAAAGCCGGGGTGTTTTCCAATGTCTGTACCAGATTAGGTTTAATAGCATCCTTCATCAATAAAGCCATGGACCCATCGACTTTCAGATCCCCAGCGGTAACTGGCTCACCCTGTCTGGTGTACGCTACTACCATACGGCGACAGCGGTTCTTGAAGTCCATCAAGTCGGAAGCAAGGCATAAAGATGCCATGATTTCAGACGCTACGCTGATATCAAAACCAGACTCTCTTGGAACTCCGCCCATTTTACCACCTAGCCCGATGATAATATTGCGCAGTGCTCTTTCATTGACATCCATTACTCGCCGCCATACCACCTGTCTGGGATCTATATTCAGGCTATTATCGAAATGCAAATGGTTGTCCAAAATAGCTGCCAGGAGATTGTGGGCTGCTGATACAGCATGAATATCTCCGGTAAAATGCAGGTTGATATCATCCATGGGAACTACCTGTGCATAGCCCCCTCCAGCCGCCCCGCCTTTAATGCCAAAGCTGGGCCCCAGTGACGGTTCACGTAGAGCAATAATCGCTTTTTTCCCAATGTAATTCAAGGCTTGTCCCAATCCAATGGTTGTAGTGGTCTTACCTTCCCCGGCCGGGGTAGGTGTTATAGCAGTAACCAGCACCAATTTGCCAGAAGGTTTCTTTTCCAAGCGAGGCCACACATCCAGGGATATCTTGGCTTTATATTTGCCGTAGTACTCAATGTCGTCTTCAAGCAGACCTATACCTGCTGCCACCTCTCCTATCGGCAGCATCCGAGCAGCCTGTGCTATTTCGATATCACTCGGCATATAATCCCTCCATTAATACGTCATAGCTATATATTACCCTATGAGATGCATTTTTTCTGCATTTATTTAAATAACAAATGACATATATAAACTGCTGCTATAAAACCGCAGATGTCGGCACTTAATCCGGTTATAATAGAATAGCGATATTTCTTGACGCCAACTGATCCAAAATAAATGGTCAGAATAAAAAAGGTAGTATCAGTTGTTCCTTGCATGACTGAAGCCAAGCGGCCGACAAATGAATCTGGCCCGTAGACTTTCATCAGCTCGGTAGCCATTCCCAACACTGCACTGCCAGATAATGGTCGCATGAACCCCAGGGGCAGAATCTCTGGCGGTATGCCCAAAAAACCGGTCAGCGGTCTTAGGCCTGAACTTAGCATCTCCATAGCTCCTGATGCCCTGAATACGGATATTGCGAGCATCATACCGACCAGAAATGGTATTATCTTAATTGCTGTGGTAAACCCCTCTTCCGCTCCTTCCACAAATGCTTCATAAACCGGTACTTTGCGCAAAGCTCCATAAAGGGGAATGATCAGTAGCAGCAGCGGTATCGCCCACCGGGACACCTCAGTCAGGATTTGGTACATCATGGCCTGGACCTCCAGCGACTATAGCTGCGAAACCAGTAATCAAGAACAATTCCGACAACCATGGACAAACCAGTAGCAAAAATACAGGGTCCGACAATCTCTACCGGGTTGGTAGAATTGCAGGACAATCTCACGCCAATTATGGTGGCAGGTATTAGTGTTAAACATGAGGTGTTAAGAGCCAGAAATGTACACATAGCAGTAGAAGCTTCATCAGAATTGTTATTTAGTTGGTTCAGTTCCTGCATGGCTTTCATTCCGAAGGGGGTGGCAGCATTCCCCAGACCTAATATATTGGCGGCAAGGTTCATTATGATTGCGCCTATAGCGGGATGTTCAGGAGGAATACTGGGAAACAACCTGACCATCAATGGTTTAAGCCCCCGTGCCAGAACTCTGACCAACCCGGCTCTCTCGGCTATCTTCATGATGCCAAGCCATAAAGCCATTATTCCGACCAGATCGAAACAGAGTTCTACGGCATCGCGGGCTGATTTCAATGCGGCATTAGTGACTACTTCCACCCGCCCGTTGATAGCCGCAAATATTATACCGACAGCCAGAAGGAACAGCCAGATATAATTCAGCATATGCCCATCCTTCAACTTAGGTTTTTATGAAGGCTATGTGGGCAAAAAAAAAATTAGAACAGCCCTTAAAGAGCTGTTCCTCGATTCGAGCGAAGTCTTATGTCCGCCTACTCCTCATATTCCGCTTTGCTTTTCCTACAGGAATTGGCGCGCTTATCCATGATATTTTCCCATTTATCGAGTAAACCAGGAAGAGTGTCAACAACGCGTTCGGCTAATTGATTACTGTTAACAGATATCAGACGAACTTCATTCATTCGCACCACCAGGAAACCAACCGGTTTCACCGACACTCCAGCACCCGCACCTCCACCGAAAGGAAGTTCGTTCGCTCTGGAATTAAGTGCCTCGTATTCACCGCCACCTGCACCGAAGCCGCAGGCAACTTGTGAAATGGGAATAATAACACTGCCATCATTGGTTTCCACCGCGTCTCCTACCACAGTATTGACATCGACCATCTGTTTGATCGCTTCCATGGCAGTTTTCATAAGTCCTTCAATGGGATGGTTGGGCTTTTCTTGCTGAGTATCCATCTATATACCCCCTTATAGAAATAATGCTGGCCAAAATTATTATAAACATAATATACACGATTCTAATTTTGAATATACTATCCAACTTGCTGGATAATCCCGAATCGTCATAAACCGGCCACACCTGTAGATCTACCTGTTCGATTGAACTATAGTGGCTGAAGATCCCAATAAAATTACCCTTAATTGTCCAGATGCCGCCACAGGCAAGTGCAGTGTGCATCGGATCATCCAGGCCTATGGAGGTCTGCCAAGTGAATTTTACCAAAACAAGATGTGACATGAACATACGGAAGAGCTTGTAATAATCTTTAATGGGTACATCTAAGAACCGAGCGGGTTTATTTCGCTTGCTATTGGCCGGTGCTTGTTTTTTAGCAACAGGTTGGTCGTCTGCGCTCTTCTTCTCTAAAACACCTGCAGCTATATTGATCCAGTCTCCGGCTGTACCTGGTGCAGTAATGTTCTTTTCCCATCTGAACCGATCAAAAATCGGTATGAAAACAAGCTTGATGCTTTTTTCCTGCCCCACATAGCGGAGATCGTATGAAAATTTCACTTTGACGTACAATAGGTTGAATGCCAGGAGCAATAATAATAGACCTGCCGCAACCAACCAAATCCGCATATAATTTCTCCCGCTTGATAATTAGTTTATTTGTCTCTTAGAATTAATGCATCCTCTATCGCTTGCTCGATCCCATTTATAACCTTGTACATCTGATCATCAACAACAAAGTTTGCGCGCCCCTGCTCAAAGGTAGGGCAGTGTAGATTATAATCGATGATCTTCTTATTGATGTCTTCTAGTACCAGGCGCTGTTCAAAATAAAAATGGGCCTTCCTCTTCTCGAAACGTTCCAATGCCTTTCGGGAACGTTTATCCTGGCAGACCACCCCAGCATATTTTTTAAAGTATTCGACATCCTCCCAGAAACGCTTCCACTGATGGTCTATCTCCTTGCCTAATTCTATCCAATAGGGGGCAAAATCGTTGTCCTTAAGGATCTTATAAACCATGCGCAATTCGGGCGGTTCGTAGGCATTCTCCTCAAAATGGACCGGTTTGCCGGCTCCTTCCAGGTTATCGAATTCGCCCTTTTGCTGGGCTTTAAGAATCTGTGCCTCGACAAGGTCCTCGGTACTGCTCATATATCGTGCCAATTTTCGGGCATGTTGTAACTTCCGATGTATTTCCTCTTCCAGCTTGTCATCCGCCATCGCGGTTAAGCCTCCTCCAATTCCGGCAAGTCCTTCAGGCTAGTCAGACCAAATACCCTCAGGAACCCCTCGCTGGTAATATATTGCATTGGTTTTCCTGCTACTGCCTTGGTACCAGCCTCTTCAATCAGATTTCGCTCCAAAAGACTGGTAATCACTTTGTCACATTTTACGCCCCGGATCTTCTCAATCTCCGCCCGGGTAACCGGTTGTCGGTAAGCGATGACGGCCAGCGTCTCCAGTGATGCCTGTGAGAGTCGTCTCCGCACGGGACGCTCCATTCTGCTCAGGATATCGGAGCAATCCGGATGGGTACACATCAGATAAGCCGGCCCTGCCATCATTATGATCTGTACGCCTCTATGATTATTATTATACTCAATAAGGAGTTCATCCATAATTACTTTAAGATCCAAGAGCGGAACATCCAATAGCTCCACCAGTTCATCAAGGCCTACTGCCTCTCCACGCACAAATAGTACAGCTTCCAATGCTGCCTTGACCTCATCTCTCATCAACATGCTGTTCACCCCGCAGGTAAATCATAATATCTCCAAAAACTGCACTCTGCCTGGCCACTACCCTTTGCAGGCGGAGCAGCTCAAGCAGAGCTAAAAACAGGGCATAGGTCTCGCGCCGGTACCTGACTCCTAGAAAGAGATCCTGGAAAACCATTTCGCCCGTGTTTTCCGCCAAACGGCTCATGATTTCTTCCATCTTGTCCTCAACGCTAATATCCTCAAGCCTTATCTCATAAGACGGTTCCTCTTCTGTAAGTTGACGAAGCAATGACCGGTACGCTTTTAGCAAAGAACCCAGGTCGTTTACTATCACTTCTGGCCCCAGTATTTCATCTGCGGTATTACGATAAAAGATACGGGCCATTTCTCCTTCGTGTATCATACCTAACGTTGCTGCAGCTTCCTTGTAGTGTTTATAATTCAGAAGTCTCTGCACCAGTTCCTCGCGGGGATCGATCTCATCAGCTTCATCTGTGCTCTCTTCCACTGTCGGACGGGGCAGCAGCATGCGAGATTTTAGGTTAAGCAGATATGAGGCCATAAGAAGAAAATCCCCTAGATTATCCAGGTCAGATACATCGTTCCCCTGGAGATGAGATATGTATTGGTCACTGATCCTGGCGATCGGAATATCGTATATATTTATTTCGTCCTTCTCGATCAGATAAAGGAGGAGATCCATCGGACCGTGGAAGGCCTCCAGATCGACTACGTAGGTCATAAATAACCCCCAATAAAATGATCCTAGAAAAATATCCCATAAATAAGATAATATAAGCTATATCTAATTGGGTTGAGAATCACAGAAAATATGCCGGTAACAAACAATAAAAGCATAATTATCATCCCGTATTGTTCCAATAGGTGGAAGTATTTACCGGCTGAATCGGGAAGTATACCGGCTAATATCTTTGAGCCATCTAAGGGCGGTATCGGTATCAAATTGAATATCATTAAGCCAAGATTGATCAATACTAACGGCAAAAGCAACTGGGCCGCTGCGTTCTGGTACACCGCTGCGCTATCCTGGGGATTTATACCCATTACTTTGATGGCAGCCATGCCTATTATCGCTAATAGAAGATTCATGGCAGGGCCTGCGAGGGAAACCAACAGCATACCTTCTTTTACTCTTAGGTTTTGAAAACGGTAAGGATTGACCTGCACTGGCTTGGCCCAACCAAACCCTGCCCAGAGCAGCATGATAAAACCAATCACATCTAAATGAGGTATCGGATTCAGGGTTAGCCTTCCCTGCAGATAAGGAGTATCATCACCCAATCTGTCGGCTACCCAGGCATGAGCAAATTCATGAAATGTAAGAGCAACAATTATGGCGGGCAGGTAGATTATTAAACTTGCAATCTTTCCTTCCATCTTTAATACCTTCCCTCTTCTATCCACTTTCTGACCATAGCCAGTTCCTCCTCACGGGTATGGATGGTTTCACAGATCTCCATTGCATATAGTTCATCTAGAATGCTGGTGAATTTTGGTCCGGGTTTCAGACCCAATTCCTTAAGATCATTCCCGTTTATCTTGACCTCCACCCTTTCCTTTAGATCCAGGTAGTGGACCAACTGCTCCCATGGTTCCTCTTCGCGGACCAGCAGCAGCAGATAAACAATATTTTCACGGGTCCAGGCTGCTAACATTGAGTCAATCTCATTCATGGGCATCTGGGGATTCTTCATAAGTTGTTCGGCTACCTCCGGGATACAGCGGGATTCCTTTATTGAACGAGCCGCGTATGCATCAAAGTGATAGCGCTCAATAATGCCGGTAACCTTATCTTCGCTCATTCTAGCCAGCAGGACTGTGATATATACCAGCCATGCCTTTATAGTAACCGGAAAATATCGTTCTTGCACCCAAGCCGACACTACCGGTATCCGTTTAAGAGTAACCCGGTTAAGATGTTCGAGCTGAACCTCGGGCAGTACATATTGCCATACTCCAATCTCTTTAAGACGATCCAGAGCTGGGCCCGGGTCTTTTTCATTCAATATCAAGATCAGCTCGGTCAGTATGCGTTTATAAGATAATTTGCCCAGCAAATGTCTTTCTATCGCATCCCGCGCAAAGCGGATGGTGTCGGTCTCCATCTGAAATTGGTAACGCTGCTCAAAACGAATAGCTCTGAGTATCCGCGTAGGATCTTCTACAAAACTCAGATTGTATAATATCCGGATATATCCCTCTTCCAGATCCTTACGTCCGCCAAAGTAATCTATAAGATCACCGAAATGATCAGGAAGTAGGTTAATAGCCAAGGTATTGATGGTGAAATCACGCCGATATAGATCCTCGCGTATGGAGGAACGCTCTACCTTAGGCAGTGCCGCCGGGAATTCATAGTATTCAGTTCTAGCAGTAGCCACATCAATCTTGCTGCCGTCAGGCAGTATTATCACAGCAGTGCGAAAACGTTCATGTATCCTAGCTTTTCCCCCCAGCCGTTCTGCGAGCTTTCTTGCCATTTCTTCGCCGTTGCCCTCAACTACCAGGTCGACATCGAAATTGGGAACATCCAGAAAAAGGTCTCTCACGAAGCCACCCACACAATATACTGAGCTATCGATGCTCTCCGCGACCTTACCTGCGGACTGCAGAATATCAATTATGCCAACCGGCAATCTCTCAGTCATAAGGGGCAGGCAATTTTCGTTTTCACTACCGGAGGAATACAGTATCTCATGATCTTCCGGATAATCACTGCCATGCAGGGTCCGTATTATATCCGTACGTGATACGATGCCGGCCAACCAGCCCTTTTCATCTATTACCGGCAGCCTGCCGATATCATGATCAACCATTATACGCTGGATCTCCGGCACTGGTGTTTCAGGAGTTACTGACATTACGCCGGTAGTCATGAAGCCTTTCACTGGAGCATGTCCCAAATCGTGCATACGGGCCTTGTCGACATCACGACGGGAAATTACCCCAACCATGTTTTCACCATCGACCACCGGCATCCCGGTGTGCCCGTAACGCAGCATAATACGTCCTGCCTCTTCCATGCTTATATATAATGGAACACTCTTTACTGGTGTAGACATGATATCCCTAGCTGCTAGACCGGGGTTTACCATATTGCCCAGTCCTTCAATTATTGCCGCTACTACTTCTTCAGCGTTCTTATCCTTGACAATCCCTGAGGCCGCTTTGTCATGCCCCTTGCCCCCTAATGGACGTAATACCTCGTTAACTTTGACGTTATTGCTGCGGCTGCGAGCGACGACATTGAGTTTTTCTTCCATTTTAGCAATAACAAAGATGACATCAGTTTCTTCCATTTCAAAGATACGGTGCGTTACAATGTCCAGACCCGGAATAAACTTGTTTTTTTCCGAAACAGCAATAACCACATCAAGATTTTTAATCAGGTAGTGTCGTGCAGTACCTAATAGATCCTGCATTAACTCCCTTTGTTGCGCCGAAAAAGGCTGTTCCATGAAGTTGGCTATTATGCTCAAGTTAGCTCCCTTGCTCAGCAGATACGCCACCACCGAAACATCACGCGGCGTCGTCGAAGGAAAGAGGAGACTGCCGGTATCTTCATAGATACCCAGTGCCAGTATGGTAGCATCAAAAGCGGTAATGGCAATATTTCTCTCGATTATTTCTTCCACCAGCAAAGTAGTGGCAGCACCTACCTCTTCTATCCTGGTGAGGCTTCCTCTGAGATCATCCGAGGCAGCAGGGTGATGATCAAATATATGGTAATCTATAGATTCACGTTGGGCCAACTTGGTCAAATGCCCGAGCCGATTGGCGTTAGCGGTATCAACCACAACCATACGGGATACATTGGCAAAGTCTACCTCTCTAGGCATCTTCATCAGCAGAAAATCCTTATATAGAGCGATAAACCTTTTTACATTCTTGGAAAGCGTACCAGAAATAACGCGGGTGGCTGATGGATATAGCTTGCTGGCTGCCACCATCGAGGCCAGACCATCGAAATCAAGGGCGTTATGTGAAGTTATTATTTCCAATATCCTCAACTCCTGTTTACAATAAATGCATTATATCATAAGTAACTAATCAAATCGCTTGATCAGTATGCAAGAATACCCCGGAGTTCTTACCCCGGGGTATCAATTCCATGCTACATTCAATAATTTATTTTTATTCCGGCTTATTCTCGGCATCCGCATGTATATCAGGAGAAGTCTGGGAGGGATTCGCTGCCGGGCTGCTGTCAGGCGTTGCTGTTTTACCCTTTTCCCCCCTCTTGTCCTTACGGCTGGGTTTTTCGTCTTTCAAGCTCTTGATCTCCTTCTGCAGCTTACGATTGGCCTGAGTCAGTTCTCTGGTCGCCTTGGCCACTTTAAAATAGCGAAAGCTGTCCACCAGAAAGACCAATATCGCACCGGCACAAGCTGCTACCAAAGCTACAACTGCAATAGAAACCTTCGGCGAGGTCCAGTTTATAAAATGTACCGTCACCATTGTAGGATTCTGAAATACAAAAACTGCGATACCTACGAAAAACATCAGCGCCAGGATCAAATAGGCCTGCATCAACGACACCCCACTCAACATAAATCTTTAAGCATATTAATTCTAGCAAAACAAGTCTCTTCCGCCAAGCTTATTAATCATTTATTATCCGGACATGGCATCTCAGCAGGTTCGACATGGATCATCACATGAGAATGGACTATAGTACTCTCTATACGCGCCTCGATGGCATCGCAAAGATCATGCGCCTCCTGAATTGAATTATGGGGACTGATCACCAAATGTAGGTCAATATACGAATCTCTGCCGGCTTGCCTGGTTCTTAACTCATGATACTCAATAAAGTTTTCATTGTATTCATCAAGTATCAATTCAATCAATCTAAGATTGTCAGGTGCAATAGCGGCATCTAATAAGGGCATAAAAGCCTTTTTGGTCAAATCATAGGCAGCTTTGATTATGATCACAGCTACCAGCATGGCAGCTATCGGGTCTATTAAATGCTCTCCAGTTATCTTGATCAGGATAAGACCAATAAATACGCCTAATGATGTGTAAACGTCAGTACGAAGATGCATACCATCAGCTTCAAGCGCCACCGAATGGTTTTCCCTACCTACCTTAAGCAGATAAGTCGAAATAGCAAAATTAATCATTGCTGCAATACCCATTATTACTATACCCCATCCCGTATCAATCGGTTCTCCGCCATGGAGTATCTTTTTTATGGCCTCTGTAATTATCATTATGGCTGCCACAAATATTAGAAGGGCTTCAATGGTACCTGATATGTTTTCAATCTTGCCATGACCATAGGGGTGCTCTGTGTCTGGTGGTTTAGTGGAGGTCTTCACAGAAAAAAGAGCTATGAAGGATGCCAGCAAGTCGTTGCCTGAGTGTATTGCTTCAGATATGACACTGATC
>JAAYCK010000040.1 GCA_012729835.1 Syntrophomonadaceae bacterium
ACCCTCCGGACTGAAATGCTTCTGAAGCACCACCTGAACCATATGGCCCTAGTGGTCTCTCAGTTTGTTGATACTCAACCGTAAAATCATCACCATCCGGTATCATATCAATGTAAGGGAAACCAGCGCCGGCAAGCGACGCATGCTTCTTAGGATCGGCATAATTCTCGGAAAGGGCATAGCCGATTGAATGTTCCATACCTCCATATGCCTGGCCGTCGACGGCAAGGAAATTGCCTACCACACCTACATCGGCTATACAGTGCATGGCGATAACCGTTGTCTTTCCGGTAGTAACATCAACTTCAACTTCGGCTGCATAGGCACCGTAAGAATAGGCAACTGATGGGTCGCCATGTCCGTCGTTGACATCGATCTGCACGGTTTTAGTACCCTGATGATAAATGCCGAGGTACTTGGTTGGAATCTTTTCGGCTACCATCTCGTCATAAGTTCGATATGTTCCGTCAGATTTCTTCATGGCGTTCAACAGCTTTTCTGCAGCATCTTTGATAGCATTTCCAACCATAAAGTGGGAACGGCTTCCTGCTGCAATTCCAGAATTTGGGCACAGCGATGAGTCGTTTCCTACATTTTTGACCTGATCAGGTGTAAGCTTAAGCGGTTTAAGCGTTTCAAGAGTATGGACAAGAATACCTATATCACCGCCCTGACCAATATCTTCCCAGGTATTGAAGTTGGTTACACTGCCGTCAGGATTAAGCTCCAACATAACTTCAGCATGATCGTTAGGACCACCGACAACGTAAGATCCGATTGCAACACCAACCCCGCGTTTTTTCAGCGGCGTGGATTCCCTCTTGGCTCGCTCGATTAACGCTTGATACTTGGGACGAAGTTTTTCAAGTAACCCGGACACGGGGTATAAGTCTAAAGTACTGCCAACGTTGGTGGTATCTCCTTCCTTGAAGCAATTTAAATAACGGAACTCCAGCGGATCCATCCCCATCTTTTCTGCCAGCATATCCATTAGTGATTCAGAAGCGGTCATGGCTTGTGGAGATCCATAACCACGGTAAGCTGTGCCGAATGTATGGTTTGAATATACTCCTTTGGTCAATCCTCTGACATTTGGAACAGTATAAGGCCAGGCAAAAAAGCGGCACGGGACTCTCACAATTGCTGACGATTCAGAATAAGCGCCTTTATCATATACAGCATCAAATTCGCTGGCTATTAATTTACCATTCTCATCGGCAGCCATACGGGCATTCATAAAAATCGGGATACGCTTACCAGTATAACGCATATGCTCTTCATAACTGAAGGTAAGGCTTACAGGCCTGCCACCCAATGCCAATGTTGCTGCTCCCAATAGGGCGGGAAAATGTGGGCAAAATGCATACCCAAAGGAGCCCCCGGAAACATTTGCAACAATTCTGACTTTTTCCTTGGGCAATCCTAAACTTGCCGCTACTACATCCCTGAAAATATATATCGTGTGAGTCTGGCAATGGACTGTCAAAACACCATCGGAGTCAACATAAGCCTGACCTACTTCCGGTTCTATTGTCAAATGCGATTGGACTTGTGTAGAGAAACTACCTCCTGCTACATAGGGAGCTTTCTCTATTATTTCCCTGGGGTCCTCACCCTTAAAAAGTGGTTGATGCACAAAAATGTTTGGTATTCCGGGATGTATTTCCAAGGCGTCATCCGCCAGGGATTCAAGAGCATTCATATAAGCGGGTAACTCCTCAATATTAACTTTAACTAGTTTGGCGGCCTCACGGGCATGGCGGTGGGTATCTGCCGCTACCAATGCTACGATATCACCGTATTGGTATATTTTTGTAGACGACAGGATTTCGCGTTCATTACCGTCGGCAAGCGAGCGAGCCATACCGAGCGGATTAATTATGTGATTAGAGCCTGTTACGTCCTTGCTTGTGATGACCTTGACTACGCCCGGAGCTTTTTCAGCTTCACTGCAGTCAACACTCTTGATGTTAGCGTGGGAGACACCGGCCATAACAACCGCGAGGTAGAGCATATCATCCGGTGCTTTAGCAGCAAGATCATCACCATATTCACAAGTTCCGAGCACTTTGGCAAGAGCCGAAGGCCTGGGCAAGTGAGTATTATAATATTTACCGTCTTGCGGCAACTGCCAGGCAAGTTCTTCCATGGATTTCTCACCACGCAAAACCTTGGCTGCATCTATTACGGCATCAACAATTTGTTTATAACCAGTACAACGACAGGCATTACGATTCCTTCTGAACCATTCCCGCACTTCTGAACGCGTAGGATCTGGGTTCGCATCTAATAATGCTTTTGCTGAAACAATAAAACCAGGTGTACAGAACCCGCATTGCAGAGCCCCATGTACCATAAATGCCAGCTGAAGCGGATGCAAGTTGTCGGCAACGCCTAAACCTTCAATTGTAGATACCTTGCTATAATTGTCAATATTTTTGATTTTCCTAACACAAGAACGTACTAATTTCCCGTCAAGAATAACAGAACAGGAACCACACTGACCTACACCACACCCTATCTTAGTTCCAGTAAGGCCAAGCCTGCGAATAACATCCGCCAGAGAATCTTGTTCCGGGTCACAGAAAAACATTCTTTCAACGCCATTGATTATAAGTACTTTTTTTTGAGTTGCCATTTCCTTATCGCTCCTATATTTTAGGTTTGTCCATTTTTATATACCCAGCAAAAATTACAATAAAATTTGTCTATCATAATGTAGATGGTTAAACATTTCCCTTACTTTCCCGATTATGTAGTATTTGTAATCATCTTGAATCAGAGAGCCTTAATTCCATAAAATTGAAAGCAAAAATATTCAAGATGAATAAATACAAGCTCTTAGGACCACAATAAACTATTCCTTATTTATAGCAACCCTTTGCAATAAATCTCTTATAAACACGCCTCCATTTTAGTTAATATTTGATTATTATTTTCATAAATAATTAAGTATTAAAATATTAAATAAATTTATTTGCAATATTCATGCCATATTCAAGCTAAAACCTGGCTCTAAAAGCTATTTTTCAAATATTTAAGATTTTTATAATTAATTTTGCGTAGTTTAATAACCAGCATTCCTAAATCCTCTTAATAAACTGTTCAATTAGTATAATTTTGTCTTTCTTTTTTGTATTCAGAATCTCATCTCTAGTTTAATATATTCAGATAATATTGTTACTTTTCTTTAATTTCTTATACCTCTACAATTGTCCGCTTTTACAGATATATGTATGGATATCCGGACGTTGCATTATTTGGTATTAAATTTCATTCAAGGAATCTTCTTTAAAGCAAAGTAAATTGTACAAATTGCCTTTTAATGCAACAGTTCCGCCTACGCGCCCGAAATCATTCATTACAACATCATTCTAAACAAATTTTGTTTGTTGCTTTAAGTATCTCCAGAGCTGGCATGTTTTTTGCAAATAGTACTTCTTTATTCAATTATATTAAGAACAGGGAGGAAAGTACCAATGAGATTGCGGGATAAGGTGGCGATCGTAACAGGGGGTGCCTCCGGCATTGGTCGTGCCATAGCCGTGGGTTTTGCCAGAGAAGGTGCTGCAGTGGTAGTCGCCGACATCAATATGATGGGGGCTGCAGAGACTGTTTCACAGCTCGAGGCTTTCGGAGGCAGAGGATTTGCTGTAGAGACTGATGTCTCAAGTAAGGAACAGACAGACAACATGGTCAAGGTAGCCATGGATCATTTCGGGCATGTTGACATCCTCGTCACATCAGCAGCGGTGCTTGAGGAGGTTCCAGTCCAGGATATCACCGTTGAACAGTGGGATAATATCATCGACGTGACTCTCAACGGCGTTTTATACAGTGCACAGTCAGCAATAAAGGTCATGAAGGAACAAGGATGCGGTAAGGTAGTTATAATTTCATCTATAGCGGCTTTTCGTGGACGCGCAGGGCAGCAGGCATACTGTGCAGCAGAAGGCTCGCTTACAGGACTCGCAGCGAACCTGGCAGTACAGATGGGAGAATACGGTATATGTGTGAATAGCATTGCTCCGGGTATTATCGATACAGATTTCGCAGAGTCTCTCAAGGATAATCCTGAGTACCGTGAGTTCAGACGTGCGCACACTCCTCTAAGAAGAATAGGTAAGCCCGAAGACATCGTGGGACCAGCGATTTTCCTGGCAAGCAGCGATTCAGACTTTATTACCGGCGAAACAATCGTTGTAGACGGTGGGATTTCCATCTACACGAACGGCTACGGCCTTTAAAAGGGGGATTATGAATATGAAACTTGAAGGAAAAGTTGCAATCGTAACCGGTGCTGGCAGTGGTATCGGAAGGGCCATAGCCCTGGGTTTTGCCAGAGAAGGTGCGTCAATTGCAGTTGCTGATATTAATATGACGAGTGCGGCGGAGACTGTTTCGCAGATCGAGGCTTATGATCGCGGCAAGGGCATTGCTGTAAAATTGGACATTGCAAAAATTGAAGATAATCAGCAGATGGTCGATGAAACCGTGAAAGCATTCGGACGCGTCGATATTTTAGTGAACAACGCAGGTCTCAGGAATCAAGGGTCTCTTTTTAATTGCACACCTGAAATTTGGGAGCATGCTGTCGACGGAAACTTGCGCGGCTTGTTTTGGGCTATGAAGGCGGTTACGCCCATTATGATCAAGCAAGGCATGGGGAAAATTATTAACATCTCGTCTCTCCAGGGAGTTCGGCAGTGTAATCCGGACAGGACGGCTTACTGCTCTACCAAGACTGGTCTTATCTCATTGACGCGGGCGGCGGCCGTGGAGTTAGGCCCCTATAATATCTGCGTCAACGCTATTTCTCCAGGTACCATCGAGACGAATATGGGTGGGTTGACGACCTTATTCACGCCGGAAGTCATTGCGGAACGCTGCAAGTACATCCCGCTCCGATATCGCGCGAAGCCGGAAGCACTTATTGGCCCAGCTTTGTTCCTAGCCTCGGATGACTCGGACTATGTGACCGGTATCAATATGGTGGTAGATGGTGGCTGGTGCGCCAGCGACTGATCAAAAAATAGAATAAGCTTTAGGATTATTCTCTCTGATAATCCAGTTATCTGAGCTCCGACCTCGTACTTCTAAGATTGGAAAATGAATATACCCCTAGCTATTAAAAACAGGGCAATTGATTACAATAATTAGGATGCGGTACTGGCGTTGCAATGGCAAGAAAATATGCTGCGCGTAACGGTGCTAAAGTATTAATGTTAGATATAAACGTGAGGTGAGTTTGCTTCTTTACGAGTGATTATACGTCCTTTAAAAAATTGTAAACGTTCGCAACTGTTTGGTAACTCAATGGTCACAAATAAAACGTTTAGTGGGATAAGCTGTTAATATCAAATGATGTAAGGGAGGTAGAAAGCAACATGGAATTGAATTTGCGAGGCAAAGTGGTTGTAATTACTGCAGGAGCTTTGGGTATCGGCGAGGCAGTAGCGCTAGCTTTTGCCAAAGAAGGATGCAAAATTGCAATATGTGACATAAGTTCCGCAAACTTAGAGAATGCTTGTAAAGAATTTGAGAAATCCGGTTATAAGTTATTCACAAAAGTGGTAGACGTGAGCATTTATGAAGAGGTTCAAGCTTTTGGCGATGATGTTGTTAAACATTACGGAAAAATTGACATCTGGATCAATAATGCAGGAATACAAACCCAAGCATTTATTTTAGATATGGAGCCAGCAGATTGGCGGCGTGTTATGCAAGTAAATCTGGATTCTGCATTTTGGGGCATTCAGGTTGCAGGCAGATGCATGAGGGAAAGCGGTGGAGGCGTTATCCTCAACACCTCGTCCTTTGGCGGAAAACTCTCAGCAGCTAAGAGAGCACCTTATACTGCCAGTAAGAGCGGCCTTAACGCATTGGTTAGGATAGCAGCTGGTGAGCTCGCACCATACAACATACGTGTCAATGCTATTGCGCCTGGTACAATTCATACAGCCATACAAGTCCCCGAGCAGATGAAAAAGGCTATTACCAGGATTGCCATGCAGCGTGTGGGTACTGCAGAGGAAGTGGCTCAAACTTATGTATTTCTCGCTTCAGATGCAGCCAGTTATATTACTGGAGAAATTGTTTATATCGACGGTGGAAAAGTCTGCATACAGGATATTGATACAGCCTGGGAGTACGCAAAAAACTATAGTGATCCGAAGAATCAATAAATTACAATCAAGGGTAATACCAAGCAATGTTAACTAAGTTTTGGGGAGACCGTTTCAGTTGTTGCGTAAATCCTCCAACAGATGTAAGATAAGAGCATCCGTTGGAAGGTTTTAATTTCGGCAAAGAGAAAAATCACATCGGTAAGAAGAGAGGTTCTTCCAATGCTTTCACCGTGCATCTTCCTGCATACGCCGATTCCATAGGCAAAGATATATCTATAGGAGCGGCTATTGTTTCATTCTGTATGGTAGGTCTTTTATTAGGGAAGGTAACCCTGGTCTATTTAAATGACAAAACTGTTATAGGAACATTGATAGGTGTGGCTTGTGTGGTTTTACTGGGGAGAATCTTATGATGTTTTTAGGGCCAGGCAAGTCAATAATGCTTTTACTGGGGGCTTTTATATTTGGGATTTGTTTCTCTACTCCAATGGTGCAAATGCCCTTATTAGTAAATAAAATATTTGGTATCCGTCAATTCACTCAAATCTACTCTGTTGTTCTTATAATATTCAGTCTCGCTCAAGCAGCCGGGCAAACCTTATGGGGCTTTGTTGCCGATGCCATGGGTGGGTCATATTTTATCCCTTTGTCAATTGCAATAGGCATCGCGATAACCATTACAGTTGCTGGTTCTGTGGCGTATAAAGCCAGAAATAAGTAGGATTTCTTTATTCTTTACGGCAGTGAACAGCCAGTTCTGGCTATTTTCTCCGTTCGGTGCCCAAATAGCGGCATTAAGCAGCGTTTCAATCTGCTCATCTTCAACCGGCTGGTCTGTATAATTGCGGATACTTCGAGCATAGATAGTTTCAAGGACTTCATTACGAATCATGACATTTCCTCCTTCGTAGTATCAGATCATTATTACGACTATGATCAGCAATAAAACGTTCTGACAAGTTATGATTATTTATTCCTAATAATCAAATTCGGGTTGCTGCCAGGTACCCATCTTTAGTAGCTTTACCAAATGTTGCAGGAACCAAAGCATCTCCGATAACTGTAACATCATATCCTTTTTCTTTGATTTTTTGAACCAGGTTTGAACCAGTTGATTTTTGACCCATAGCAAGTATAGTAAAGTCAGAATTAACAATTATTTCGGATCCGTTATCTTTTTGGCAAACAATTATATTAGTCTCCTTTACGGATAATACTCTGGTGCTGGTATGAATTTTTATATTTCCTTCTGCCAGTTCTGCCAATAACCTGGTCCGGTGTAAGTTCTCTAATCCAAGCGCTGCCTCCGGTAACATCTCAACGGTAACTCTGTTTTTATGTTGCTGGAGCAGTAATGCACTTTCACAACCGACAATGCCGCCCCCGATTATTGTTACATCTGCATTATTTGGGATTGGAACCTTACCACTTAGTATGTCTCAGCATTGTACTGTCAATTGCTTACCTGGTAATTCTGGAGCCCAGGGTTTAGATCCGGCT
>JAAYCK010000041.1 GCA_012729835.1 Syntrophomonadaceae bacterium
ATGTGTAGTGCACCAGGTGCAAGCAGTGCTTATAGTTGTCATTTTTTAGCCATTTTGAGTGTAAAAAAAGAGTTTCACAAAACGCATATATATAGTAGGGTTAATTTATCGAGACCTGGCAAGTGGCCGGGTTTTTTGGTTTTTTTTCGAAAAATTACTAGGAGGTGCTTAGATATGACAGTACCAGGCAAAGGCGGCAGACCTACGGACTATAAAGAGGATTATTGCAAAAAAGCATATAAGCTTTGTCTCTTGGGTGCTACAGATAAAGAAATGGCCGATATATTCGGCGTTGCAGAGTCAACTTTAAATTTATGGAAAAAAGAACATAAAGAGTTTTCGGAGTCCTTAAAAATGGGCAAAGAAGCTGCAGACGCAAATGTGGCCAATAGATTGTATCAGCGGGCCATGGGATACCAGCATCCAGAGGACAAAATCTTTAATGACAATGGGGAACCGCTCATTGTACCGACCACAAAACATTATCCACCAGACCCGACAGCCGCAATATTCTGGCTCAAAAACCGTCAACCCCAGAAATGGCGGGACAAGCAGGAGATAGACACCAATATCAGTGGCGGTATCGAGGTTTCATTCACCAGCCCAGACCTGGACGATTACGCCAAATAGTCCACCAGCAGCGGATTTTCTACTATATTCATGCCAACAGCACCAAACCGAAGCAAGCCCCGACCAAATCGGGCTTTAACCCCAGAAAATAGGATCGTTTTTTCTACTTTTAGATATTATTTTTAGTTGGGCAGTTTCGGGACAGTTCCGGCAGCTTCATTGCTACTATCCAGCAGGTCGGAGCGTTCCCGGGCCTGCCGGACAACAGTTCTCCCAGGTAGCCAGAAATTAGGCAGTATGGGACATGCCGGACGGTGGGGGGGTGCCAGGTGTTAGCGATCAGACCCCCGGTATAGGGTTCCGGGGGGTAAATATGCGCTAAATACCTAATATATCCCCTCCCGCAAAATTTTAATTTACAAGGGATACAGACCCCCGGCCTTATTTCCAGCAATTAGGAAATTAGGTTGACTCTAAAAAATTATTATTTTCAGACCCCCCCCCGGGTACATTTCTCAAGGGTAAAAGGTACTACATAGGGGGGTAGGGATTTTAAAAACTTCAAGCTACAGCATAATTCAAAGGCATGGTGCATGTAGAATGACATTGTTATTACTTAGCGACTTTACATGGATAAAATTTAAAAAATGTCTTTCATGTAAGGTATATTGGGGTTTTGAGGCAATTTGGCTTAATGTCGTCGAGGGTGTATTTTGCCCCCCTATTTTTGTCGTCGTGACGACATTTATTACGGAGGTGTAATATTGAGCAAAAAGCTAGTCAGAGAAACCAATTCTACTGTTTTTAATCCTCATACCGGGGAGACAACCCTAGAAAAAAAGGAGATTTCTTTCCTTAATCCATGGTTTGACGAAGAGAAGGGTTACTTGTTATGGCCCCGAAAGAACTTTGCTAAATCTTATCAGACGATAGATTTTCCGAAAGAATTAAATTGGGCAGAGAGGGGCAGGTTGGCAACATTGGCCAAGAAGATATGGAGCAATACCAATATGCTTGGTTATCGTGGAAATGGCGGAATAAGGCCATACGACATAAAGCAAATTGGAGAAATAATAGGGTTAAAAGAACGTGCTGCGGGTAGGTTTATGCGCAAAATGGAGTTATTAAAAATCATTAAACAAATTCCAGTTAAGTTTGGGGAGCGCACAGAGATTCAGTATTACTTTAATCCCGTATATTATTTTAGCAACAGTCGGTTGTCTTTTAATCTATATTTGTTGTTTCGAGAAGAACTTGACGTATTTGTACCGGATTGGGTAAAAAAAGAGTTTGCCGGGATTAAGACAACCAAAGACGAACGCAACAAAGTAGGTATATGAGTAGGCAGGTGTTAGCAGATACCCTTCGTGGATTTGACTATATAGGTTATACGGGGAAGTCCGTGCTGTTATTAGGTGGCATTGCGGCCATCCGGTAGTTATCAGGGGTGGGAGAGAGGTACGGACAAGTACAGGTAGTTTAGGAGGTGGTTTGCTTTATGGCAAACGCTACAAATCGAGCTAAAAAGAAAGCCAACAAGAAAATAGACATACCATGGAGGCCGCAACCAAGACAATTAACATTTTTAAGGGCATGTGGATTAGCACATCCATTTGAAGGGGGTGGTCCTAAACCCCCCGTGGCGCGATTCATAGGATACGGAGGCGCTGCAGGCGGGGGTTAGGAAAATCTGATGCTCTTTTGGGTGTTGCAATAATAGCAGGACTTACTTTTCCGGGTATAAATATAGGGCTTTTTAGGCGCAAATATACTCAATTAGAAGGTCCTGGGGGAGCTATACTAAGAAGCCAAGAACTAATGTCACATTGGGCTGATTACAATGCCGGACTTAGAAGATGGACAATGCCGACAGGCGCACTTCTTCAATTTTGTCATTGTGAAAACGAGAACGATGTTTTTTCTTATCAGTCCCAGCAATTTGATATTTTATTGTACGATGAACAAACGCAATTTACTAAGTTCCAAATAAGATATTTATTGACTCGTAATAGAGCTACTAAAGACAAGGTAATACCTTTTGCGGCAGGGGCTACAAACCCTGGCGGTGAATCTCATATGATGTTTAAAGAAGAATTTGTTGATGTTGGCGAACCTGAACAAGTACATGAAGTAGAAGTAGAGCCGGGTAGATTTGAAAAACATATATTTATTCCTGCACGATTAGAAGACAACCAGATACTTGAAAAAAGAGATCCAGGTTATAGAGCAACATTAGAATCTCAGCCGGAAGAAACAAGAAGGGCCTTGTTATACGGTGACTTCGATGTATTTAGCGGTAGGTTTTTCCCGGAATTTCGCAAAGAAATCCACGTAGTCCCCCCTTTCGAGATACCTCCATACTGGAAGCGTATACGTTCACTTGATTATGGCTTAGATATGACAGCCTGTATCTGGTGGGCCGTAGCAAACAACGGGCAGGTATTCGCATACAGGGAGTTGCACGAACCAGGATTAAACCTAACCAAAGCGGCTGAGAAAATAGTTAATATGACCCCGGACGACGAACATATATCCTATACAACCGCCTCCCCCGATTTGTGGAGCCGCAGACAGGAAACAGGAGCCAGCGGAGTAGAGATAATGAGCAGAGCAGGGCTAAAAGGTTTAGTCAAGGCCAATCATAAGCGTATAGCAGGATGGAGGGCAATGCGAGAATATCTGGAGCCCTTCGAGATAAAAGACGACAAGGGAAATGTAACCGAAACCGCCAGGATGCAGATATTTAGTAACTGCAAGAACTTTATCAAGTACCTGCCGATGCTGCAGCATGACGAGCATAATCCAGAGGATGCAGCGGACAAGCCGCATATAGTGTCACACATCAATGAAAGTGCCCGCTATTTCTGCATGAGCAGGCATCCAGAGTCTTCAATTGAAGGGAAGTTAACATTTCCCAAGGGTGCAACCGAAGAAGAAAAAGAGAGGATTAGGAACAATCTTCAATTTGAAAAGGTTTACAGGACCATGCCAAGGCACATGCAAAGGTCATCCTTCGGAGGATGGTAAGAAATTTAATGCAGGTTTTAACCGCCAATCAAGCGGTTTTTTTAATGCCTATTTTTAAGGTGGTGAAGCTCATATGGATTTACTGAAACCGTTTAAAAAGGTGGTGAGGAAGATGCAAGAAAACAGAGACAAGCAGGAAAAGCAGCAAGAGATAGTTGATTTTATTGAAAAATGGTCAAGACAATTTGAAATTGATCGTAGAGCCAAAAGCACAATAGACACCAGTTTTGACGAATACGAGCAATACTATCAAGGCAAACGGCAATTCGGCAACTTGACTGATCTCGGTTACAATCAAAATCGGAACGTAAGGACCGTTATTAACTTTGTGCGTACAACAATTGAAGCATTAATTGATTTGTCGGTACCGCAACCAGACATAACAGGTAAAGCATTAGACGATGAATTAATCGCTAAAATCTTCGGCAAATACATAAGTTCCGTATGTCAAGAATCTCCGATGGAGGAAATCAACCTATGGAATGAACGTAGGTCCAAGAAGTTCGGAGGTGGCTTCTACAAGGTACATTGGAACAACTCAGTTAGATATGGATCTTATGTTGGAGAAATTGAAATAAGCGATCCTCACCCAAAACATATAATACCCAATGCTGGAGCACTAGATTGGGAAAATGACTTGGAGCATTACCATCATATCCTTAACAAAACCGAAAAATACATACTTAGACGTTGGCCGCACATTACCAGGGAAGACTTAGAGGACAAAGCAACATTTTATGAGGAATACGATGAAATAATGGATGGTGACGGAGTATCATTCAATTCCAGTACTCACGAAGTTTCAGGAAGAAGCGATACCGGTCTTTCCAGGTATTCAATAATTGAAACCACATACAGAGATGATAACGGAGATATTTGTAAGTTCTGGTGGTCCGGTGAATTGTTGTTGGACCATATAGAGAAATTCTATTGGCATAGGGATGAAAACGGTGAACCTACCGAGTATGAAATTCTTGATCCAGGTACTATGATAAGAGCCGGGGTTGACGAAAAGGGAGAACCGATATTAAAGCCTATAGAGGAAATAATCGTTGATCCTGATAGCATTGCATACGATGAAGAAACCGGCATGGCTTTGGGCTATAAGGTGGATTATTATATTCCCAAACGGTGGGATATAATTTACCAGGTATATCTTCCTAGGGACTTATCATGCTGGGGCACTTCTATGATTGACGACATTAAGGACTTATATGAGTCTGCATTAAAGGCTATATACGTCCAGGAAGAATCTTTTTTGCGTGGTAGGAAGAAGATACTTTGCGATAACGAAGATGATGTTAAGCAGATTATGGATCCTGGTTCTGAGGTTATCGTAGTTAGGGGTAACGTAAAGGATGTAGACCTAAATACCAATATTGACGGTATAAACTGGATAGAATACCTGTGGTCAAAGATACAGCTTACAACCGGGGCCACTAACTCAGTTATGGGAGTACATGACCCTGGGGTAAAATCTGCTAAACAAGCTCAGTTGTATGTATCTCAGGCTACCTATAAAGCTAATCTGGCCAGCACCTACAAAGCAATAGCGTTTAAGAAGCTATACCGAGTAATAGCCGATTTTGCTATGGCCTTTTGTGACGATGACAGGCCGTTTAGAATATCCGGGAATGATAGTAAGCCTGAGTTTGGCACATTCTCCAGGCTTTCAATGTTAAGGGACGATAGAGGTAATGTTGTCTATCCCAACTTTGATATTAACGTATCGGCACAGGCTGGATTCATGCAGAACAAGAGCGAGATTATGGGTAACATTGTTCAATTAGCAAGCCAAAAAGCATTTGAACCTACACCCGGGAATGTTGCCTATCTCAAGATATTACAGAAGATTGGTATGCCTTATCTGGATAAGATCATCCAGGACTTAGAAAAAGAGGTCGAGAGACAAAAGGCCATACAGGAGGAGCAAATGAAGCTAGAAAAGCAGAATCAACAAAATCCTGGGGGCAACAATACTACTTCGGGCAATCCTTTGTTAGATCAGATGCCGGATGATTTACGACAGGAATTCGATGCCTTGCCGCCAGAGGTCCAACAGGAAATGATGGCTTTGGTAGTTTAATAAAAAGAAGGTGATGTACCTGCAAATAATCAAATATCAATGTTTAAATTGCAGCAGAACATTGTTTGAAAGCAACATGGATTCAACAGAACAGCATGTAAGGGACGGTAAAGAGCCGTCTATTTTTGTGACCAGACCTGATGTAAGAGATAAGCCTGTAGTAATTAAGAAGTGCCCCCGGTGTGGGCGGTATAATGAGATAGTTTTTTAAGCGACCCCCCGCGGTCCTGTTTCACTTTAATTGGTGAGATAGGACCGCTTTTTTTGTGTTTCTGTACATTTTTATGCCCTATTTACTGCCCAATATATGGGCTTAACATAATCGCTCTTTTCCAAAAGAGTGCAGATGTTTGACTACCTAATTAGAGCGCAATTGCCGTAGTCGCTCAACGGACGATTTAAACGATTGGAGGTGAAAAGTATGGCAAGCAACAAGCCCAAAGAACCCATGCCTTGTACTGCTTCCTTTACCTATGGTAAATCCGGAAAAACAGAAAAGAGTGCCACTAAGGTTATTAAAGGCGGCGATCTCCGAGCCAGAAAAGGGATGAATAACGGAAAATAAGTTTTTCCTAAAACCAAAATTAAAGTTAAAAAATTGGAGGTATATAACCATGAATAAAATGCCTGTAAACGAAGGTCAGGAAAGGGTCGCGGCTTTTCCATTTGACATGCAGTTATTCGCGGATGGTGATTTCGGTGGTGCTGACAACAATGCTGGTGATGGTTCCAGTGCAAACATCGGCGCAGACGTAAGCGCAGGCATTGGCAATGATATTGGTGGTAATGATGATGAAGGTAATGCTTCCAATATTTTTATTGGCAATGATGATCCTGATGTCGTTGGTCAGGGTGACGATGATGATAGCGATGGGGTACCCGAACCAGTTAAAAAGCAATCTCCCGAAGCTGATAGAGCTTTTGCCGAGTTAAGGCGCAAGGCAGAAGCGGCAGAGCGTAAAGCAGAGCAAGAACGCAGAGAAAGGGATACATGGGTAGAAAGCAATTTTGGACAATCCCATGGTCTGAAAACATGGGAACAGTACCAGGCTGCAATAGACCATGAAAGACGACAAAAGGCAGAACAGGAAAAGCATCAACAGGCTCAACTACCTGCCCAGGTTTACCAAAAGGCTGTTAGTGACGGCTACGACCCTCAGATAGCTCAGTTAATGGCTGACAAAGTAAAGCAGGATTTAAAGGTACAAGAACTTGAACGGCGGTTGCAAGTTGGTGAACAACGTGAATCCGAGAGGCAAAGACAATCTGCCATGGAAAACATAGGCAAACAAATTAAGGCTGACCATGAAGCCCTAGTTAAGAAATACGGTAGCGATATGGTCCCGGCATTGGATAGCCTTGACGAAGGCACGTTGGCAATGATGAGATCTGGAGTACCGCTTAAAGCGGCTTGGTTGGCTACACACGAAGATGAAGTATTAGAGTTTGCTAAAAGAAATGGAGCAAATAAGACATTGAAAAATGTTAATTCCAAATCCCACCTACAAAGCGAGAAAAGTGGAGGCGGTGGGTTTGAAACCACTGTAGATTTATCCCCTGAACAGTTAAGAGTCTGGAAAATGATGGGGTATAGCGAAAAAGAGGCTAAGAAAAGAGCCGCAAAATACAAAAAGCAAGGCAAAAGATAGTCTTGCTAATTTTATTTAAGGAGTTGAATTTAAAATGGCATTAAAACTTATTGGCAGTATTTATGGGGATTACCACAGTAAATACGTCGACAATATTTACATGACCAATGACGAAACCAGCGTTGTCGGACAGGCTTACAAGCTGTCTTCCGGCAGATGGACCAAAGCTGTTGGCACAGACCGTATTTATGCAATTTGTTATAAAGCTACTACTGGCGGAACTGATGAACTTGGTTACATGGAACTGGTTAAGCCCGGTGATATGATTGAGGCTGATTATACTGGTAGTCCCCATGCTGACTTTGAACCTGGTTGTGAAACAGCAACCTTGGGTAATGCAGACGGTTCCAACATTGATGCTTCTGACGTATCCAGCGGGCACTTGGTTATTCTCAATGACGATACCGTGAACAACAAAGTAATCTGCCTGGCAGTCAAAAACGCTATTGTGGCTAGTTAGAGAAAGAGGTGAAATAGATGAGTGTAATGATTCAGAGTTCAGGTAATTTCAATAAACTGGTAGGGCTTTATGAGAACCCATTGCTTGAGTATTGGCAGGACAAATACGCTAAGGCATACAAAAATTCCATGATTCCGGTGTTATTTGACGAGGTACAGTCTGACAATCCAACTGAGGCAATCAGTGAACTTGTTGGAGCTATCGAATTTAAGGAATGGAAAGGCGAATTTACTTATGGTGCGGTTAAAGATGGCAACGCAAAAGTGTGGACTCCGCTCGTGTGGCAAGGAGGGCTCCAGTATGACCGTTTCACATTGTCTAATGCTAAATTAGTGAATTTAAAAAACGAACACGGCATGTTTGCTCTTGGCGCCGCTCGTTGCCGTAACGCTTGTGCTGGTGGAATATTTACTTATGCCGACCAGACTAGCTTTACGGTTAACGGGGTAACTCTTAACTGGACACTAACCGCAAATGGATTACCTTTAGCCAGTAATTCTCAGACTTCGGCTAACTATAGTACTACTCAAGATAACCTTGAAACACTGGAATTGGATGAAGAAAACCTGGAAACCGTATGCCAAAAAATGTTTGACTGCAAGGATGAAAATGGGAACACAGCTGGGATGATTCCAGATACCTTGATTGTGCCCACAGCTTTGCGTAAGAAAGCGTTAGAGATTGTTGGCTCTACCGGAAAGTCTGATACGGCAGACAACAATATAAATATTTATGATGGTAACTTGCAAGTTGTTGTGTGGGATCAGTTCCGTAAACAATCTGGAAAATCCGGACAGCTTTGGTGTGTTATGGACAGTCAAGCGGCTAAGGAAAGTCTTAAATGGATTAATAGACTTGAATCAGGAGACGACTATGAGTTAATTAGTTGGAAAACGG
>JAAYCK010000042.1 GCA_012729835.1 Syntrophomonadaceae bacterium
CTCCTATTCCTCAAGCTGAAACTTCTGCGGTTTTGTCCTCTTCTCCTTTACCTGAAACTTCACTCTCTCCGGAGGCAACAGTTGAACCAACCCCCACGGTTGCACCTGTACTTGACTTTCCGATTGTCAGAGATGAGATAGTAACTGCTCTTTTAATGTATACCTACCCGATGCTGGAAGATTATATGGCTGATACAGTCGAGGTTAGAATTGAAGGAGATACGTGCTGTGGAGTCTTACCAAAAGAACAAGTGTACGCAAATCTAGAACCGTATTTACAAACATTTACCGGAATGTGGGATTTTTCAGATAACGAAATTGATGCGGGACTTCGGGCACAGTATCCCGAACATTATGCCACTGCCATTATTGGTCTTATGGAAAACGAACAAGCAATTGGAATTGTTTTAAATGGAGAGGGAAAGATAAGCAAGATTTCCATGATTCAAAACTACAATAATCTTCTGGAATAGTTACCTTCCAATTAAGTGAAAGGTAGTCAGAATCCCGTGCATGTCGTTTAGACAGGCCGTCCCGTGAACAAAGTGAGCGGGAGAACTGAAAGTAGACGATACGGTAAGCCTGGAGCTTATTTATCTTTTAGAGTCGGGGTAGTCAGAATCGAACTGACGTCGGACGCACCCCATGCGCCCATCATACCACTAGACCATACCCCGTGTTAAACCTAGTTATTATACCCCAATTTTTCAAGCTTCTGTAAACAAAATGGACATATAGCTTGCTTGAATAATAGCAATCTTTATGGTTGAATTAGCATTATTATTTATCCAACCATAGTGCCAAAAGGAGTGAACTATGCCAAGAACGAAAACAGTTGTAACCGAGGTACCTGAGAATGGAAATGCAAGTATGAAAAGTACTCAGAGATTAGAAGCAGTAAAGATTGCAATGCAGCAGATAGAGAAACAGTATGGAAAAGGTTCAATTATGATGC
The DNA here is from genome assembly GCA_012729835.1 of Syntrophomonadaceae bacterium. Taxonomy (GTDB): domain Bacteria; phylum Bacillota; class Syntrophomonadia; order Syntrophomonadales; family Syntrophomonadaceae; genus Syntrophomonas_A. The sequence goes on from JAAYCK010000042.1 coordinate 956, forward strand.
TGGGACAAAATACAAGGACAACAAACCTTGATGTTATTTCTACCGGTTCGATTGCAATTGATCTTGCCTTGGGAGTCGGTGGTCTTCCAAAAGGAAGAGTGATTGAAATTTACGGTCCTGAAGCTTCGGGGAAAACGACGGTTTGTCTCCATGTTATCGCTGAAGCACAAAAAAAAGGTATGACCGCTGCCTTTATTGATGCTGAACACGCTCTTGATCCTGTAAGAGCATCGAGTATTGGTGTTAACCTTGATGACCTCATTATTTCGCAGCCCGATACCGGTGAACAGGCGCTTGAAATTGTTGAAACGCTTATTCGCTCTGGTGGAGTTGATGTAGTAGTTATTGACTCAGTAGCAGCTCTTGTCCCCCGGGCAGAAATCGAAGGTGAAATGGGAGATGCAGTCATGGGTATGCAAGCCAGACTTATGTCGCAGGCTATGAGAAAACTCACAGGTGCAATCCAAAAAAGTAATACCCTCGTAATCTTTACAAACCAAATCCGTATGAAGATTGGTGTAATGTTTGGCAACCCGGAAACCACAACTGGTGGTCAGGCTTTGAAGTTTTACTCTTCTGTTAGAGTTGACTGCCGCAAGACAGGTAATATCTCAGA
>JAAYCK010000043.1 GCA_012729835.1 Syntrophomonadaceae bacterium
ACGTGCTCCGATTCATATGGGAACTGGCTCGAGCGGTACTGCCTATATTATTGGAGAGACCGGTGGGGTCGAAACAGTTACATTAACTGTGAACCAAATCCCTGCGCACAGCTTCGGACAAGGCAGCAGTCAAGCAGGCAGCAGCAATAATCCAACCGGGAACGGCCCTGCGAAGGCTGTTTTGGACCGGCAGGATATAAACATATATTCTGATACAACTACCGGTAAAACTTCATCTAATGTACCTAACCTGGGCGGAAGCCAACCCCACGATAACATGCAGCCCTATTTAGCTATCAATTACATTATTTCCTTATTCGGCGTTTTTCCCTCACAAGATTAGTGACGAAAGTATGTTAAACAAAGTTTATTGTAGAAAGGAGATATAAATTTTGAAGTTATCGGATTTATTTAATGTCATTTTACGGGCAGCTTTGTTGTTTGTTTTGATTTTCTTATCAGCGGTCATTTACCCGGCTCAGGTTTTGGCTGGTGCTGATGATCAGTTTCTTGGCGAAATTGATGCTTTTGCGTTTAACTTTGCACCCAAAGGGTGGGCCATGTGTAATGGCCAAATCCTCCCCATTAGTCAAAATACCGCCCTCTTTTCTCTTCTGGGTACGACTTATGGTGGAGATGGCAAATCTACCTTTGCACTCCCTGATCTCCAGGGCCGGGTTCCTATTCAAGCCGGGCAGGGGCCGGGGCTAAGTCTATATGATTTAGGTCAGCAAGGCTACTCCCAAACAACAACGCTTATAAAAACTGAAATACCAGTTCATACACATTCTTATTCATTTACGACAGAACCTGGGAATTCAGCTGAACCAGGAGCGGGAAAAAGTTTTGCCAGGGTTACCACCAGTGACCGAAAGGAAATAAATATATATAACTCGGCTCCCAACAGCACATTAACCTCTACAGGCGGCGGTCTGCCTCATAATAATATGCAGCCTTATCTGGTCGTAAATTATTGCATTGCTCTTCAGGGAATTTTCCCTCCCCGGCCATAAATCAAGAACAATGAAAGGAGAACATTTATGAGATTTAAAACAAGTGGATTGCTGCTTTTAGTGTTGTTTATCAGCTTTATCTTTGGAGCAATACTTCCGAAACCTGCTATGGCCGAACCTTTCTTAGGGGAGATTAAAATCTTTCCCTTTAGCTTTGCACCCAAGGGATGGGCTCAGTGTAATGGGCAATTACTACCCATCAATCAGAACCAGGCCCTCTTTTCCCTGCTGGGTACTACATACGGGGGGAATGGGCAAACAACCTTTGCCTTGCCTGACCTACGGGGGAGGTTAGCCATTAATATGGGTGATGGCCATGCCCTGGGAGAAAGTGCCGGGGAAGAGGCTCATACCTTAACTATAGCTGAAATACCGTCTGACGCGCATGCTTTTGCCAGCACTAGCCCAGGCACTCTGACTGTGCCGGGGGGAAGCAGCATACTGGCAGCACCTAAGACGCTGGAAAATCAGGATATAAAATTATATGCTCCTGCAGCTGATTCAGTCATGTTTAGCTCGACTGGCGGCAGCCAGCCCCATGAGAATAGGCAGCCCTACCTGGTTGTCAATTACTGTATTTGTATACAGGCGGGGGTTTTCCCTTCGCAAAACTAGTTCACGTCTGCCAGGATACAAATAAGATGAATCCAATTAAGAAAGTCAGGTGATGATTATGGCAATAAGAAATCTGTCCAATCTGCTTATCAGAGCAATCAGTATGGCTATTTTTGCGATCTGTCTTATATTGTTCAATGCAGGTTTGGCTGAAGCTTCAACCATTCTTTATTACGGGCAGTCCTACAGCCCCTACGAAATGAGATTTACATATTCTTCTCAGGAGAAAACTGTTTTTACATCGGTTAATGGCACAATCAAACCGGTGGCTCTTGATAGCAGCCATGGCAAGCTCTACTTTGCCGACCCTTTAGAAGGAGTCATCTATCAAAGCAATTTGACTGGCAGCTCTACAACCCCGTATCTTAGCGGGGTCTATGCAGAAGGCCTGGCTGTAGATGCTGACAGTAACTTTTTTTACTATACCCAGTCCCATACAGATGATAGTAATATTGAACATTACAACGTTGTGAGAGCAAATCTTACGAATCCTTTGAATAGTCCAACCGTACTCTATACGACGGAAACCGGGACACCGGAAGCGATAACGGTTGCTGAAAATGGCGATGTGTATTTTTCCGATCCCCATGAGAGCGTGGCTGCAATCTATAAAGTCGCTTCCGGGACAAGTAATCCAGTTGCATTTATGACAGATGTCCATGCCTATGGATTAGCCGTCCAGGGTGAATTCTTGTATTTTTCGGAAGCCTATGATCCCAATTTCAAAATACGCAAAGTCAAACTCTCCGATAAATCTGTTTCTGATTTTGTATACGTGTCCTCAACCGGAGCGCCCAAAGCCCTGACAATCGCGGGTTCAGATCTTTATGTTGCTGACATGCATTCTTCAGTTGCTAAAATATACAAAATTAATCTTGTTTCTCAAGCCCAATCAGTAGAACTTAGTAATGTTAACGCCGGCGGAATAGCTGTCCTTATAAACACACCGCCGCTGGTAACCGTGAACACTGGCATAAGTACCAATGAGAATACGCCAGCAGTTATCAGCAATACAGAGCTGCAAACAACAGATGCGGAAAGCACTGAGCCGGGAGAATTAGTATATAAACTTTTGACTGTACCTGGCAAAGGCAAATTAACCATAGATGGTACAGAAATGGCTGTTAATGCTGAATTTACCCAGAGTGACATTAATAACAGTATGATTAGATATGTGCCAAGTCCAACCGAGAATGGCAATGATAGCTTTACTTTTAATGTTAACGACGGAATGGGTGAATATGCAACCGGCACGAATACATTTAACATTACGATCAATGCTGCCAATAGTGCTCCTACCTTCATCAAGGGAGCAGATCAGACAATTCTGGAAGACGCCGGCGCCCAGACAATAACCGATTGGGCTACGGGGATGTCAGTAGGTCCGGCCGATGAAAGCGGTCAAACATACGAGTTTAG